>NZ_ARZX01000001.1:0-506590 GCF_000568425.1 Cellulophaga geojensis KL-A
CAAACTAGTCCAAGTATGAATATTTGGATACTTTAAACCTTCCCAAAATAAACCCATCTAATTTTTAAGCTCTTAGCTTCTATATTTTATATACCGTGTAGTAGGCAGTATTTAATCTTCAATTATCAACCATTCATCAATCCAAACTACTCCATATTTTATAATTTTATTGTTTGAGATTTTTTCCTCAATATAGATTTTATCAAATGGGTTATATTTTAATATATTCTTGTTTTTTTTATTGATAACATACTCTAAATCAACAATTTTAAGTTTGTTTAATATTTTCACGGAACAAGTATCTTTAACGCTTTTTGTCTTGTTAAAACTAAAAGTTTCATTACAGATTTTGAAATTAATTATATTACCATAATCTTCATATTCCTTTCTAAATTTGTTTAATTTTTTATAGCCTTTCCCTTCAACAGGAACTTTACATTTTTCATTACTTATAGCATTAAATAATATAAAAACAGTTTCTTTCTTTTTTTCTTGAGAGAAACAAATTAGAGTTGAAACTAAAAAAAGTATTAATGTTAGATTTTTCATTCTGTACAGCTTTCGTTAGAGTTATTGGTTATGTAGTCAGAAATTACTTTATTTATTCTTTCTCTTTCGGTTTTAGACAAACTAGTCCAAGTATGAATATTTGGATACCATATTTGTTTGCATTTCTACAACATTAATCATCACATTCCTTTTCAAAAAGAATACGCAAAATACGTTGAGGGCTTTCAAAATTATAACCTTCAATTGGAGAATTATAAATCGTTATATCTACACTAAACCCAAGCGATTCACTTTTTATTTTGCTCCAAGTAATTGAATTTGTATCCTTATAATCTTCTAAAGTAGGCATTGGTATTTTGGAAAGCAGTTCCATAGCCTCTTCGTTCTCTTCTTTTGGCAAGCTAACGCCATGCTTGTCAAAATAATATTGATTGGGACTACAAACGGATGAATTCCCATACTGGTTGAACATTCTTTGATAGAATTCATCACCATCGCTAACGGTAATCCTCAACCCAAATTTTTTAATCTTACTATTCTCGGAAATATAGAAAGAAGCTGAACTTATCGGATATTCTAAGAAAGTATAAGCTTTTGACGTATTTGGTTCATAGTAAAAATCGCTTTTATATTCTATATCCCAATTGTCTAAATCACTGTCTACTGTTTTTCTGAAATCCTCGTTTATAATATTATTTAAATCTGAGAACAGAATAGATTCATTTAATTGGGATTTGGATATCATTGGAGTAATTAATAAAATAGTTATAATAAAACATTGAATATTTTTTTTCATAATCTAAAATCTAAATTAACAATCAGGAACAGTAAGTCCAATATTAGTTTCATAGTCATGTACCTCTCCATTCCATCCAGAAGGCGGATATTTTGAGGCTGTTCCTCCAATTCTGGTAAACTCTTCTTTGGTAAACTCGAGTAGTTTAGAGGATAACAATCCTATATATGACTGACCATTAGGTGTACAAGGTATGTCATCTTCGAAATATTTATTAAGTTTTTTAAATGCTCTTTCCAAAGCCATAGCAGATTCTTTCTTAGCTCTAGGTTTCCAAGAAGGAAGTGTAAAATAATAAGTAGACTGCGGAAATACATATCCTATACCTGGGCATCTGTCCATCCTTAGCACAGGATGCTCTATTCCTTTAACAGCAGCCACTTTTACTCCTGTTAAACCTAAGTCCTCATATTCAAAACTTCTGCATGCGGTATGCCATATACCATCAGCTTCGTTATCTTCCACCGAAACTTGTCGTATGAGTCCTCCCGTAGAAACATTTCTATACTCATAGTTGTAAATTGGTGCTGGTGAAGTACTACTACCAACATAAACCCATGTTGTATAACTCTCTTCTTTTATACTTTGAACATTATAACCTGTAAAATTATTATGTACATCATAATATTCATTAACCCAAGCTACGTAAACATATACTGTTACTCTTTGGTACCCTCCACTACCATTATTGGTTTCATCAGGGTTACATACATAATTTATATCACTACAACTATCAAACTCGTCTGAGCTTGCTTTAGCAGATTTACTACCTACTACTTCATTTTTTTTAATTTCTAAAAAAGAAGCAATAACCTCTCCGTTTTCATACGTTAAAATATCATCAATTTTACCTGTATTAGATAAAATAAATTCTAAACCGTTAAATCCATTTTTTTGTAAAGGAGAAGGGTTAGGTGTTATAGTATTTGCATAAGGTTCAAAACGATGTATTTTTAAATCAGTTTTTCCTTCTTTAGTTTTTGCTATAACCCAGTGCGTTGCAGGTAAAAAATTTTCACCTTTATAAATACCACCTTTGGATTCAGCTTTAAACATATAAGTATCGTTTCCAAAATCTTTTTTGTTAACTTCTACTAGCATAGGATTATTCCAATCAACAATAAAACTACCTTTTTCCAACATCAACTCATCTTCTATAGTTGAAGTATTTAATATATTTTTTAAACTTGAATACTTAAATTCTTCAGTACTTGTGTTATCCTCAGACTCATTTGTACAACCAACAAAAAGAAGGCTTACAAAAAATATAAATACTGAAGAATAAAATAAATTTTTCATTTTTTAATTTTAAGGTTATCAATTTCTATAGCTATTTCGGTAATCATATAAAATATGTACTTAAATCTATTTTAATTACAAAACACGACTCACATATTTTTTAGAACCACTTATCTAGTGCTAATTTCCTACAATAATAGTAATTACAAACTTATTAACAAAAATTAATTAAAAAATATCAAACGTACATTTAAAGAAGTCGTATGTTTTTTATTAAAAAAAAACACGGAGACCCAAATTACTTAGGAGAAGAACAAGAATTGGTGAATTAGTGGTTATTTAATTAGTTTACTTGGTAAGTAGCCAATTGTTTTTTTAAAAGCTGCCGTAAAATGCTGTGGGTTAGAGTAGCCAACTTCATAAGAAACCTCAGCAATAGACAAGCCTTTTTCCTGTATAAGCTCTTTTGCTTTTTGCATTCTTAGTTGGGTTATGTGTTTAAAAATGGTGGTTTTATATACCTTTTTAAAGTCGCGTTTTAACTTTGTTGTATTAAAACCAGCAATAAGCGATAAATGATTAATGGTTAGTTTTTTCTTTAAGTTTTGGTTACAATACGCCTCTACTTTTACCAGTGCTAAATAATCTTGCTCAGCTATAATTGCCTCTTCTGCCACAGGTTTTGCTGTTTTCATTAAAAAATCTATTAGTAAAACTACAAGCCTGCTTTTTAAATAATTGTCTTTTAAACTACCAGTGTATTTACACTGTAAAATTTCGTTAATCTGGTTTTTAAATTTTAAAGGTATTTGTTTACTTTTTTTATAATAAGCTGCTGGTTCTAGGGCGGTAATTTTAGAAAAAAACTGTTTTAAATCTGTCCCAAACTCAGCACCTACAATTTTTGCCAATTCTTGCGGTGTAATATATACCTCTAAAGTTTTATGGTGCCTACCTGTATACGTTTCTACTGTTGGTAAAACTGGCACAAAAAACATATTACAACACCCTTCTGGCACATTTACCTTAAAATTGGTTGTATTGGTACAAGAGTGTAAATAATTACCTCGCAATGAAAAATGCAACTTTACAAATCTAACATCACTAGTAACATCTACATTAAACCCTATTTCTGTTACTGTGTTTTTATTAGCTACAACTATAGTACTATTACACACTAAGACCTCTTCATCTACTTGGTTGTGTACATTACTTACTATGTTGGTCCCCTTTAAACTAATTTTATCTTGGGTAGCTTTTACAGTGCTACAATTAAAATTAATAAAAGAAGAAAAGCTTTTTAACCCTACACTCATTATTTCTTAATACGTTGTTAAAACTTCCTTTTACGTTAGTTGTTTCAGTTGTCCTAAACTTAGATTTGCAAATCTAAATTAATTTAGACTAAGTCTTAATAAATATAAAAAATATTTTAATTCTATGTTAAAAATAGTATCAGTTTTAAGCCTGCTATTAACTTTTCCGGTTTTTTCACAAGCATCTGAAGAAATTGAAACAGGTACTATATCTGGAGTTATTTATTTTAAAAATGGTATACCGGTTGCAGAAGCATCTGTTTTTACAGAAAAACCAATTCAGCACTCTTATACAAACAGCAAGGGATACTTTACACTAAACAACCTTGGTTACGGAACTCATAAAATTGCAATAAAATACTACGGCAAAGACATTGAATATATTACGGTTAAGGTATCTAAAAAAAACACAAAAATTAAACATACACTTAGCTATAATGAAGACAATGAGCTAAATGAGGTGTTACTAAACGGTAAAACAAAAGAAACCCAAATAGAAACTCAAGGTTTTGCTGTAAACGTAGTAAAAACTGAAGAAGCAAGTATTAGAAACATACAAACAAATGAGCTACTTAACACTACTGTTGGTGTAAAAATAAGACAAAATGGTGGTTTAGGGTCAGACGTTAGCTATAGTCTAAACGGATTATCTGGTAGTGCTGTACGTATTTTTATAGACGGTATTCCTAGTTCTATGTATGGTTCTTCATTTAACTTAAATAGCATACCACCTTCTATGATAAAAAATATAGAAGTATACAAAGGTGTTGTTCCTGGCCATTTGGCAGATGATGCCTTGGGTGGTGCAATTAATGTTGTACTAAAAGATAATGCTAAAACTAATTTAAATGCATCTGTATCTTACGGGTCTTTTAACACCTTACAAGCTAGTGTTAATGGTTTGTACAGGTCTAACAATAGTGGTTTTACTGTAAAAACTTCTCTTTTTCACAATTACTCAGATAACGACTATAAAGTATCTGGAAGAAGTGTAGTTGTTACTGGTTTAGGTGGTGTACAAACCCCTATAACAGCTCGTAGGTTTAATGATGCTTACCGCTCTACTGGTGGTATGGCACAAATTGGATTTACAAATGTAAAATGGGCAGATCAGTTTTTGGTTGGTGTTACCGGATCTGATGATTATAAAGAGGTACAGCATGGTGCTTTTATGACAATTACGCCATATAAAGACAGGTTTTTAGAGTCTAATGCATTACTGGCTAATTTTATTTACAAAAAAAATGATCTTTTTACCAAAGGATTAGATGTTACAATAAACGGTGTTTATGGTAAAAGAAACCGTACTGTTAATGACACTGTTTCTTGGGCCTATAGTTGGAACGGAGATAGAGCAATTGATTTTAGAGGAGATGAATACCAATATACTTGGAGATCTCAGCAAGAAGGCGGACCAACTTTAGCTAAAATTAAAAGAGATGTTTCTTCTATTAGAACAGGTATATCTTACGCTATTAATAAGAATAACAAAATAGTTGCCAATCATATTTATAGTGGAATTGATAGAGAAGATAGTGACGAGCTAAGGTCTGTTTTAGAAAACACATTTAAAGGCACAAGAAATTTACATAAAAACATATACTCTTTAAGTTATGAGCTGTCTGCCGTAAATAACAAGTTAAAAGCAAATGTGTTTGGTAAATTATATCAGCAAAAAACAGAAAATATAGACCCAGAGATACAAGAAGATAGTAATGGTAATGCTACTGTTGTAGATGAAATTACTGTTAGTGATGTAGAGCACACTGGTTATGGTTTTGCTACATCTTACACCATAACACCTACTATTACCGTATTAGCATCTGCAGAAAAAGCCATAAGATTACCTAATGAAACAGAGGTTTTTGGCGATGATGGAGACAATGTAGTTGCTAACACAAGTATTAATCCAGAGCAAAGTAACAATTACAATTTAGGGGTTAGGTTTGGTTCTTTTCAGGTTAAAAAACACAATTTTACTGTAGCTACCAATTTGTTTTCTAGAAACATAAAAGACCGTATTGGCTTACCTATAGAAACATCTTTAAATATTGATGATGAACTAATTGTATACGTAAACCAAGGAAGCGGAACATCTAAAGGTATAGACGCACAATTAAATTATACGTTTAACAACAACTTTAATCTAAATTTTAATGCCTCTACGTTTAAACTAAATATAGAGAGTAATGGTATAGACATAGCTGTACCTAACACTCCGTTTTTTACTATGAATGGTAATGTGCGTTACGCTTTTAAAAATGTAATACAACAAAAATCTAGGTTAAACCTTTTTTATACAATGTACTTTACAGATGAGTTCTCTTACCTACCACCACAAGGTAAAAATACTGTAGGAGACGAGTTTTTTAAAGTACCTACACAATTGGTACAAGATTTTGGACTTAGCTATGTTTTTCCTAATAAAAAACTGATTGCAAGTTTTGATATTAAAAACATTTTTGATGAGCCTGTGTACGACAACTTATCGGTACAAAAACCAGGTAGAGCCTTTTACTTTAAACTTAATTATACCATAAATAAATTTTAATTTTTTAAACATTATATAAAATGAAACGTAATTTAATACATATTAAATCTTTTGCTGTAGCCTTTGCTACATTAGGGTTATTGGCTTCTTGTAGTAGTGATGATAGCGGAGATGCACCAACAGATACTGAAGAGCCAATTGCTGGCAGATGGATAACTGTTGCAGCAGCTAAAATGGGAGACAATCCTGGAGATGGTAATGGTGGTACTTTAATTTACTCCTTATCTAGTGAAGATGCCAAAGACCCAACGGTATCTATTGCTCCTTTTGATAACGGATTTATTGTGCCATCTAACAGAACTGCAAGGTTACAATCATCTGAAGATGGTAGTACAATGTTTAATATTAGTTATGCTGGTGATACTGGTGGTAATTATACAAAATACACTGTAGAAGGCGGACAAAATTTTACCAAAACAGGTACAGAAGTTAGTATTGCTCCTTATGTTGGTACTGCTCCAAGATGGATAAAATTATTTGATGGTGACCAAACAGGTGCTGCTGTTTATGTTTCTACAGAACACCAGTTTGATGATAATGGTACACCTGATGATGCCACTGATGATACATATTTACACACTGAAGCTACTATGGGTGTAGTTACTTTAGATTTAGAAAACTCTTCTATTAAAAACTTTGAAGAGCAAAGCATTTCTTTATCTGCAGAAGAAGAAGCTCAAGGTTATTACATTTCTAGAATAGATATGCCTACTTTAAATGCTGCTGGAGATAAATTATACATTGGCGCACGTTTAAGTAAAGTAGACCCTGCAACTGCAGAGTCTGACAGTGATTATGAAATTTTAGGTTCTAAAACAATTGTATTAGACTACCCATCTTTATTAAACCCAACGGTAATTACTTCTACTGCCGGTAATGGCAATACAAACGGTTACCGTAGTATTAATGCATTTTTATACAATGGTAGCGTATACCAAGCTAACCAAAGTGATCCTAATGGTTCTCATATCTTAAAAATTGATGCAGATAATGAATATGATAATTCGTATGATTTTAATTTAGATGATGCTTTAGGTGTAGAAGGTGCTTATATTTTAGCTTGGAGACCAGCTGCTAATGGTAAAGCTGTTGTTGCTTACCGCCATAATGGTTCTGCAGAAGGTATTTCTGGTAGAGGCGAAAGCTTTTTTGCATTGGTTGATTTAAATGCAAAAACAGCAACAACTATAAATGACATTCCTTACGAAGTAGATTTTGAATTATTTCAGTACCAAGGTTTTGTTGTAGATGGTGATGATATTTACGTAACACAAGCTCCTGTTGGTAAAAACGGAAACATATACGTTATAAACACTGTAACTGGCCAAGTTACAAAAGGTGCAGAACTAGTTAACACAACTGGTAGCCACTTTATTGGTGCTTTCTAGTATTAATACAAACGCATAAAAAAGTCCCTTATCTAAAATTTAGATAAGGGACTTTTTTGTTTTAAGTAAGCATCTATGCCTCTACAGCTTCTTCCTTTTTCTTCTTTTTAAATAATGCACCTAAACCTGCTTCATGCACTTCTATTTCTATATTCATGTTGTCTTTAATAGTGTTTCTTACTTCATCATAAATTTCAGAATCACTACCATATATTAAGCGTATTACAATTCTGCCAATAAAGCCTACTTGGTTATTTAAAAACCCTAACCAGCCCGCTAATGTAGCTTCAGAAAAGTTTATAGTTGTGTACTTAGGTACAGATGGTGATGAGCTAGATGTTGTTTGTAAACCAACAACCGTTCTGTGGTAAGCATTTTTAATTACGGTAATTTGATCTTGAGCCGCTCCGCCAACCATAGCACCAGCTAAGCTTGCTTTTTTCTTCAATTTATACTCGTACTTATCTCCTAATTTTTCTTTTAATACTTTTTCTACGTCTTCAATTGTAGGATGATCTACTGCTTTGTACAATTCTATTTTCATTCTAATTTTATTTAGTTGGTTATTATTTATTTTTCAAATACGTTTAATCCTTCTGTAGCTACAAGTGTACCATTTTCATCAGTTTTAAATGAAAATTTAAACACATTGCTATCTTCTATTCGTTTGCCGTAAAAACTGTTTTCTTTGGTAGAGATTTTATCAGCAAATAAATTAAAAGACTCATTTATTTTTCCTGTCTCTTGATCTACAATCATACTATAACTACCTTCTAACCTGTAGTTATTAAATTCTTTTGTTTCTTTTTCTATTAAAACAATTGCCTTGTTATAATTTGCTAGGATATTATCTACATTAAAATCTTTTAATTTTACGGCTTTTGTATTATCAGTCTCTTTTACTCCAGATTCTGGTTTAAAAAGCTTATTCATTACTGTAGAATAAAACCACATAGAAGATTTACCTTTTTCTGCTAGCATAACAGTTACTTGCTCTACCTCTATAGAGTTTAAACTTTTGTTAGAAATAGTTAAAGAGTAAGCATCTTTGTCTAACCCAAATTGGTCTTCTACTATTTTTTTTATTTCTGAAACTCCTTCTTTTGTACTTAATACTATAGTACCACTAGTTCCTTTTCCACAACTAGATAAAACTAGAAGCAACACACAACATAAACTTTTTATTACTTTACTCATTTTACTACTACTTTATTAAACTTAATGCATTATTCTTATCTACTTTAAAGCTATACTCATCATAAATTATGGTGATAACTTTACCAACTTTATTAGCCCCTACTTCATATTGCAAATCAAATTCAGAAAAAATATCTCCATTTTTATCTGCTTCAAAAACCCAATCGTTAAGTATGTAGTCTGATTTTTCTTTAAACAATCCTTTTTCTTTTAAAAGCGCTATAGCCTCTTTATATTTAGTAGGAATAATAGATACATTAGCATCTCCTACTTTAAAAGGCTTATTTTGTTTAAATAAATTTGCAAACGGACTTTTTACGGGATCTGTAAAACCATTATAAACAAACTTGTCCTGAAAAAAAATGTCCTTAACCTTATATACTCTTGTTATATTATCTAGGTTACTTTTTAAAGTAGATGCGTTTAATGACAATTGATACACTTCAAAATCATCATCAAAATTCTCTTCTAAAATTTTTTCAATGTTTACAATTCCCTCTTCTGTACCTATCTCCTTGTCTTTGCAAGAAAACAAGGTTAGAGTTAAAAAAAATAATACCATTAATCCCCTTCTCATCTATAATTATATTTTGTACTGTTATTAATTACTTTTTTACACAAAGCAAACGTACAGATAATTAAGGAGTTATAGTTGTATGAATATATATATGACCGGGTTTGGTATATATTTGATGCTGTAGAGGTACTATTGTAAACTTTTAGTATTTAAAACTATGTTTAGAGAAAAAATTTATACCAAAATAATAAATAGCAGTATTTATTACAGTTGATAAGCAAAACTGGTTTATGTATGGTATGCTAAACAGCAATTTTGGTAAACATAAAAATTGCTGTTAATATGTAATTTTTATAAAATAGAGTATGCCCTATAAGTTTAGGTATTGTATTACTGCTTTCTATAATCGTACTCACAAAAAATAGCAAGCATTTTTTTATCCTTTCCTTTATCTAAATAAAGCATTGCTTCTGTAATGTGCTCTTCATTACCATCTGCATCAGTAATATCAAACTCCAAAGCAACATCAATCATACCTGTATCTCCAATAGGCGTAATTTCTCCTATCTTAAAGTTTTTAATTACTGCGTCTTTTGGTATTTTATCTTCTTCACAATACCCACTCGCTATTTTTTGATAAACATCTTGACTAATTTGCTGCTCAAACGTTATTTTCTTATCACAAGAAACAATTATAAGAAAGAAAAGAATAACTAATAGTGAGTGGCTTGTATTTTTCATATTTAAAATTTGTTTGGTTGGTTGTTATTATTAGTACACCAATGTAACAAATAAAAAACACATACAATTGTGAAGGTTTAGATTACTGTTTTTATTTTTAAAATTATACCGTTGTTTTCTCTATTATTTTTAAAAAGTCGTTTCTGGTTTGCTCATTGGTAAAACAACCACCGTACTCTAGTGTTGTGGTAAAACTGCTTTTATCTTTTATGCCTCTAGATGATACACATAAGTGTTTTGCTGTTACCATAACTATAACATCTTGTGTCTCTAATGTATTTTGAAGGTCTTTTAATATTTGCAAAGACAACCGCTCTTGTACCTGTGGTCTGTGCGCATAATAATCTACCAACCTATTTATTTTAGATAACCCAATAACCTTATCTTTTGGCACATATGCAATGTGTGCAAAACCCGTTATTGGTAAAAAATGATGCTCACAAGAGGAGTCTATAGTAATGTTTTGCTCTACCAACATTTTATTGTAAGCATACTTGTTTTCAAAAACAGATAATTTTGGCTTGTTTTTAGGATCTAAACCATAAAAAAGTTCTTTAACATACATTTTTGCAACTCTATATGGCGTACCAGATAAGCTATCGTCTGTAATATCTAAACCTAACTCTTCCATTATTTTTTTAAAGTGATGCTGAATAGCGCTTATCTTTTCATCATCAGACTTTAGAAAAGCATTTTTACGCAAAGGAGTATCTACACTTGTAGCTATATGGTTATCTCCTACTGTTTCTATATTATTTTTATCCATTATTACTACAACAATTATTGGTTTTACACTGGCAATATTTTAAGTTATAAATATGCAATGCAGCAAGTACAATAGCTATAATATAAGTTACGGTTTCTGGTAAAGAAAGTAACTGTATTTTTTCGTTTACAATTAAAAAAAACAGGCTAAACCAGCTTGTCCAAAGTAAAGGTTTCATAAAATTTTTAGAGGTATTTTTTGCAGATTGCAATACCGCAAAAAATGAAATAATTAAAAAAATGTAATCTAAGCTACGCCACCATACCGGACTAGTTACACAGCCACCAGCAGCACAACTATGTGCTATAAAAATAAAAGGTGTAGCAAAGCAATGAACTAAGCATAAGGCACTGGCAAGTGCGCCAAAAGTATCTGGCCTGTTTAACGTTAATTTCAAAATAAACTATATTTAATGCAACAAGATTGCAAATATAAGAATGTATTTTGTTAATGCAACAAAGTTGTAATAAATTTATAAGATATTAAAAAACAATAGCCTCTGAATAAAAAATTCAGAGGCTCTGTTTCCTTATAAATAACCCTTTAACAAAACTTATTACAAATTGCTATAAAAGGCTACTTTACATATACTATATTTTTCTTAGCTCTACTCTTCTATTTTGTGCTTTACCCTCTTCTGTAGTATTATCATCTAAAGGTTTTGTTTGTCCAAATCCTTCACTTTTTAAACGGGTCTCATTAATACCTTCTTCTACAATAGCCATTAGTACGGCTTGTGCTCTGTTTTTAGATAGTTTTAGGTTAGAAGAAGCGTCACCTACATTATCTGTGTGCCCTTCAATACTAATTTTTAGTTCTGGATTAGATTTCATCATTTTAGATATTTCACTAATTACTTCATAAGAATCTGCCTTAATTCTAGATTTACCAGTATCAAAATTAATATGTAATGTAGCAATACCTTTATCAGTAATTTCTTTTAAAATATCCTCTGCAGTAACTTTTTGTATTGTTTGTACAAACGCTTTATTTTCTACAACTGAAATGGTTTTGGAGTTAGAGGATACTTGAAAAGCTATTTTTTTATCTGCGGTTTTAAGCACATAAAAACTAACAGGATGGTTTACCACATCTGCTCCATAAAACTCGTGCATATGTTTGTAAATAGCATTTGGACTGTCGCCCCATTTTTGAGTTAACTCTGACGGAATTTGTCCTTCAAAAATTAAATTTGCTCCAATAGATTTTAAATATTCAGAGACACTTTTATCAAATAAATATTGTTGCCATTCTTTATCGCCTTCCATTTTTATTTGCATACGCTCTACTCTACCGTCTAGTACAAAAAACGTATTACCATCAAAAAACTCAAGCTTATCAAATTCAAAAGATTCAGATCCATCTTTGTCTACAATCATCCCTTTTGGTGGTGTAATGTAAGGGTACGCACCAATATCTAGGGTAGATTCAGGTATATTATCCCATAAAAATTCTTTTACATTAGTATTATCTGGTTTATCTGTTTGTACATCCTTTTTTGTAACAGTCTCTTCTTTTTTAACTGGTTCCTGTAGTTCATTTTTCTCTGTTTTTTTATCATTTTTACATGAAATAAAAGCTAAGGCAACTAAAAGACTTGCAAGTATAGATATATTTTTCATTGGAAAATATTTAATGGTTTTTATTATTACAGAATTAGTTTTAAAGTGTTTATATATTTCCGTACCAAATTAGCAAATAAATAGTACATAAAAAATAGATAAATACATATACTACGGAGTTCATAAATAGGCGTAAACTAGCTATTACCTTTACACATTGTCAGCTATTTGTTTTTTTTATGATTTTAGAGCCTTAATCCAATATTATTTTACCACGGTAACTTCTAATTCTATTTTTAAAGTTTCAAAAAGACTTTTAACCTCTAATAGTGTACTTGCTTGCTTTATGTTATGTTTCTTAATCCAATTCTGGAAAACATCAAAACAGGTAAAAAGCTCTTCAGATGAAGTTGTATAAATGTTTAATCTCACAATATTTTTACATTCATAACCGGCTTCCGTTATCACTTTTTCTAAATTTTCTATAGATTTAATTAATTGAGTTTGCATATCTGCAGTGCTAGATTTTCCATCAGCATCTATTGCTGTTTGCCCAGAAACATACAAAGTTCCTTCTGGTTTTCTTACTTCAATTGCTTGTGCATAACTTCTTTCGTTCTGCCATTTCCAAGGATTAATTATTCTTTTTTCCATTTTTTCTTCTTTTTTATTTTGTACACTACAAACTTCTAAACTAGAGTACTGTTAGAGCGTGATAAACATCACAATTTTAAAGAGACTAAATACGTTAAGAAGAAAGCCGACTAAGTGTCTCACGTGAAACACCTAAATATGAAGCTAAAAGAGTTTTGGGAACTCGCTGAAATAGTTGAGGATATTGTTTAAGTAACTGTTTATACCTTTGCTGAGCATTTGAAGTTAAAAAAGATAAAATTCTATTTTGTGAAGAAATGTATCCTGCGTTAGATTTTTGGAGAAAAAAACGCTCCATTTTGGGTAATTGAGATAATAGTTTTTGATAATTTTTGAAGCTTAAAGAAAATACCATAGTGTCCTCAATACACTGTAATGACATTTTAGCTTTAGTTTCTGTAAAATAAGCTGAAAAGTCACTTTCCCACCAGTCTTCCATTGCAAATGAAACAATATGCTGTTTCCCATTTGTGTCATCGTAAACTAATTTTAAAAGTCCCGAAACAACAAAATAACAACACTTTACATTATCTTCTACTTGAATAAGAAAATCATTTTTTTTATATTTTTCAAATGAAAAATGCGATAGAACAAATGAAAACTCATCATCTGTAAGAGGTATTAAATTTTGAATATGATCTCTTAACTTTTCTTCCATCAAAATTGAGGTGATTATTTTTATTATACAAGACAGGTACAGGCACTTTAATTTTGTCTTTGTAATATTTAATTTTACTTAAATTGGTTGATGCATAACTGTATGGCTTTTTTCTTTACCTGTTGTCCATTTCTAGTTTTAAATTCAATTGCAAGTATTCTACATCCCCTCTTTATCAGCGCCATAGAATAGGGCTTTACCTATGCATTCAATTCCGTTTTTTTAATACCCATTATAACAGCCCAAGATTTAATTCCTATTAGTATAAGTAAAGAACCAAGAATTAAAAGACAAATTTCAGGTTTGTAAAACATATAAAATCCAAAAAATAAGTACTATTGGTATTGTATATTTTTTTTGTGTAAATTCCATTTGTTACTCTTGTACTTAATTATGATTAAGGTAAATCTAGATCTGTATCTATGTTATAAAGCATTATCCTATTTTTTGTAGGCAAACAAATTATATTTAAATACCTATCTCCTTTACTAGTTTTCACAAATAACCTTATCTCCATATTAGCCTCATATCTGTATTGTTTTTTGTACCATCTAACCTGTGTTTTTTCAGGTATAATTGACTCTAAAATTTCTAACTTATAAAAACCCTTATTTAATTTAGCCTTATTTTCCCGTAAATAATTAGAAAGTTCTCTTGCAGACCTCATTGGAGCATCTAATAAATCATATTCTTTTTCCTGAGGGTATTCTTTACTTAATTTTTTGAAATCTTTATTTTTAATTATATTAAAAATTTTGACGCCATAAGTATAAAAGTCTTCATTTAACTCATTAATAAAGTATGTTTTTTGAGAAGAAATTTTACTTAGTTTATAATTTTCTAATTCTAGTTTATTTTTAGAAACCCACTGGTTATTATATCTATGCAATTTATAGTAATAGGGAGAAATGGTAATCAATAAAGAATCTTTTAAGAAATTAAAACTTACGTTAGCTGTTCTCTCATCTGGTTCATTATTTGCATTTGGTTTTATATAATATTTAAATGTATTGTAATATTGATTATCAAGTTTTAGATTATACTTTTTTATAGTATCGCTTATATCCCTATAATTCTTTGCTATTATCTTTTCTTGATTATTTACATAAAGAATAAAATTCTCAAGCATTTTACTTCCCTTTTGTGTTTTCTTCAAGTGGTTAACCCTTTTTAATTCACTAGAATCAAACTGTCTTCTAAATTTTTCAAAATCATTATTTTCTACAGCACTAAAAATACTATCTATATAACTTGAGGGAGTTACAAATGCTTGCTGAGATTTAACAATATAACTTTGTAACATTAGAATAATAAAAAGGAGAAGGAATGTTTGTTTTTTCATCTGTTTTTTTGAATAATCATTGCTTGCATAATAAACTAATTTGCCTTAATTATTGTTATACACCAGTTTGTTCTATCTCTTTTAATTTCACTATCAATTCCTCAATCTGAACTGTTGGTATTTTAATAGCTGATTCTATTTTTTTATTTTCATCCCCTATAACCAATGTTCCTATTTTTTCTTCTGCGTATCCTATTTTATTTATAAAAAAATCTATCTTATTTAATTTTATAGTTTTTGTTTGATCCTTAAACCATCCAAAATTTGCTTCGTATTTTAATGTTGATGAATTCCAGATTATAGTCTCTTTACCATAAGTATTCCAAAGAGCTATTTTTAAAAGTCTAAACCCTATAAGTCCAAATAAGAATAAACCAATAAAGTACCCTATCTGTAATCCTTTTCCAATTGCAATTGACATAATAGTAGCTACTAATGGTATAAGAAATGATGTAAAAGCAAAAAAGAACATAACAACTCTAATAAAGAGTGGGCTTTTTTTTGCCTTAAGTACTATTATCTTTTCATTTAAACTGTACTGTTTCATTTAGCTGTAGTATTTATTTCCCTACCAATCCTAACTCATTTTTTATGTATGTCCGTTCCAATAGTTTTGTTGGATTAACACTCCACTTTTCTGCTATACTCATCACTAACTTTTCTTCCATCAAATAATAATTCTAATTTTTAATGTTGTGCTTAAATGATGTATAATGTATTTGTATATAGTTAGTGCGTGGCTTAAGCACCTAATTTAGAAAATAAAAACAGAATAAAAAGTCTGCTAGTCTAAAAGCTTCGGGATTTGTAAGTAGGCGTATACTAGCAATGAATTATACGCATAGCTGTAAACTGTTTTTATTTAATTATTTCAAACATTCTTTCGCTATTATTAGCTTCCCATTTTAAATTTCCATTATACCATACTTTTGTTACAATTGTATTAGAACTGTTTTTGTCAATTTCTGTTTTTATAATATCGAAATCAGAGTCAGAAAATTCAATTTTAGTTTCTGAGAGATTGTTTGCGTCCAACGTTGTACTTGGTGAAATATTTAAAACTTTTCCGTTTTCTCCTTTAACAACCTTAATTCCTTTTGGGGAGTCTAAATTACTTTTATAATATTTGTTCCATTCTCCGTTTATCTTATGGTAAATGGTAATGCTCGTTTCGTTATAACCATTATCTATTTCAAATAAGTTATCGCCTTCCGCATTTAAGTATTTTATATCAATTCCAATATCAACGTTTATACAACATTCATTGTCATCTGCACAAGCAAAAATTGAAAGCCCTATTATCACAAGTAATATAATTTTTTTCATCAAAGTTTCTTTTCTATAAGATTCAATTTTCTTAATTAGTTGCGTATAAAAAGACGCTAACTTTTCGGATTAACACAGAGCCGTCCCGAAGCCTCGGGATTATATTTTGTTTTTAATTTTTCTCTTTTCAAAAGCCAAATCAAAAATTTGGCGGGCTTACTAAATATACACAAACCTTTCGGTTTAGTAATTATTAGCTATGTTTTTTACACGGTGTTAGCCACTGGCTTTTTCATTTATTTGTTCGAAAATATCGGATAAGAAATAGTCTTTGTCTCTAGGAACTATTCCAAATACAGATTCAATTTTTTCTAAAGTTTGTTCATTGACTAAATCAAAATCGTGCAATGAACTCAAGTCAGATATAAAACAGTCGTAGAAATTAATTCCGATTATTTTGTCAAAAAATTCGAATGCGATATGTTCGTTTTTTTCAATTCGGTCACTCTCGGTATATTCTAATGGAACATTTGCTCCAGGTCTTGGGATTTCCGTATTATTATTCTTAAAATCAGTAAGGTGCTTTTTTAGATTTTCAACAGCTTTATTTTCCGTTTCTCCGTGAGCGACTAAACTCCACCAATTCGTAAATTTTGCTCCATATTCCAAATTGTTTTGTTCCGAATTCGGATTTTTCCACGTTTCTAATGGATAATCATTAAAATCCCATTCCGATTTTAGAAATGATTTCAGGTATTTTATTTTGGCTTTCAGTTGGTTCATTCAGCTTGTGGCTAACGTGTTTGTATATGGTTTGTTGCGTGGTTTAAGCACCTAATTTAGCAAATAAAAACCGAATAGAAAATCCGTAAGTCCCGACGCTTCGGGATTCGTAAGTAGGCTAGAACTAGCAATAAATTATATACGGTGTTACCACACGTTTTTTAATCAAGTTTTGTCATTTTAATTATTCTTTCAGCTACTTCAACTAAATCTTTTAAATTTCCAGACTCTTTTGATTCGTTAGATTTTTTGCTGTCTCTTTTCCTTAATGGGTCTCTATGTATTTCTTCAAGAGCAGTTTTAATGTAATGTACATATTCTTCATTTCCATCAGTTCCATTTTTCTTTAACTGTTCTGAAAAGCCAACAATAGCTTTAGATAAAACCATTTTATAAGCATAATCTTCTATAATGTTTTTCTGTTTTGTATATTGATTAGCACAGAAAATCGCTCCGATTATAGGTAGAGGAAGAAGTGAAATTCGACCAATTAAAAGTCCAATGTTATTCGGGTTGGTTTCTAAAATCCAAATTCCTAAACAAACCGTTCCAATTAAACAGACAATAGCACCAAAAATCCAACTTCCAAAAATCCATTTGTTATTAGAATTTTCATACTGTCCTTGAAAAGATGCACTAATCCCTTCTGCAGTAGTGTAATTAAGTGCTTTTTTTGATGATTCAATTAACTTGTTAGCTTCTTTTAAAATTGATTTCCTTTCTAAATCATATTCCTGAAGCTTTTCATTATTAGTTTTTGTTTTCAACTCTAAATCATCAAGTCGTTGTTCTCTGTCTAAAACTTTGTCAGCAAAAGAAGTAATTAGTTTTTCATTGGATTTACTTTCTGTTAATGATTCTGTGATTTCTACAAGGTTTTCAGAGGCTGTTTCATTTATTGTTTCTAGATTAGTATTTATTGTCTCTAGAGTTTCCGATTGCTCAATTAATTTGTCTTTTTGTTCAACTATTTTTTCTAATTCCGCTTCAATTTCTTCTAGTTTTTCATTACTCTTTTCTAATTTTTCTTCTAAAGTACTATTGCTATTTTCTATATTTTGATTTAATTCTTTTGAGTCAACTAAAACCTGTTGTAATTGTAGTTTAATTTTTCTTACATCTTCTATTTCACTTTCAAATTCAATTTGTCTGTCTGAAAAATATCTTACATTATAACTTCTCAAAAGTATTTTTAAAGCTTCAAATTGAGGAATGTAATTAGCTGGACTTGTTAAATATGTTTCTATCCGAGTTAAATTTGAATAAATACTATTCCTTTCACTGTAAGTGGATATTTTGACAAATTTAGAAGGGTATCTAGTTAATGTAGAAATATCAGTTAATAAAGCTTCAATTCCTCCAATCAGACCTCTAAAAGTGTATTCGTTTTCGCTACCATATTTTTCAGAACTATAATCTTTCAAATTCAAGTCTTTTATATTTTCTCGAATAGAATCTCTTTTCTCACGGATTTGGTTTATAGTTGTTAATTCCATTGGTTGTTCTTAAATGTGTGGTAACTACATATAAACGCAATTAATTGCGTTTATTCCGCCAATATGGTTGTATAAACGCACATTTGCCTTTCTAGTTGTTTTTTGTCTGTTAATTTTCCTACAATGTAAAACTATTTTTTATATCACAATTACGGAAATGTGTAATTGACATAAAATAGTTTACCTGTGGTAGTTTTTTAATTATAAATTACTACAAAAAAAAGCAACACTATATACATAGTGCTGCTCTCTTAAAAGAGAGGTTCTTTTGGGGAACAGTCTCGTCTCTTACAATTCTAACTTAAAAACCAACTAACTAATTTTCTTACAATTTATAATTAATTTTTCTACTTAAAACATACATATGTATAGTTGTAGCAAAATACTTTACCAATGGTAGCTTTTTAATGGTAGTTTGTTATAAACAAAAAAGCAACACTAAAAATAGTGTTGCTTTTTCTCATATATATAGAGCTGTTTTGGGGAACAGTTTAATTGTTGTAATTTTCTTTGGGTATGTCTTTAAAAAATTCTGCTGCATTTAAATTACCCGTTGGCCCATAGCCAATTAAAGCAGTACCTTTATTGTTGTCTTCTGTTTTTATAACATACAGTATAGACATATCAGACGGGTTACTCATACCCTCATACCTGTGTTCTTCTACCACAAAAACTTGTTGTGGCGTGTATTTGGTTTTTTCTTCTACGTCTACCAATTTGCCATCTACCACACTAAAGTTACTGGTGTAACCTTTTGCTTGGTATTTTTCTATGTTATCTCTTTCGTTTTTTGCATATTCATTACTCATAGTTGTGTGTGTTTTTGTGATTAAACGTTAGGCAATAGCTTATTTAAATAGTTTTTTAATAACTAGTAAAGCTCCGTATTTACGTGCCAGCTTATAAGCCCAGCTTACCCAGTTGTATGGTTTTAAGTCTTCTGCAACTTGGTGTTTTTGTGACTTTAGCTCTTCTATTAGTATTTGCCTTTCTAAACTAAGCCTTTTCAAATCCAGCTCAATTTGCTTAAATGATGTGTATTGCATAGTTTGTGGTTTAATCAAAATATGTCTTAGACATATTTTTAATTAATATTTTATCTATAAATGTTCTTCTACTATACACCAATAGGCCAAACAGTATAAAAATACCTCCTACTGCCAAATACCCTAATGGTATATTGTTAAACAAGTCTCCTAAAGCCAGTGCAGCGCCAATTGCCATAAACAAAAATGCTAACAGTAGTAGGCCTCCTATAATAACTGTTTTTACTACATAGGATGATGTACTTGTTAACTGCTGAAAAACTTTTAGCTCGTAGTATTTTTTAGATACATCTACGTATTTTTTTCCAGCCGCTGCGGCTTCAGTTGCCGTTTTGTCTATGGAGTTAATTACACTCATTTATGATTTTTGTAATTTTTTGTTTTTAGCCTTTAGCTCTTTTAATTTACCTTCTAATTGGTTAATTACATCGTCTGCTTTGTAACTAGCGTCAGATACTAAGTTTTCAATTTTTGTGTCTAACGTTTCTTTATTTGTTGCTACTGTTGCAGCTACCGTATTTCTTAAATCTAAAGCACTATCTGCAAGAGATTCTTTTGTTGCTACGGCTTCATCTACCAATTTTCTTCTGGTATTAATTCCTTTGTCTGGCGCAAACAAAATTCCTAATGTTGCTCCTACTGCGGTTCCTGCTAATACTCCTAATAATGTGTTACTGTTATTGCTCATAATTTTTATATTTTATTTGTTTGTGTTACAAATTTCAGCAAACTATAGGGGTTACATTGCCGCAAATGATATTATCCTTAACTCATTTACCATAAAGCATTTGAGTTATTTTTATTTTTTTTTGCGATACTAGTTTTTACCACATTCTTGTATACTTGTGCACACACTAAAAACTATAACAATGAAAAGAGATTTAAAACAAGGAGAAGAAGATATTAAGTTTATGAAAGAAGAAGAGAAAAAAACAAGTAACTACTTTTTTCAGAACAACACTATTACTATAGCTGCATTTATAATTGTAATTGCAGCATTAATACTATTAACTATTGCTGTTTTTAGTACAGGTACAGAACTTTAATTACTTTTTTTTGCAAGACTGACAATTATCATATTATAGGTGGGTTTTAGCCAATATCTTTACGGTATAAAACATAAATACACCACCAATAATGAAATTAAATATAATATTATCTAATTTAAATAATGGTAAAATAATGATTGCCATTTTTGCGCTAGTATGCATTGTATTAGTGGCAATAGTTGTAGGTTTTTTAATGAATAGTACTAAAAAAAAAGAATAATACGTGGTTAATGGTTAGTTGTAATAATTGATTACATGTTTGGTTGAAATGAAAAAGCAGGTTTTTAAAACCTGCTTTTTTTATGTTTATATTTTAAATGTTACAACGGGTATGGTGGCGTGGTTTGCAACATCTTCTCCTATGCTGCCCATAAAAAAGTGAGATAAGCCTTTTCTGCCGTGTGTAGATATGGCTATTAAATCTGCATTTGTTGTATTGCTGTAATTTAAAATTCCTTTTTCTACAGTATAGTCGTTATAAATTTCTACTTCTATACCTGCATTGGTTTTAGATATAAACTGTGCTATTCTGGTATACGCATCTTCTGTACTTAAAAAATTATCACCTGGTGTGTTTATATACACGTAGTTTATTTTGGCTCCTAAAAGGTTGGCAAAACTTTTTACTTTATGAAAAGCTGGTATGTTGTCTTCATTAAAACTAGACGCAAAAACAATAGAGTTTACTGTAAAATCTTCAATATCATCTTTAATTACCAAAACTGGCACTGTTGCATTACGCACTACACGCTCTGTATTGCTACCTATAAAAATTTCTTCTAAACCATCTACACCGTGGGAGCCCATAACAATTAAGTCTGCTTTGTGCTCTTCTGCTACCTCATTAACCTCACTAAACACTTTGTAATGTTTTATTATTGGTGTTACTGTTAGGTCTTTTAAAAATGGTTTGTCTAAAAACTCTGAGAATCTTTTTTCTGTAAGTTTTAATAAAAATACAACTTGCTCTTGTGGTAATCCTTCAGAAGAAATCATTACAGCATTTAGCTCTAACATATGCAAAACTACAAGCTCTGCGTTGTGCTTACTAGCTAAAGATGCAGCAACTTTTAATGCTTTATTAGATTGATCTGAAAAATCTACAGGTACTATTATTTTTTTCATGCGTAAAATTTAAAGTTTATAATTAAATTGTCATTGAAAATAGTCTTGTCTGTGGTGTTTTTTGATGTAGTAACACATCAAAAGCCATACATATATTTCTAATAAAAGGCCTGCCTTTATCTAATACAGTTAGCTTTGTAGAAGAAATTTCTATAAGACCATCATTCTTCATTTCTTGTAACTTGTCTAAAGTTTCGCTTAATTGTGCAAATTCTTCATTTTTGTTACTCCAAGAAGTTTCTAACCTACACATCAAATTTAAAATATGTTTTCTAATTACAACATCTTCTTGTGTTAAAATGTGTCCTCTATAAATAGGAATTATATTATTAAATACCAAATGATTGTATTCTTCTAAACTTTTTACATTTTGCGCAAAACTATACCAACTATCACTAATACTAGAAACACCTAAACCTATCATTACTTGTGTTTTAGATGGTGTATACCCCATAAAATTTCTATGTAAATTGTTAGTTACCATAGACTGGTATAAACTATCGTTCTCTAGGGCAAAATGATCCATACCTATTTCTTTATAACCTACTTTTGCTAGTAAGTTTTTTCCTTTCTCATACTGGTCTCTTTTTTGTGTTGCTGTTGGCAAATCTTCGTCTTTATAACCTCGCTGCCCATTACCTTTTAACCACGGTACGTGTGCGTAACTGTAAAAAGCCAACCTATCTGGCAGCAATTCTTTTGTTTTTAAAATGGTTTCTTCTACGTGCTGTAGTGTTTGGTGTGGCAGTCCAAAAATAATATCATGACCAACAGAGGTATACCCTATTTCTCTAGCCCACTCCGTTACATTTTTTACATTCTCAAAAGACTGTACTCTGTTTATTGCTTTTTGCACAGTACTGTTATAATCTTGCACGCCATAGCTTACACGCCTAAAACCTACGTTATATAATGCTTGTAAATGTGCTTTAGTAGTGTTGTTTGGGTGACCTTCAAAACTAAACTCGTATTCCGCTGCTCGTTCTGCTTTTTTAAAAATACCATTTATAAGTGCCTGTAAGTTTTCTGGTGTAAAAAAAGTAGGTGTACCACCACCCAAATGCAACTCTTTAACAATTGGTTTTTCTGGCAACATATTGCAATACAATTGCCACTCTTTTAATACTGCTTGTATATAAGGTGTTTCTACTTCATGCCTTTTGGTTATACGTTTATGGCAACCACAAAACGTACAAAGACTTTCACAAAAAGGCAAGTGTATGTACAAACTGATGCCTTCTGTAGCGTTACTTTCTTTAAAAGATTTTATTAAGGTGTGCTCCCACTCCTTACCAGAGAACGTATTAATATCCCAATACGGAACTGTTGGGTAGCTAGTATATCTTGGACCTGGAATATTGTATTTCTGAACTAAATTGCACATTTATATAGCGTATTTTTAAGGTAAAAATACAGGCTATTTTATGCTATAACTATGACAAATGTCATACTACCAAAAAAATACAATTTAGGCTTTATGCCAAACTATGCAAGTTGGGGTATTTATGTCTTTTATTTGGTGTGATAGGGTTAACGTACCTTCATCTTTATTTCTTTTAAAAACACTTACATCATTAGAGCTTTGACCAGCAACCAGTAACCAATCTTCAGACGGAGACAAATTAAAATCTCTTGGTACTTTACTGCCCGCATCTACACGCTCTACCAATGTTAATTCTCCCGTTTTTTTATCAACCTTAAAAACTATAATTTGACTAGTGGTTCTTTCTGATGCGTATAAAAATTTTCCGTTATCACTTATTCTAATAGCTGCCGCACCTGGCAAACCTGTAAAAGATTCTGGCAACAATTTTATGGTTTGCAACAAACTACTGTCTTTGGTAGAAAATACACTTACAGTACCAAACATTTCGGTTAACACATACACAAACTCTTTTTTAGGATGAAAAACACAGTGTCTTGCTCCACTACCTGCGGCTACCTTAAAGTCTAAATTAGCCCTATTCATAAAACCAGTATTGCTACCTTTTTCATAGGTTTTAACAACATCTAAACCTAGGTCTGTTACATACATTCTGTTTTTGTTGTACAAGCACATATGCGCGTGCGGCCCTTCTTGCCTGCCTGGGTTTACTCCTTTACCGGTATGTTGTAAAATTTGAGCATTTTGCACAAAACCGTTTTTCTGTATGGCATACACCTCAGCATTTCCTGTACCATAATTGGCAACAGCAACTTCTTTACCATTTGGTGATATGGCTATGTGGCAAGGGTATGCGCCGTGTATGTATTTTTCATCTATAAATGTATAATTACCATTACCGTTGTGTTTAAATACTTTTAGTTTTGGTGTATCTTCATAGGCAATTTCTTCAATAACATACAAACAATTGTTTTTTTCATTGTAAGCAAAATAGCTTGGGTTTTTAAGTGGTAAATGTCCTATTTCTGTAGTAGTACCTGTATCTTTATTCCATTTTAAAATGTAAATACCTTTACTTTTTCCTATTAAGGTTTCAGACATTTTTTGGGTGTAACCACCAACCAATACAATCATAATTTAAATGCTAGTTATTTAAAACACAAATTACAAATAAAAGAGTAACATTACTTTATAAGCTACTTTAAATTTACAATAGCTTAAAAAAGTGTTTGTGTAATTATGTTGTTGTTACACCAGCCTCATACTTTTTAAACACCATATAGCCATACCAAGCTATGTATACAAAACATAAAAAAGGCAATATAAAAGAGAAATTAATTTCTGATACGCCCATTATTATGGTGTCTGATACTCCTGTACCTCCCATATCTATAATTAAACCTTGTAAAGGTGGCATTAAAGCACCTCCAACAATTGCCATTATTAAACCTGCAGAACCTACTTTAGACTGATCTTCTGTTAAGCCATCTAAAGCAATACCATAAATAGTAGGAAACATTAAAGACAAACAAAATGATACGCCCACCAAACTATACAAGCCAAACATACCATCTATAAAAATAGTACCTAAAACAAATACAATTGCCAGTACTGCAAAACCAGACAGTAGTTTACCTGCGCTCATAAAACGCAACATTGCTGTGCCAATAGCCCTACCAACTACAAAAAGTAAAAAGGCTATAATTTGATAATAGAATCCGTCTTTTAATACCTCTGTACCAAATACTGTAATATAACTTTCTTTAAAAACACCGGTATTAACCAAGCCTTCTACGTATTGATAAATATAGGTCCAACACATAATTTGTGCTCCTACGTATAGTATTTGCGCTAAAACACCCAACGCATATTTTTTATTTTTAGCTAAGTCTTTAAATGTCTCTTTTATGCTTGGCATTTTACCCTCTGTACTATTCTGAGGCATTTTACTTACCAAAAACAATACAAAAAAACCAATTAAAACTAATCCTAAAATCACATACGGGTCTCTAATAACCGCTAAATCTGATGCAGTTATAGCCGCTTTTTTAACGGAGTCTAATGCAGCAAAGTTTTCATAATCATCTGACTGTAGTTTTTCTGCTACAAAAAATTTAGCAATTAAAATACCCGCAATTAACCCAACCGGATTAAACGCTTGTGCCAAATTTAAACGCTGTGTAGCTGTTTCTTTTGCTCCCATTGCTAATGCATATGGGTTTGCTGCTGTCTCTAAAAAAGCCAAGCCAAAGGTTAAAATATACAAGCCTAAACAAAAAAACCAAAATTGCTCTGTTACTGCTGCCGGATAAAAAAGTAATGCTCCCGTTGCAAACAAGCCTAAACCAATTAACACACCTACTTTGTATGAGTATTTACGCATAAACATTGCTGCCGGTAATGCCATACAAAAGTAACCACCGTAAAAAGCCATTTGTACCATAGATGCCTGTGTATTGCTAAGTTCTAACACTTTTTTAAATGCAGATACCATAGGGTCTGTAACTGCATTAGCAAAGCCCCATAAGGCAAATAAAGAAGTAATTAAAATAAACGGAAGCAACATTTTTTTGGTTACAACAGGTACTTTGCTTGTAGTTTTCATATCGTAGTTTGTTTGGTTTTTAATTTAATGTACAATGTATTTAAAAGACAGCACGTAAACCATTTTTTTTCGACTAACAGATGGTTTTAAAGTAATTATGACGCAATAGCTACTAAAAACAAAAAAGGTTAAAACAAGCTGGTAAGCACCAAACTGTTTTAACCTTTTGTAATTTGTGTTGTGCTACTACTACAAAGTAGATGGACAAACGTATTTTGTTATATTCATATCTGCTTTACGCATAGCCGCAAAACCACCTGCAATATCTACTAAATTATGAATTCCTCTGCTTTTTAAAATAGATGCAGCAATTACAGATCTGTAACCACCAGCACAATGTATATAAAAAGTTTCTTCTTTAGGAAACTCTGCTAAATGGTTGTTTAGCATACTTAATGGTGTACTTGTAACATCTACTAAATGCTCTGACTGGTACTCGCCTACTTTACGAACATCAAAAACAGGTGCATTTTTTTCTGCAATTTCTTTTTTAGCTTCTTGTGCAGATATAGAGCGTAAGCTATCTACTTCTTTACCCGCAGCTTTCCAAGCTTCAATACCACCTTTTAAATAACCAATAGTATTATCAAAACCAACACGAGACAAGCGTGTAATTGCTTCTTTTTCTAGTCCGTCTGGTACAACCAAAACAATAGGTTGCTTAACATCTGCAATTAAAGCACCAACCCAAGGAGCAAAACTACCATTAAGTCCTATAAAAATAGATCTTGGTATGTGTTCTTCTACATATTCATTTTGGTGCCTAACATCTAAAACAATTGCATTAGTTTCATTTGCTACAACCTCTAACTCTTCTGGTGATAATGGTCTTGTACCTCTTTCTTGTACAACAGCTATATCATCATACCCCTCTTTATTCATTTTAACATTAAGCGGAAAATATTTTGGAGGAGGAGCTAAACCATCTGTAACCTCTTTTATAAATTCTTCCTTAGTCATATCTGCACGTAAGGCATAATTCATTTTCTTTTGGTTACCTAGTGTGTCTACGGTTTCTTTCATCATATTTTTACCACAAGCAGAACCTGCACCGTGAGCTGGGTACACAATAACATCATCTGCTAAAGGCATAATTTTGTTACGTAAACTATCAAACAAAAAGCCTGCTAAATCTTTTTCTGTAATTTCACCTGCTTTCTGTGCTAAATCTGGTCTACCAACATCTCCTAAAAACAATGTATCACCAGAAAAAATAGCGTGGTCTTTACCATTTTCATCACGCAATAAATAGGTTGTACTCTCCATAGTATGCCCTGGTGTATGTAATACCACAATTGTTACATTACCTACTTTAAACTCTTGTGAGTCTTCTGCTATAAGGGCATCAAAACCAGTATTTGCGTTTGGCCCAAAAACTATTGGTGCGCCAGTTGCTTTAGACAAAGAAACGTGTCCGCTAACAAAATCTGCATGAAAATGAGTTTCAAAAATATATTTTATAGTAGCATTATCTGTAGTTGCTCTTTTAATATAAGGGTCTATTTCTCTTAACGGGTCTATAATTGCAACCTCGCCATTACTCTCTATATAATAAGCACCTTGTGCCAAGCATCCTGTATAAATCTGTTCTATATTCATAATCCTTTTCAATTTTGTAAACGCGTAAAACTACGTTAATTATTTTTTTTAGTTACTGATATTTATCAGTTAAAATTTTTTTGGTGTGCCACTTTGGCTCTTAACATTGATATTTCCTTTGGCTCATCAAAATACGTTACAGCTTCAGATGTTTTTACAAACAAAAACTCTCTGTGCAACTCTGTTATAATTCCGCTTGTAAAAATAATGTCTCTTGCAGGACCTATTGCTCCAGCAACATAAAACTGTATGTTTTTTTCGTGAATTTCTCTAATTACTTTTTCTAGCATTTGTGCAGCACTAGAGTCTATATAATTTATGGCTTCAGCATTTAATATTACACCTTTTAGAGCAGCACCTTTTTTATGTATGTGTTTGTACAATTCTGTTTTAAAATAGCTTGCATTACCAAAATACAACTGCGCATCAAACCTAACTATTAATAAATCATCTCTTGTAATTACCTCTGTACCAAAACGACTAACATTTTTGTAATAATCTGTACCTTTTACATTACCCAAAACAGCAAAATGTGGTTTAGATGTTCTGTACACCATTAGCAATAATGAAAATAAAACACCTACCAAAATACCTTCTTTTATGCCTATAAAGACCGTACAAATAAATGTTGCTAACAATACTAAAAATTCGTCTTTACGGTGTTTCCATAGTTCTTTAGGGTAAGCTACGTCTATTAAACCAAATACAGAAACCATTATTATAGATGCTAATACTGCTTTAGGTAGATAGAAAAATAATGGTGTTAAAAATAATAACACCACCACTACCATTATTACGCTAAAAAGTGATGCTAAATTTGTTTTTGCTCCTGCCTCATAATTTATAGCAGACCTAGAAAAACTTGCTGTAACCGGAAAAGATTTAAAAAAAGAACCTACCATATTTGCAGATCCAATAGCAATTAACTCCTGATTTGGGTTTATAGTTTCTTTACCACTTTTTTCTTCTAAAGCTTTACCTATTGAAATAGCCTCTAAATAGCCAACCAAAGCTAATGTTACTGCAATTGGCCAAATATCTAATATGTTTTTTATATTTATGTTAGGTACACCAAATGAAGGTAAACCGTCTGGTATAGCACCTACTATTTTTACTTCGTATTGCTCTAGTTTAAAAAAGTAAACAGCCAAAATACCCAATACAACTACAAATAAAATAGACGGTATTTTTTTATTTATTTTTTTTACTACCACTATTATAAGTATACCAACCATACCAATGGCAAAGTCGTACATATTGGTTTCTGCTACTTTTGCAAACACATTTTTTATTAAAGTTACAAATTTGCTACTGCCCTCTATATTTGCGCCTAGTAAATGTTTAAGCTGACTAAACATAATTATAATTGCTGCACCAGATGTAAAACCACTAATTACAGGTTTAGACATAAAGTTTACTAAAAACCCCATTCTAAATAACCCCAATAAAAACTGAGTAGCACCAACCATAAAACCCAACACAATTGCCATAGCAATATAATCTTGTGTAGTGGCAAGTGACAAAGCTCCTAACCCAGCGGCTACAAGTAAAGAATCCATAGCAACAGGCCCCACAGCCAACTGCCTAGATGTTCCTAAAAAAACATACATTAAGGTAGGAAACAAGGCTGCATACAACCCATATACAGGTGGCAAACCAGCTATCATAGCATATGCCATACCTTGAGGGATTAAAATAATACCAACGGTAAAACCAGCCAATAAGTCTTTTATAAAATCTCCTTTTTTATAGCTTTTAAGCCACGTTAGTATGGGAAAGAAATGCTGCATTAGGCAAATTTACAGTTATTGTTTATAGTATAAATAAAAATTTGAAAAATTGGGTGACAAATAATTTACTAATTAATTGGTTTTAAAAACACTTTATATTCAGCTGGCAACTTACCTATATGGCTAAACCCTTTAAATAATTTGTTTTGTGCAACATCATAAGGGTAAAATGTAATAGGCTCTATACATAACATAGTGTCTACCTCTGTCCATAACATTAACTCTTTAAAACCTTGGGTTTCTATAGTAATAGCATTTGTATTTTGTAGTTCTGCCTTAGTAACATCTCTTAACGGGTAAGCCACACTACCTGCAGCTTTTATATCTTGTACACTAGCTTTAGTATTTTCTCCATAACTAACTTGTGTAGTACTGTTTTCGGTTTTAAAAGCAGGATGGTACCCTAACATATACGGCATACCTTCTTCTGCTGTAATTGTAAATGTAATTTTTAACCCGCTATTAGTAAGTTGGTATTTTTTTTGAAATTGAAAATCATATGGCCAGTACAATTCACTTACAGTAGATTTATTTGGATATTTAGAATTAGTTACTTTGGTATTGGCCTTATACTCCTTTTGAAAAATTGCCGTAGTACTGCTATTTTCTACCAGTGTATATGCTAACTCTCTTAATAAACCGTGTTGGTCTTGCACAGCATCTCCTTTTGGTGTTTGTACCTTAAAATTTGCTTCTGCAGTTGGCCCAATAATAGGAAACATTTCTGTATCTGCGTTTCGCCAACCTGGATCTCCCTTTTGGTGTATAAACTCTACATCATTAACAATGTAATTTACCAGTTCACCTTTATCAATCTTAACGGTTTGGTTTGCTAATTTTAGTGTTATCATGCTAAAAAATTATAGCACACAAGTTACTATTTTATATCAAAATAGACTTTATCTTCTTCGGTAATTTGCCTTTTAACCACACAAGGATTACCTACTGCAACTACATTACTAGGAATATTTTTAGTTACTACACTACCAGAACCAATAACACTATTAGCACCAATAGTTACTCCTGGGTTTATAACAACGTTACCGCCAACCCATACATTACTACCAATAGTTATAGGTAAAGCGTGCTCATAATGTTTGTTTCTAATACTGTGGTGTATGGGGTGTGTTGCGGTATACATTGCAACATTAGGACCTAGCATTACATTGTCTCCTATGGTAACTTTTGCACAGTCTAAAATAGTAAGGTTATAATTGGCAAAAAAGTTAGCGCCAATTTCTATATTATAACCATAATCACACCTAAAAGGCGGCTCTATATAGAACCGCTTAGGAGTTTTACTTAAAAGCTCTATTAAGTCTTGCTTTTGTTCTTTTATTTGTGTGGGCCTGCGAGAGTTAAAATTAAAAACAATTTCTTTTGCTTTTAAACGCTCTGCTGCTAATTGTTTATCGTAAGGAGAATACGGCTTACCAGAAAGCATTTTTTCTTTTTCACTCTGCATATGCACTAACCTTTATTCTATAAAGTTTTGTTCTCTCATCCAATCATCATTAAACATTTTACCAACATACCTACTTCCGTGATCGTGAAAAAGTACCACAACTACATCATCTTTTGTAAAATGTTCTTTTAACTGCAACACACCTTTAATAGCGGCACCTGCACTATTGCCTAAAAACATACCTTCTTCTTTAGCCAAGCGTTGCGTGTATACAGCAGCATCTTTGTCGGTTACTTTTGTAAAACCATCAATAATACTAAAATCTACATTTTTAGGTAAAATATCTTCACCAATACCTTCTGTTATGTATGGGTAAATCTCGTTTTCATCAAACTCGCCCGTCTCATGGTATTTTTTAAATACAGAACCATAGGTATCTACACCCCAAACTTTTACATTAGGATTTTTAGATTTTAGGTATTTACCAACACCAGATATAGTACCACCAGTACCAACACCAACAACAAAATGTGTTATTTTACCTTCTGTTTGCTCCCAAATTTCTGGACCCGTACTTAAAAAATGTGCTTTAGCGTTAGACGGATTGTCATATTGATTTACATACCATGAATTTGGTATTTCTTCTCCTAAACGTTTAGAAACAGAGTAGTAAGAACGTGGATCCTCTGGCTCTACCGCTGTAGGGCAAACAACAACCTCTGCTCCTACTGCTTTTAAAATATCTACTTTTTCTTTAGACTGTTTATCTGCCATTACAAAAATACATTTGTATCCTTTTATTATAGCAGCCAATGCCAATCCCATTCCTGTATTACCAGAAGTACCTTCTATTATTGTTCCGCCTGGTTTTAGTCTTCCGTCTGCCTCTGCATCTTCAATCATCTGTAAAGCCATACGGTCTTTTACAGAATTTCCAGGATTAAAAGTTTCGTATTTAGACAATACCAAACAAGGTAATTCTTCTGTTAGTTTATTTAATTTAACTAATGGTGTATTACCAATAGTCTCTAAAATATTCTCTGCGTAATTCATTTAAATCGTTTCTATTTAAGTGCAAAGATAAATTAATGACACAGAAAAATAACTAAACCTAAAGTTATTGTTAGATTATGTATGTTGTTAGTCTACTCAAACTTAATAGACTTAACAGGACTTATTCTTGTTATAATGTATGATGGTAGTAACAACATAAGCAAACAAAGTAGCATTACACCTATGTTTAAAATTAATACTGTAACAGCATCTATATGCACAGGTATGTACTCTATATAGTATTCTTTAGGGTCTGCAAAAGTTAAAAACTTAAATTTATTTTGTAACCACAACAAGCCTAAACCTATTAAATTGCCCCAGAAAAGCCCAATTGCAATTAAGTAAACTGCATTGTATAAAAACACTTTACGTACACTCCAATTTGCAGCACCAAGAGCTTTTAAAATACCTATCATTTGTGTGCGCTCTAAAATTAAAACCAACAGAGCAGTTATCATATTAATACCGCCAACAATTATCATAATACCAATAATAAGTGCCACATTAAAATCAAACAAACCTATCCACTCAAAAATACTACGGTATTTATCTTTTATATTGCTAGAGTCTAATGTAGAAACCGTAGTGCCGTAAATTTCTTTGCTTTTTTGGTCTATAGCATCAAAGCTATTTAAAAAGACTTCAAAACTACCAACTTGGTCTTTGCTCCATTTATTAATACGTTGTATATGGCGTATGTCTACAAAAACATACGTGCCATCAAATTCTTCAAAACCACTATCATACAAACCAACAATAGTAAAATTTCTGCGGTTTGGTGTTTGTGATGGGTTGTTGTCTTTTAAAAAGAAGGTAGAAAAGGTATCGCCAACCTTTAACTGTAACTTATTAGCAATTAATGAAGACACCAAAACTTCTTCATTTAATTTATCATTGTAATTAGGCAACCTACCAGCTACTACATACTCTTTAAAAACATCCCAATTATAATCTTTGCCTACGCCTTTTGCTATTATACCTTCAAAAGTATCATCTGTAATAATTATACCTCCTTTATTGGCTATGGCTTGTACGTGAGTAATACCGTCTATATTTTTAAATTCTGGGTAAAATTCTTGATTTATAGACACAGGAACAACAGACACATCTGAGGTGTTATTGTCATAATTAAAAATTTGAATATGCCCATTAAAAGCGGCTACTTTTTCTCTTACCTTTTCTTTTAAGCCATCTCCTGTTGCAATAGCAAAAAGCATCATAATTACGCTCAATGCAATTGCTACAATAGCAATTTTTATTATTGGCGCAGATATACTACTTTTATTCTCTTTACCTTTAATTAGGCGTTTAGTAATAAAAAATTCTAAGTTCAATTTATGGCAATTTTATCCGGTTTCAAAAGTACAGTTTTATTATGGTTTTTAATACTTTCTGCTTGCGGAAACGCCCCAAAAGCTAATTTTACAGCCAATACAGAAGAAAAACCTACAATTATACCCCCTAAAAAAATTGTAGTTGCAGCTAATAAAACTAATGATTACTTGCCATTATTAGAAGGTAAAAAGGTTGCAATTGTTGCCAACCAAACTAGTGTAATTTTTAAAACAGACAGCACCTACACGCATATTGTAGATTCTTTACAAACATTGCAGATTAATATAAAAAAAGTTTTTGCTCCAGAACACGGTTTTAGAGGCAAGGTAGATGCTGGTGAACACGTAAAAGATGGCGTAGACACTAAAACTGGTTTACCTTTAATATCACTATACGGTAAAAATAGAAAGCCAAATAATACACAGTTAAAAGATATTGATGTGGTGCTTTTTGATATACAAGATGTTGGTGTACGCTTTTACACTTACATAGCTACATTGCAATTGGTTATGGAAGCTTGTGCAGAAAACAACATTAAAGTTGTTGTGCTAGACAGGCCAAATCCAAACGGACATTATGTAGACGGACCAACTATGGAAACTGAACATAGAGGCTTTTTAGGAATGACAAATATTCCGTTAGTATACGGAATGACCATTGCAGAATATGCTACAATGATAAATGAAGAAGGCTGGTTAAATGGCAATAAAAAAGCCGACTTAACTATAATTAAGCTTAATAATTATAAACACACAAGTGATTATAATTTACCAATTAGGCCTTCTCCTAACCTACCAAACAATACTGCAATTACACTATACCCTAGTTTAGGTTTGTTTGAAGGTATGAACATTAACGCTGGCCGTGGTACAGAGTTTCAGTTTCAGCGTTATGGTGCTCCTTTTTTAGACAGTACAAAATATGGTTTTACTTATACTCCGCAACCTAATTTTGGATCTAAAAACCCAAAACACAAAGGGAAACTATGTTATGGTAATGACTTGTCTAAATCTGAAAGAATGAACACTATGACATTAAAATGGATTATAGATGCTTATGAAAATAGTACTGATAAAAGCAACGTATTTTTAACAAGCGGATTTACAAAACACGCTGGTACAGATAAATTACAAAAACAAATAGAATCTGGTATGTCTGAATCTGAAATTAAAAAGACTTGGCAACCAGCTATTGAAGAGTTTAAAAAAATAAGAGCTAAATACCTTATTTACAACTAAGTTTTAGTTGTAGGTTTCCTATATTTATGAAAGGGTTGCTTTAGCAGCCCTTTTATACTTGCATTCTCTACCTCATCTGGAAAAGTATCTACACCATATACAATACTATCACGGTCTAATTTCATAAATGTACCAAACAACCTATCCCAAACTGAGAAAATGTTGCCGTAATTGGAGTCGGTATAAGGCAAAACATAATGATGATGCACTTTGTGCATATCTGGAGATACTAAAAAATAACTTATAACCTCATCTACCCTCTTAGGTAGTTTAATGTTAGCGTGTCCAAATTGTGTAGCAACTAATGATAAAGATTGGTATAACATTACAACACCCATTGGTGCACCAACAATAAAAACACCTGCTAAAGTAAACACAAAACGTATTACGCTCTCTAACGGGTGGTGCCTGTTTGCTGTAGTAGTGTCTACATTATGGTCTGTATGGTGAACCAAATGTACCATCCACAACGGTTTTACTTTATGCTCTGTAAAGTGTGCTAGGTAAGCGCCAAAAAAATCTAGTAACATTACACCTATTATCACATACAACCATAAAGGCATTTGTGGTAACCAATTTATAATCCCAAAGTTATTTACAACAGTCCAATCACTTGTTTTAAGCAATAAAAAAGCGAGCAAAAAATTTATTACAACGGTAGTAAAAGTAAAAAACAAATTAGGCAATGCGTGTCGCCATTTTTTATACGTAAAACTTTGTAACGGTAAAATACCTTCTAAAAGCCAAAAAAATGTAATACCACCAACTAAAATAAAGCTACGGTGAGCAGACGGTATGGTTTCAAAATATGTAATTATACTTTCCATCTTCTAAATATAAAAAAAACCGTTAACTTTTTAATTAACGGTTTGTATATAAAAGCATAATTACTACACTTTAATTCTCTTTTTCATTTCTTCTACGATATTATAAGCAGCCGGACAAATAGCAATATTTTTCATTGTTAAATTACTTATTTGCTGAAACTTTTTACGGTCTGTATGCGGAAACTCTCTGCACGCCTTTGGCCTTACATCATATATAGAGCAATAATTATCTGGGCCTAAAAAGGTGCAGGGTACACTTTGCAATACATAATCATTCTCTTCATCTATACGTAAATAGTTTTTTATAAACTGCTGTGGTTTTTGCCTAAAAAATTTTGCAATGCGCTCTACATCTGCATTGGTAAATAAAGGCCCTGTTGTTTTACAGCAGTTGGCACAAGTAAGGCAATCTGTTTTAGTAAACTCCTCTTCATGAAGTTCTTGCATTACATAATCTAAATTTTTTGGCGGCTTTTTTTTAAGTTTGGTAAAAAACTTTTTATTCTCGTTTTGCTTTTGTTTCGCCTTTTTGGGTAGTTCTTTTAAAACTTCTTTCATTATTTTAATAAACTCATAGCTGTTTCATACAAATCTCTGCTCCAAGCCTCAGAAGCAGCTCCTATTTCTTTGCTAAGCACTTGTTGTTTTGATATTATTTTTTTTCCAACCTCAGAGTTGTAATATGCATTAAGCTCTTGTTTTTGTTCCTCTGTCATTTTTGTTCTGTCTGCTAGCATTTGTTTAGCAGCTTCACCTCTATAAAAGCCTAACATTTCTTTAATATCTTCTTGTGTAAAATGTTTTGTATATACTACTTCTAAATCGTTTAAAATTTCAGCTACAGCCTTACTTTTATTATCATTTAAATATTTGTAAGCATCTGCATTCTTATCTGTTTTTGGATGATTTTTATGCAACATTGTAAGTAATTGGTCATACGCATACTGGTATTGAGCCGCAGAACCATTAGCTTTTAAATACGTTGCTACCAAACTATTATCTTTTTTTGTTTGTGCAATACCATTTGTTGCAAAAAAAAGAACTAAAACTAATGCAATACCAAGTTGTTTCATATAAAATACTTTCTAATGTTGTTAAAAAATGCCACTTTTGTTGGCTAAAATACAAATAAAATGGGAAGCGATATTTTTGGTGCCGCAATGTTAGATTATCTTAATAATACCTACAAAGAAGACATTGTAACGCGTTCCTCTATTTCTGAAGATGACACAATTCCCGTGCCATACCTTTTTAGGAGTTATGCAGAAATGCCAATTATAGAGCAAAAAGCACTAAATTTAAGTAAAGGAAAGGTTTTAGATATTGGTTGTGGCGCTGGTAGCCATAGCTTGTATTTGCAAAATAAAAATATAGATGTTACCGCTTTAGACTCATCTAAAGGAGCCATAGAAGCTTGTAAAAAAAGAGGCGTATCTAAAACCATAAATGCTAAAATACTAGAGCACAACTCTACTACATATGATACGCTTTTACTACTAATGAATGGTATTGGTATTGTTGGCGAGCTAAATAAGCTAGGAGACTACCTACAACACTTAAAATCTTTATTAAATACAAACGGACAATTGCTACTAGATTCTAGTGACATAATTTATATGTTTGAGGAAGATGAAGATGGCGGCTACTGGATTCCTCCTGGTAAAGATTATTACGGAGAGGTAGATTACGAAATGCAATACAAAAATGAAAAAAGCGACACTTTTCCTTGGTTATATTTGGATTACAACACACTACAACGCGCAGCTATTTTAAATGGTTTTAATTGTGAATTGATAGTTGAAGGAGAACATTACGACTACTTAGCTAAACTTACTGTTGCTAAGCAATAGAAGTGCCCTTTTATACGTTTGTAAGTAGGGTTTTGTTGCAACTAATTGTTAGTTATAAAAAGATATATATGAAGAATTTTAGCGCTTTACTATTTGCTGTTTTGTTAGTTGTTAGCTGTTCTAGTACAGATGACAGTACCTCAGAACAAAAAGCAGGAACAAATAAAACATCTAATCTGCAAGGCTCTGGAGATTCTGCAAATGAAATATTATCTAACAATACCTACAGTAAATTAGCATTAGAAATTGTGTACGTTGAAGGTTTTAGGCCTAATGATGCATCTTTGGCTAATTTTACAGATTTTATTAATGACATTACCTTTAAAAACGAAATTACAACTACTTACAAGCAAGTTTCTTCTCCTAATGAAGAAGACTTAACTATAGAAGAAATAGCAAAGCTAGAAACAGATAATAGAACTGTTTATAATACAGATGATACTTTAGCTATTTACATTTACTTTGCAGATGCACCGTCTAATAATGATGATGAAGAAACAAACTCTGTTACTTTAGGCGCTGTATACCGTAACACATCTATGGTTATTTACGAATCTACAATTAAAGATTTAGCCGCTAAAAGTGCTTTAGTATCAGAAACATCTGTAGAAACTGCAACACTCCAACATGAGCTTGGCCACTTAATGGGTTTAGTTAACCTTGGTACAGAAATGGTACACCCGCATGAAGGCGAAACTACAAACGATGATGGTGAAACTGTGGGTAGTAACCACTGCAATGTAGAAGATTGTTTAATGAACGCAAAACTAGAGTTTGGTGCTGGTATGAAAAAAATGCTTATTGCTAGTAAAAACGGACTACCTACACTAGATGCAGAATGCTTAGCAGATTTAAAAGCTAACGGCGGCAGGTAATTACTTTAGCATTTACTATTTTGCAAATAATTGATTTAAATCTTTAAAGGCTTTAAACTCTAGCGCATTACCAGCAGGATCATAAAAAAACATAGTTGCTTGTTCTCCGGTTTCTCCTTTAAACCTTACATAAGGCTCTATTACAAAAGTTACTCCTTTTGCTTTTAAGTCTTTAGAAAAATTCTCAAAAGTTTCCCAAGGTAATACTACACCGTAATGAGGTACAGGTACATTTTTACCATCTACAGCATTAGTATGCAATTCTTCTGTTTCTGTTTTTGGCTTGTAATGTATTACCAATTGGTGACCAAACAAATTAAAATCTACCCAATGGTCACTACTTCTTCCTTCTGGACACTCTAAAACATCTCTGTAAAAAGTTCTACATTCCTCTAAATTATGTACAGGTATTGCTATGTGAAAAGGTGCTATTGGGTATTTCATAATATCTATTTTATTTAGGCTTCTTTTAAAAATGACAGGACAGCATTACTAACTTCATCTTGGTGTAATGAGTGGCCATAACCTTCTGTTACCAGTAATGTACTAGTAGTCCAATTTTTATGCACTAATTCAGAGTCTGAACAAGGAGCTATTAAATCTAACCTATCATGTACTAGTAACCCTTTTTTAGTGTTCTGCTTTGCGTACTCTGAAATAGAAAAATCCTCTGGCAAAAAATTAAACTTTTCAAATATAAATTCTTTTAAACTGTTAAAAACAGCATTATTAAACTTTAACATTGCCTTGTAATTTTTTAGTATGGTATAAAACTCAGACGGAGCTCCTAATATTACAAGTTTTTCTACAAAAGTATTGTTGTATTTGTAATTATTGTACAAGGTAGTCATACCTCCTACACTGTGGCCTATAATATGTTTTGGCTGGTATTTGGTTATTAATGCTTGCGCTACTTCTGTATAAATTGGCACGTGCAAAACAGTACCTGTAGAGTTACCATGTGCTGGTGCATCAAAAGCAATAATATTGTAATTTTCTTTAGTTAGGTAACCTATCAAATTTCGCCATCTAAACACATTACTTTCCCAACCGTGTAACAGCAAAATTGTTTCTTTTTCTCCAGGCCATTGGTATACTTGCAAATCTATATTTGCGGTAGTTACCACTTCTTTTTTTGCGTTGTTTAAAAACTCTTTTTGGTGTGGTAATACCTTACCTTTTCTTGGCGTACAAAAAAGATAAAATGCTTTTTTAGCTGCAGTCTTTGTAGAGAATACAGAAAGCACATTAAAATATGCACCATAAGCTATAGGTATAATTTTACTTAGCATTTTTTTCATAAAAAAGGTGTAGGCTAGTATAAATAGGGGTTAATCTTCTTCTCTATGTACCGTATCAATAGAAAAAGCTGGGGTACATATAGAAATATACTCACAAGGAGCATCAAAAGGGTTTGCGTATTGTACGCGTGTATTTTTCTCTATACGTATAGATTGTCCTTGTTCTAAAACAACGAGTTCACCAGCTATAGTAAATTGTTTTTTTCCCTTAATAATATAAGTATACTCTGTAAACTCAGGAGTCTGAAAAGGCTCTGACCAACCTGGTGGTGCTACCATATGAGCAATACTCATATCTTGCTGTTTATTAGTTGCTCCGCCAAAATGTTCTTCTATTAATTTACCATCTGTAGTAGGCACAACAAAAGGCTCTGTTTGTATGGTATACTTCTTTTTCATACTATTCCCAATCTATCATTAAGTATTTTATTTTAGCAGCGTCTGGTATCTGTATTGCTTCAATATTGGTATTATTACTGTAGCGTAAGTTCTCTGGCAGCTCTTTTTTATCAATAGTAAAATACACATCACTATCTTTTATAAAAAGTACAACATTATTCATAGAGGTTAATACTTTTCTTATGGTGTAATTATCCTTAATATCTTTAAAAGTACTAAGTAAATTAACCCCTTTTTCTGTAGTGTAACGCGGGTCTAAAACTCTAATATTGTCTATAATAGTATCGTTACTAATACTTACTGTAAATAATGGTTTACCTCCTTTTTCGTAAATATGCTCTTTGCGCATACTTGCACTTAATTGTATTGCATTATCTTTTACAATAGAGTCTGATGCGTAAATTGTTTCTATATCATTAGCAGAATTATTTTTACTTAACTTTCCAAAACTAGTTGTAGTTATTAAAAATTCTGAATCTGTACCTTTTCCGCATTTAGCTGCTAAAATTGCTACTGCAACTAAGCAGGTAATTGTAATTTTTTTCATTTAAAATATGTAGTTAGTAAGTAGGTTTATTTTTTATTTAGCGTAACACTTTTTTAAGCACACCTAACATACCTCTTATAAAAGTAGCACTGGTTAACACTTTTACAATAGGGTTTTGCCTTGTACTTCTAGAACGACTACTAGTACGTTTTGCTGCTGGTTTTTCTTTTTCTTTTGCTGCTATTTGCTCTGCCTTTTCAATTTTATCATTTAGCATTTCATAAGCACTTTCTCTATCTATACTATCATTGTATTTTTTAACTAGAGAAGATGAGTCTATAACTTCTTTTAACTCTTTTGCAGTTAAAACGTCCATACGGCTCATAGGTGCACGCAACATTGTAGCTGCTAATGGTGTTGGCCTTCCTTTTTCATCTAAAGCAGATATTAAAGCTTCTCCTATACCTAAAGATGTTAATACATCTTCTGTATTGTAATACTCACTATCTGGGTAATTTTGCGCAGCTAACTTAATAGCTTTTCTATCTTTTGCTGTAAATGCACGTAATGCGTGTTGCACTTTTAACCCTAGTTGTGCCAAAACATCTTCTGGTACATCTGCAGGGTTTTGTGTTACAAAATATACACCAATACCTTTAGAACGTATTAATTTTACTATACTTTCTATCTGGTTTAATAATGCTTTAGATGCTTCATCAAAAATTAAGTGAGCCTCATCTATAAACAATACTAGTTCTGGTTTATCACTATCTCCTTGTTCAGGAAAAGTATCATAAATTTCAGCCAATAGACTTAGCATAAAAGTTGAAAACAACTTTGGCCTATCTTGTATATCTGTTAATCTTAAAATATTAATGTATCCTCTACCGTTTTCATCAATCCTAGTTAAATCATCTACCTCAAAAGATTTTTCACCAAAAAATAAATCGGCTCCTTGCTGTTCTAACTCTATTATTTTTCTAAGAATTGAACCTGTAGAAGCAGAAGAAATTCTTCCGTAGCTTTCTTTAAACTCTGCCTTACCCTCTTCTGTAGCGTACTGTAGTACTTTTTTAAAATCTTTAAGGTCTAAAAGTGGCAATTTATTATCATCACAATACTTAAAAATAACTGCAACAATACCTTCTTGCGTTACTGTTAAGTCTAAAATTCTAGAAAGCAACACCGGACCAAATTCAGATACTGTAGCTCTTAACTTTACACCATCTTGCTCAGACAACGACAAAATTTCTACAGGAAAACTTTTAGCGTTAAAAGGCAAACCTATTTTAGCATGGCGTTCATCTATTTTAGGATGTCCTGCACTTGGTTGTGCTATACCACTTAAATCTCCTTTTAAATCCATTAACATAACTGGCACACCTTTGTCTGACAAGTTTTCTGCCAATACCTGTAATGTTTTTGTTTTGCCTGTACCTGTAGCACCTGCAATTAAACCGTGACGATTAAGTGTTTTTAAAGGTACTTTTACAAACGCATTTGTAACGGTTTCACCGTCTACAATACCAGCGCCCATAGTTATAAAGTCTCCTTTTGTAGCGTATCCTTTTTCTATATCTGCTAAAAACTTTTCCTTGGTGCTCATTTCTTAAAATTTTGATAAAAATAGCTTAAATTTAAACAACTAAAAAGAGAAGTTTTACAGTAAACACAATAAAACATTAAGTTACAGACGCTATAAATGTTATTTTTTTTGATGTTACCCTATAACTCTATGCTATCTTTTACGTAAAGTTAGATAGTGAAACACAAAAAATGTATCTTTGCATAATGGTTAAAAATGAGGTATTAGCATTGGTAGACAAAGGAGAAATGCTTCCGTTAATGGAAGAATTTTATACCATACAAGGAGAAGGTTTCCATAAAGGAACTGCTGCGTATTTTATACGTGTAGGTGGCTGCGATGTTGGTTGCCATTGGTGTGATGTAAAAGAAAGTTGGAATGCGGCTACGCACCCACCAACAACTATTGATGCCATTGTAAATAACGCAGCAAAATACTCTAACACTATTGTAGTTACAGGCGGCGAGCCATTAACGTGGAATATGGCACCACTTACTGAAGCTTTAAAGGCTAAAAAATTACAAACACATATAGAAACTTCTGGAGCATATACCTTAACTGGTATTTGGGACTGGATTTGCTTATCTCCTAAAAAAAATAAATTACCACAAGGTATTATTTATGATAAAGCAGATGAGTTAAAAATGATAATTTATAATAAAAACGATTTTAAATTTGCCGAAGAACAAGCGGCTAAAGTAAATAAAGATTGTATTTTATATTTACAACCAGAATGGAGTGTTAAAGATAAAATGACTCCGTTAATTGTAGATTTTGTAATGAAAAACCCGCAATGGAAAGTATCCTTACAAACACACAAATATTTAAACATACCATAAAAAAACAAGCTAGTATAAATTTATACTAGCTTGTTTTAATTTTACACCTTTTGTATGCTTAGCTAATGCTGATGAAAAGCTGCCGATACAAATTTTAAAACTTCTGGTAGAGACTCTCTCCAATACGTCCAATTATGCGCACCATCACGAACTCTGTACTCGTGTGGTATTTTCTTTTTCATCATAGAAATATGTACCAAACTATTTCCTTCAAATAAAAAATCATCATCTCCGCAGTCTATATACCAACGTACAGATTTAATATCTTCTACCGGAATAGAATCTAACAAAGAAATGGCAGAATGTCTTTTAAAATACTTTCTCATTTCTGCTACAGATTTTTTTTCGCTCTCTGCAAAATCTTTAATTTTTACGGTGTCTTTTGGCAACATACCCACAGAGGCACTGAGCGGACAAGCAGAAGAAAATAACTCTGGTTTATGTAAAGCATACATAAAAGTACCACCACCACCCATAGAGAGTCCAGAAATTGCACGATAGCGTTTTTCTCCTTTAATTCGGTATTTTTTTTCTACATATGGCATTAACTCTTCAAAAAAGAAATCTTCATACCTCCAATCTTCAGTATTAAAATACCCGCGTTTGCCAGTATTAGCATCTGGCATTACAATAATCATTGGTGTTGCTTTGCCTGCCTTAATAGCTTTGTCTGTAATATGTAAAACTTCTCCAAACTGCACCCAACCCGTGTGGTCATCACCAGCACCATGAAGCAAATACAATACAGGATAATCTCTTTTAGATGACTCGTAATCTGGCGGTAGGTAAATTGAAAAGCTACGTTCGCTTTTTAGAATTTTACTTGTAAGTTTTAGGTTATCAAAAACCTTACCTGTTTGTGATTTTACTGCAAAACTAAACAACAAACAAAAGCAAATAGTAGGTATTAATTTTTTCATGGGGCAAAAAACTTTATAGGCTAGTGTCCTTAAATATAAAAAATGTAGCCCAAAACAGGACTACATTCTCTTTAAACCTTTTAATATATTGGTTAAGTTACCACTGTAACCTAACTACTACAATATTAAAACTACTCTTTAATAGCTATAAAAATGGGAACCTCAGCATTTTCTGGGTTACTTGCTGCTTCACCATAAATTTCAAAGTCTGATGTATACAAACGATCTACTTTTGAATTCCAAATTTCTAACCATTTGTTATACACTACGTTTTTAGATAAGTCTCCCTTTGCTATACTTTTTTTATAGGTTGATGCCTTAATAGTATGTGCTACCATACCATTTGGAACCTCATCTATACTAGAAACTTTACATCCTAAAATAGTGTCATAAGGCTTTGTGTAGTCGCTCTCATAATTGGTATAAATTGAAAAAATTTCGGAACTTATTTTATTAGGAATTTTATCTAAAATTTGCTCAGACATAAAAGTGTTCCATAATGCAACAATGTCTTTTGCTGCTTGCTCGTTTTCATTTGTAGTACGTACTTTAATACCTATTACATAAAAAGACTCTAGAGTTTCAGTTTTCATAATTCTTATTTTTTATTGATTTTTATCAAAAATAAACCAGCTCTATGTCATAGGAGTGTCAGGGGTGTTTTCCCATTTTTTACGAGCCATATCAAAATATTCTTGCAGTGTTAATTTATGAGGATCAAAAGAAGTAGATAACATCATTAATTGCTGAATACAGTCTACCCTAAATGCTCTAAAATCTTTACGTAACCTACAAAAGGCTATTAGTACCCAATTGTCATTATTATGTATAAGCGCAAAAGGCTCTATTGTTCTTTTAGTTTTTACATTCTGAAGCGACAAATAACTTATTTGAAGTAATTTATAGTTGGTTAATGCTATTTGCAACTGCATTAAATGGTTACTTGTTACGTGCTTTTCTAAATTTGTTCTAATATCTAAACGCTCTGTAAGTAAGGACGATTTATCTCTTTGAGAATATTTTAAAACCGATTTTATTTTTTCTACCGCACTGCTATACTTTTCTATAAAAGAAATGTCTTTATTTTTATTTACAATTTGCTCAGCAGTTATTAAAGCATTTGCTTCTTCTTCTGTAAACATTACAGGCGGTAACTTATAACCATCTACCAAAGAATACCCCTTGCCTTCTTCTGCATAAATAGGAATTCCAGATTGCTCTAAAGTACGTATGTCTCTATAAATAGTTCTTATACTAACCTTATACTTTGCTGCCAGCTCTGTAGCAGTCACAATTCTTTTGCTTTGTAACTGCGTAACTATTGCTGTTAGCCTCACCAATCTGGGTTTTCCTTTTTCCATTTATTACTCTTCCTCTTCCTTATCTAACTCTTCCGCATTAAAGTCTTCATTATCACTAATACTCTCTTGTACAATTTCTTCTTCAGCAGCTTTGGTTTCATTAACCTCATCTAAACTTACATCATCTTCTAATTCTACTTCTTCTTCTAATTCTTCTTCATACAATTGTACCCACTCTGTCCAAGAGCCATCATAAACAGATGTATCTTTAGTGTCATCTACCAATTTACTTGCTAACAAAATAACACAAGCTGTTAAACCAGAACCACAACTAAAAACTAATGGTTTATCTTCTGCTAAAATTGGCTCTAAAATAACCTCTAATTCTTCTTTAGATTTAAATTTACCATCCTCTAAAACATCTGTAAACGGAAGATTAATAGAGCCTGGTATGCTACCACTAGCTAAATCTTCTCTAGGTTCTGGCTCCGTACCATTAAACCTGCCTGCAGAGCGTGCATCTACAACTAAAGCGGTATTGCTCTCTGTATTTTCTTTAACCATTGAAAAATTTACAACTGCAAACTCTTTTTGGTGTGCAATAAAGTTACCTAAAGGAATTCTTTTTTTAGCAGCCTGTTCTGTTGGTAAATCTTGCGCTACCCACTCTGGCAAACCACCATCTAAAACTGTAACATTATTATGACCAAAGGTGTTAAATAACCACCAAACTCGTGGTGAGGTATAAATACCTAAATTATCATACACCACAATTTTACTATTTTTATTTATTCCTAATTTACGTGCCTCTTCTTGAAACTGTTTAGCGCTAGGTATAGTATTTGGAAAATTACTAGAAGCGTCACTAAAATTAGCTTTTATATTAAACTTACGAGCTCCTTTTATCTGCAAATCTTCTAGGTTAGTACTTAAACCAGATACGTTTGTAGCAGGACTAGCGTCTAAAATTATAATGTTATTTTCTTCTACCAATAAGGCTTGCAGCTCTTTAGCCGAGATAAGGGGTGTTTTCATTATTTTATATTTATGCGGATTAAAATTACCTATTTAAATGGTAGGTTTGAAGCTAACTTATTAACATAAAAAAACCATTGCACAATATGCAATGGTTTAGTATTATTACTAAAAATTTTTGTTTATTTAGCTTTAAAAATAGCTACTATTTTTATCTATTAGCATTTCTATGACGCTCTCTTGCTAATAAAGTATTCTTTAACAACATAGCAATTGTCATTGGTCCTACACCACCTGGAACAGGTGTTATAAAAGATGCTTTTTTACTTACATTTTCAAAATCTACATCACCAGTAATATAGTAACCTTTTGGTTTTGTATCATCTGCTACACGAGTAATACCAACATCTATAACTACAGCATCATCTTTTACCATTTCTGCCTTTAAGAAATTAGGAACTCCTAACGCAGAAATAACAATATCTGCCTGAGAAATAATTTGTGTAATATTTTTTGTAGCACTGTGTGTTAAGGTAACTGTAGAGTTCCCTGGCCAACCTTTACGTCCCATTAAAATACTCATTGGCCTACCAACAATATGACTACGACCAATAACAACGGTATGTTTACCTTTAGTATCTACTTTATAACGCTCTAACAACTCTAAAATACCAAATGGCGTTGCTGGTATAAACGTACTCATATCCAAAGCCATTTTACCAAAGTTGGTTGGATGAAAACCATCTACATCTTTATCTGGATCTACCGCTAAAAGCACTTTTTGCGTGTCTATTTGTGGTGGCAATGGCAATTGTACAATAAAACCATCTATTTCATCATCTTGGTTAAGTTCTTCAATTTTACGAAGCAATTCTATTTCACTAGTAGTACTTGGCATTTGTACTAAAGTAGACTCAAAACCAACACGCTCACAAGAACGTACTTTACTACCAACATACGTTAAGCTAGCCCCATCATTACCAACAATAATTGCTGCCAAGTGTGGTACTTTTTCTCCACGCTCTCTCATTTTGGTTACCTCAACGGTAATTTCTTCTTTAATTTGGTTTGATACTTTTTTTCCGTCTAGTAATTCCATTATTAGGTTGTTAGTTTGATGGTTTTATATTGAAACTAATTTTTATTAATTATGGGCGCATACCTTTCATACCACCCATCATTTGCATCATTTTTTTACCGCCACCGCCTTGCATCATCTTCATCATTTTGCTCATCTGGTCAAATTGTTTAAGTAATTGGTTTACTTCTTGTACAGATCTACCACTACCTTTAGCTATTCTTCTTTTACGGCTTGCGTTAAGTAAATTAGGAGTTTCACGTTCTACAGGCGTCATAGAATGTATAATAGCTTCTACGTGTTTAAAAGCATCATCATCTATATCCATACCTTTTAATGCTTTACCAGCACCAGGTATCATTCCCATTAAATCTTTTAGGCTACCCATTTTCTTAATTTGCTGAATTTGCTTTAAGAAATCATCGAACCCAAATTTATTTTTTGCAATTTTCTTCTGTATTTTTCGTGCCTCAGCCTCATCAAACTGTTCTTGTGCACGCTCTACTAAAGACACAACATCTCCCATACCTAGGATACGTTCTGCCATACGAGAAGGGTGAAAAACATCTATTGCGTCCATTTTTTCACCTGTACCAATAAATTTAATTGGTTTAGTTACTACAGATTTAATAGATATGGCTGCACCACCACGAGTATCACCATCTAATTTTGTAAGTATAACACCATCAAAATTTAACACATCATTAAAGGCTTTTGCTGTGTTTACAGCATCTTGCCCAGTCATAGAATCTACAACAAATAATGTTTCTTGAGGGTTTATTGCTTTATGTACATTGGCAATCTCTGTCATCATTTCCTCATCTACAGCTAAACGACCAGCTGTATCTATAATAACAACATTATGTCCGTTTGCTTTTGCGTGTGCTATACCAGCTTCTGCAATTGCTACCGGATTTGTATTACCACGGTCTGAGAAAACCTCTACTCCTATTTGGTCACCTACAACGTGTAACTGATCTATAGCCGCAGGACGATAAACATCACAAGCAACCAATAAAGGTTTTTTAGTTTTTTTAGTTTTTAGGTAATTAGCAAGTTTACCAGAAAAGGTTGTTTTACCAGACCCTTGCAAACCAGACATTAATATTACTGATGGTGTACCAGATAGGTTTATACCTTCTGCGTCACCACCCATAAGCTCGGTAAGCTCATCCTTAACCAACTTAACCATTAACTGGCCAGGCTGTAAGGTTGTAAGTACGTTTTGACCTAGTGCTTTTTCTTTTACTCTATTGGTAAATTCTTTTGCTATTTTAAAGTTAACATCGGCGTCTAATAAAGCTCTACGAACTTCTTTTAAAGTTTCTGCAACATTAATTTCTGTTATTTGTCCGTGTCCTTTTAAGACATGGAACGCTTTATCTAACTTTTCACTTAAATTATTGAACATAAGTCTACTTTTTTCTGGAAATGCAAATTTAATAATTACATTGGGAAGTGTATGGTTTAAGGCAAAAAATATGGCACAAAAAAAGGACAACTTGTAAAAAGTTGTCCTTTTGCATAATTATGATGTGCTAATATTTAGTCACATGCTTTGGTTAAGACAATAATTTCTTCTCCTCTTTCTAATTTAAAAGTATCTGTACCACATTCTATTACACTCCACTCTCCTATGTAGTTTGCTAAAGTCATACTTAAACTATTAAATTGTAATGTACCACTTTGCAAAGACCAATTACCTTCATCTGCTATTGTATTGTTAGCATCATAAGCGTGAATATTATTGTTAGAAAAATCTATGTATAATTCTTCAAAAAAAGTGCCATCTAAGTTTGTGATTTTAAATTTACACTGTCCTAGTAAAGCTTCATTTATATCTGCATCACTACAAGCAGCACCATCCTCACAATTTCTTTGCAATACATTTTGATACATTACCTCATCTTCATTGTAGATATCTACATACATTTGAGTTTCTGTATATGATCTTATTTTCCATTTTTCAGCAATCAATTCTTGATTGGCATTATAAAAAATAATGATATTACCTTCTAAAGCCCAAGTTGTAAAAGTATCTATAGTAAAAACACTTCCGTTTTCATCTACAAACTTAACCGTTCCGTTTTCTAAAAATTTAACATTGTAAACTCCAATACTAGAACTGCTAGGAACTGTAAACTCCCATTTACATTCTCCTAATATATCACTTAAGTTATCATTTGGATTGTTCCCAGATAAATCACAATATTTTTTTAATATAATTCTATCACTTCCGCCATTGGCAAAAAGTTTAATTTTATCATTGTTTAACTCATAAACAAACCAGTCTAAATTAAAATCTACAAGAGTTTCAAACTCTAATTTTAATTCTACTCTTTTACTGTTAACTCCTATATTAGTAGACCAAGCTCCTTCAATATAATTGCCATCATTATCTTTAGTTATTACAGTTCCGTTTTCTTTAAAGTCTACAATAAACTCTAAGTACTGTTCTGTTTGTTCTTGGCTGTCTCTAAAAATTTCTTGTAAAATCATAGGACAGTCTACTAAAAATGCATCTAACCTTTCTTTAGTAAAATCATCGTCATTGTAATCATTATCATCATCCTCATCACACATATCTTTTGCATTTTCTAACACAACAGCTAATTCTGCATTATTGTTTACAACAACTTTAGTCCCGTCATACTTTTCTAAAGTAATAGGAAAATCTATTCCAACAATATCATTAGCCCCTAAGCCTGCAAAAAACAATCTCATTTGCCTATCACTCTCTACCGTAGTAGTATTTGTAATTTCAAGGTTTGTATTAAAACTGAATAAATCTATTGGGTAAACAAAGTCTATGCACTCAATATCATCATCTTCACCACCTTCTATACACTCTTTAGCTTGGGCAACTAATTCTTCTCTACTATTAATAGTAATTTCTGTGTAGTTTGATAGTGTAATTTTAATTGGATAAATTATTTGTAAGTTGTAATCATCAGAATCTATTTCATCTAATATTTCTTCTATTAATTTTAAATCTGCTACAGAATCTATAGTAATATCTAAGCCATTTACAGTAACATTGTAAGGAAACTGTATGGCAAAACAACTAGCGCCATCAACTATATTGTCATAAGAGCCATCTTTAGAAGATGTTCCTTTAATTAAAGTAGCTGTGGCAGAAGTAGCTTCTATTGATTTACCATCATTGTTATCTGGTAATTCTTCAAACTCTTCTTGACAAGAAGTTAAACTAAATGTTGCTGTAAGTAGGGCAGCAAACATAAATTTTGCAAAAAAGTTTTTCATAATAATTTGGTTTATTTTTTGTTTTTATAGCTCTATAACAACTCAGTTAAAAAATACCCTACCAAAAAAATATCATTTTTTTAAAATACCTTTGGAAAAATAAAAAAACAAGTTTTGAACATAGACAACCACAACAATGTTTGCGAAGAGAAAGTATATAACCACCTCTTTACCACCAACTCTAAAACGGTGTTTAACTATATATATTATAAGTTTGGTAACGAAGAAAAAGCATATGACGCCGTACAAGAAGCTTTTGTAAAACTATGGGAAAATTGTGCTAAAGTTGTACCCACAAAAGCAAAATCTTATGTTTATACTATTGCCAATAATTTATATTTAAATATGATTAAGGCAGATAAAGTACGCTTAAAATATGCACACTTAAACACAGATGTGTCTAATGAAACACCAGAGTTTTTGCTTGAAGAAAAACAGTTTCAAGAAAAATTAGACAGAGCACTGGCAAATTTACCAGAAAACCAGCGTACTACTTTTTTACTTAATAGAATAGATAAAAAGAAATATGCAGAAATTGCAGAGTTAGAAGGTGTAAGTGTAAAAGCAATAGAAAAAAGAATGCATTTAGCGCTAAAATCTCTTAGAGAACACATAGATGGCATTTAATACATTGATGCCAAATTATATAGATTGATAAAAAATAAAATATAAAGTAGGGTTTTTTACTTATTGATTGTTATACCTACGTAAAGCAAAAGTTATGCAAGAGAATTACCTAGCCAAATGGCTAAATAACGAGTTAACAGAAGAAGAAATTATTCAGTTTAAAAAAACCGAAGAATACGCATCTTACCAAAAAATTATTACAGCTTCTAGTAAGCTAAAGGCACCAGAATTTGACCAAGAAAAGGCTTTACAGGCTATTAATAAAAAACGCAATACAAATAAACAAACCAAGGTTATTAAATTAAACCCGTTTAAAAAATACATTAGTATTGCCGCTGCTGTTATACTACTATTTGGCTTAGGTTATTTTTATACTACAACTTTAGAACAAACAGTTAGTACAGATTATGCACAAAATAACGAACTTATTTTACCTGATAACTCTGAAGTTAAACTAAACGCAGAGTCTAAAATTGCGTACAATAAAAATAAGTGGGACCAAAAAAGAGATGTATCTTTAGAAGGCGAAGCTTTTTTTAAAGTTGCAAAAGGAGAAAAGTTTACTGTAACTACAAACCAAGGTGTAATTAGTGTTTTGGGCACGCAATTTAATGTAGAAACTAGAGCAAACTTTTTTGAGGTTACTTGCTATGAGGGGCTTGTAAATGTAAACTACAATGGTAAAGACTACAAGGTTCCTGGTGGCACATCTTTTATGGTTATTAACGGTAATGTTGCACCGCTTAGTCACGTAAAAACACTGGTACCGTCTTGGACTTTAAATGAAAGCACTTTTAAAAGCATACCTTTAGAGTTTGTTTTTAATGAATTACAAAGACAATTTAATTTAACTGTAAACACAAAAAACGTAAACACAAAACAACTTTATACAGGCTCTTTTAACAACAAGGATTTAGATCTTGCGTTAAAGAGTATTAGTATACCTTCTAAAATTAGTTATACATTAGAGGAGAATAAGGTGTTGTTTTATGCTGAAAAATAAGTATTTAAAAGTTATTTTTTATTGCTTTTTTTTTGCCATTAGTTGTGTAGCTAATGCGCAAGAAAGCAGTAGTACGCTACCTTTAACAACTTACTTACAACAGTTAGAGGAGCAATTTAATATTAGAATATCTTTTGCTAATAAAGACACAGATACATTAACAATTACACCAAGCACAGATAATAACTTAGAAAGTATTTTAAATTATATAGCTAAAAAAACTTCTTTAACCTTAACTAAATTAAGTCAACGGTATTATGCTTTTTCTAAAGAGAATACCATAAGTATACACGCAAAATTTTTAGATAATTTTGAGCAAAACACTATAAATGGTGCTACCGTAGAAGTTTTAGAACAAAATATTGCTACAGTTACAGACTCTACCGGGTACTTTACATTAAACAATATACCCAAAGATGCTATAATTAAAGTACGTTTTATTGGGTACAAGACTATGCATTTTAATGCTACAGAACTTAATAAAAATAAACCAGTAAATACCTTTTTACTTAAACAACATTATGTACAATTAAAAGAGGTAGTAATTTCTAAGTTTTTAACTACTGGTTTACGTAAATCTAAAGATGGTAGTGTAATTTTAAATACTTCAGATTTTGGAATATTACCTGGACTTATAGAGCCAGATGTGCTACAAACAGTACAAGCATTACCCGGAATTAAAAGTAGCAATGAAACTGTGTCTGATATTAATGTGCGTGGTGGTACTAACGACCAAAACCTTGTGCTTTGGGAAGACATAAAAATGTACCAGTCTGGGCATTTTTTTGGGTTAATATCTGCTTTTAACCCTTACCTAACCAATAGCGTAACAATAACTAAAAACGGCACCAGTCCGCAATATGGAGACGGTATTAGTAGTGTTATAGATATGCGAACCAACAACAATGTAAACGATTCTTTTTTTGGCGCAGGTTTTAACATGATTAGTGCAGACGCATACACACAAGTACCTATTACTAACAAAGGAGCTTTACAGTTTTCTGCCAGAAGATCTATAACAGATTTTTTAAACTCGCCAACCTACAACAGGTATTTTGATAAGACTTTTCAAGACAGTGATATAGAAAATAATGACCGAGATACAGAAATTACAAGAAGAGAAGATTTCTATTTTTATGATTTTACAGCAAAGGCCCTATATGATATCACTAACAAACATAAATTGCGCTTTAGCTTTATTTATATGAACAACGTTTTAAATTATGAAGAGACTAACGCAAATAACGAAAGTAACTTTAGCAATTTAGATCAAAAAAACACCTCTTTTGGTGGTAGCTTAGAAAGTAAGTGGACCAATAAATTTTCAACCAAAATAAATGCCTACCGCACCTCTTACAATTTAAATGCTAATGAAGTAGCAAACAATCAAGAGCAACAATTACAGCAAACTAATAAGGTTTTAGAAAACGGGTTAAAAGTAAATACTAAATACCAGCTAACAGATAATATAAAGCTAATAAATGGCTATCAACTTATAGAAACAGGTATTATTAATTTTACCAATGTAACACAACCTCCTTATAAAAAAAACATAAAAGGTGTAATTAGAGCTCACTCTATTTTTTCTGAAATTGACTACCAAACTATTAAGCTAAAAGCAAGAGCTGGGGCTCGTGTAAATTACATTGAAAATATTAATACTTTTAAACGTTGGATAGTAGAACCTCGTTTAAACATAAACTACAATGTTGCCACAAATTTTAACGCATCTCTGTTAGGAGAATTTAAAAGTCAGACCACCAACCAAATTATAGATTTAGAACAAAACTTTTTAGGTGTAGAGAAAAGAAGGTGGATTTTAGCTGATGAAGATGAGTTACCTATAACCACAAGCAAACAATTATCTGTTGGGTTTAATTATGAAAAAAATAGCATTTATATTGGTATTGAAGGCTTTTATAAAAATGTAAAAGGAATAAGTACACTTACACAGGGGTTCCAAAACCAAGATCAATTTAATGGCGAAATAGGAAAATACAACATTAAAGGCATTGAGTTTTTAATTAACAAAAAAAACAATAATTATAGTACCTGGTTAAGCTACACATACAACTTAAACAATTATGTTTTTAAAGATATTACACCAAATACATTTCCTAATAATTTAGACATTAGACACACTATTACTTTTGCCGCAAATTACAATTACAAAAATTTTAAAATTGGTGTTGGCGTAAATTACAACTCTGGAAAACCCTATACAGAACCAGAAGAAGGCAATAATGCGTTAGATTTATTTAGTTTTCCTGCAAAAATAAATTACAAAGATCCAAACAGTAGTAGATTGCCAAATTATGTTAGAGCAGACATATCTGCACTCTACAACTTTAAAATAAGCAAAAAATATAAAGCCACATTGGGCACATCTATACTAAACATATTAAACAAAGAAAATATATTAAATAGATATTACAGAGTTACTAATGACAACGAAATTGAAACTGTAGAAAGTGTATCATTAGGTATAACACCAAATGCAAGTTTTAGAATAAATTTTTAAAGTTTGTTATGAAAACTAAACTCTTCAAAGTTAAGCATACGCGTAATTATTTTATACAACTCCGGAAAAGTGGCTACAAAATCTGATGGAGTCTCTACGTAATTTTCCAAGGCAACAGCAAAAAATTCATGAATATTTGTAGTTGCATAAGGTCTAAAATACTGAGTACTTTCTACTCGTTTTAAAAATTCCTTATCATGCAGCAATTTTTCCATTTTTGCTAATCCGTTTCTAAACTTAACAGCTGTGTATTTTAAATCTTTTTTAAAGTGAAAAGCTAATGCGTGGGCAAACTCATGCACTCCTAAATTTAGGTTATCTGTAGCATTTTCAAAACCACTTAATACGTGTTCGGCAGAAAAAACCAATGTTTTTAATTGCGGATTATACTCTCCTAAATGATTTTGTTTTGTAATTGTAGAAAAGTATGCAGAAGGGTAAATAAGTATTTTTTTTATTGTAGATATTCTATAATCTTTAAAACCTAACATTAAAAAAGCTGCCGTTGCAGACAATAGCAGCTTTATTTCTTCATCCTTAGAACTTTGTTCTGAAAATATAAATGTTTTATTAGCTCTAAATCTAGATACTCTGTTTTTAAACTTTTGTTTGTGCTTAGAAGACAACAAAGAATACGCAGGCAAATTTTTAATTATTAAATGTTCATCTGCTGCAGATAGCTTAATATTCTCTTTAGAAGGAGTAAAAAAGTATAAATCTGCTATATAGTAAAGAATATAAATAAAGTAGCCTAAAATTGCTAGTAAAGCAGTAATACCAAAAATACTAACCCCTAAATCATCACCCATTAAATTTGTTTATAAAAATTACATGCGGTTTGGAACCTCTATGCCTAATAAAGTAAACGCAGACTTAATTACTTCTCCTACTTTTTTAGACAATTGTACTCTAAATATTTTCTTTTGCAAGTCTTCTTCTGGCAAAATTGGCACATTTTGGTAAAAAGAGTTAAATTCCTTAACCAAGTCGTACGTATAATTTGCTACTAAAGCAGGACTATAGTTTTGAGCTGCATTTTGTACCACAGAAGGAAAAACTTGTATTTGCTTTAAAAGCTCCTTTTCTTTTTCATGTAAATCATTAGCAGTTACAGAAGCCGTATAATCAAAATCTGATTTTCTTAAGATAGACTGTATTCTGGCATATGTATATTGTATAAACGGCCCTGTGTTACCTTGGAACTCCACAGATTCTTCAGGGTTAAATAAAATACGTTTTTTAGGGTCTACTTTTAGTATGTAATATTTTAAAGCTCCCAAACCAATTATTCTATAAAGCTCTTCTTTTTCTTTATCTGTATACCCGTCTAATTTACCTAATTCTTCAGAAATACTAGCTGCTGTAGCTGTCATATCTTTCATTAAATCATCTGCATCTACAACAGTGCCTTCTCTACTCTTCATTTTTCCGCTAGGTAAATCTACCATACCATAACTTAAATGGTACAATTGTTCTGCCCATGAAAAACCTAATTTTTTAAGTATTAAAAATAGCACGTTAAAATGGTAATCTTGCTCATTACCAACAGTATAAACCATACCATTTACATCTGGATAATCTTTTGTACGTTGTATGGCTGTACCTATATCTTGGGTCATATAAACCGCAGTACCATCGGCACGTAATACAATTTTTTCATCTAAACCTTCATCAGACAAATCTATCCAAACACTACCATCTTCTTTTCTGTAAAAAACACCTTTTTCTAAACCTTCATCTACAATATCTTTTCCTAAAAGGTAGGTATCACTCTCGTAATAATAGGTGTCAAAATCTACGCCTAAATTTTTATACGTTACCTCAAAGCCATTATAAACCCATTGGTTCATTGTTTTCCACAAGGCAACAACTTCTTTATCACCTGCTTCCCATTTACGTAGCATTTCTTGTGCTTCTAATAAAATAGGTGCTTGTTTTTCTGCCTCTTTAGCATCTGTACCTTTAGCTACTAATTCTGCTATTTGTGCTTTATACTCTTTATCAAACCTAACGTAGTAATTACCAACTAATTTATCGCCTTTAATGCCTGTACTTTCTGGAGTTTCTCCGTTACCAAAAAGTTTCCAGGCTAACATACTTTTACAAATATGTATACCACGATCGTTAATAATTTGAGTTTTATATACTTTTTTACCAGATGCTTTTAAAACCTCTGCAACAGAGTAACCTAATAAATTGTTTCTAATATGTCCTAAATGTAGTGGTTTATTAGTATTAGGAGAAGAGTACTCTACCATAACAGCATCTTCAGATTCTGTTACAAACCCATAATTTTCTGTGTTTTTAATACCATTAAAAAAGTTTACATAAAAAGCATCGCTAATTACAATATTTAAAAAACCTTTAACAACATTAAAATTTTCTACTTCGGCTACATTATCTTTTAAATACACACCTATTTGCTCTCCAATTTGTGCAGGGTTACCTTTAACAAAGCGCAAAATAGGAAAAACAACCACAGTTATATCGCCTTCAAAATCTTTTCTTGTTGGCTGAAATTCTACTGTTGGCAGCTCTATTTTATAAATAGCTAAAACTGCTTCTTTTACCTTTTGCGTTAACACTTCTTGGATATTCATTATAAATTGTATTTAAGCCTGTAAAATTACGGCTTTTATCTTTTTTTTAAAGATAGATTTTAGTTTGTTTTTGGTAAAAATACTTCTGCCATCATACATCTTGCGCTACCACCACCACAAGTTTCTATAGTTTCTAAAGAACTGTGTATAATTTCTGATGTTTTTTCTATGATAGAAATTTGAGCTTTTGTTAAGCTATTATATGCTGCAGAGCTCATTACCAAATAACGTTTATTGTCTTTACCTAAAACCTGAAGCATATTACCTGCAAAGGAATGCATTTGTTTTTCTGTAATAGCAATTACCTCTTTACCATCTTCTTTTAAATGTTTAACTACATTTTTACGCTCTTTTTTATCGTCTATAGTATCTAAACAAATTACAGAAAAATCTTCTGCCAGGCACATCATTACATTGGTATGGTAAATAGGCAAGCGTTTACCACCTACTGTTTGGTTTGCAGTAAAAACAACTGGTGTATACTCAAAATCTTCACAAAACTCTATAAATAAATCTTCATCTGCTCTTACAGATAATGCACAGTATGCTTTTTTATTTACCCTATCTAATAAAATACTACCTGTGCCTTCTAAATATAACTTTTCTTCCTCTGCACTAGTGTAATCTATAGTGTGGTCTATATTAAATCCCTTTTCTTCTAAAATATCTAAAATATCTTCTCTACGTTCATTTCTTCTGTTTTCTGCAAACATAGGATACAAGCCAACAGCACCGTTGCTATGAAAAGATATCCAATTGTTAGGGAAAATAGAATCTGGTGTATCTGGTTGCTTTGTATCATTTACAACAACAACATTTACTCCTTTTGCCTGTAAAGCATTCACAAAAGCATCAAACTCTTCTTGAGCTTTTGCATTTATTTCTGCATTTTTAATGTCAAGATCTTCTTGAAAATAATTATTTACAGCTGTTTGTTCGTTTTTACGAAAACCAACTGGTCTAATCATTAAAATTGTATTTGTAACCTGCATAGTACTATTATTTATATTATTCTCTTAAAAGTGGTAAAGTACTGCAACGCAATAACCCTTCTTGTTTAGATATTTCTGCATACGGAATTTCTTCAACCGTAAATCCTTGCTCTCTTAACCAATTATTTAATCTTGTAAAGTTTTTTTCTGATACAATTACTTCCTCTGATATAGAAAATACATTACTAAACATTTGATACATTTCATCACTAGTAATTTCAAAAATATTTTCTTTTCCAAAAAAGTTAACTAACCATTGGTATTCTTCTTCTACTAAAAAACCGTTTTTATGAAGTATTGCTTTATTTTTTCCTAATGGTTGAAAACAACAATCTAAATGCAATGCATTTTCTTTTGCGTTTGTAGATTTGCGCAACTCAAAAGATTTCACTGTTTTATTAGGAAAAAGTTTAGTAATCTGTTCTACTGCTAACTTATTTGTTCTGGCAGTTATGTGGTGCGAGTAATTTTCTGCTGTATAAGTACCAATAAAAATATGATTGTTCCATGGCATAACATCACCACCTTCTATATGTGCTTCCTCAGGAAGCTCTACAACCTTTTCTGGGTTAATTTGATCTACAATGTGTTGTATAGCCAAATACTCCTCTTCCCTGTCTGGTAATATATTGGCTCTAAAAAAAACATCGTCTATAACAAAAGCAATATCTCTAGAAAAAATCTGGTTACAATCTTTAAGTAGTTTAGGCCTTAATACTTCTACATTGTATTTTTTAAGAACAGCCTCAAAAGCATTCATTTCTGCTATCATATCTTCTTCCTTTGGATATGTACCTGCTAAAATATGCTCTAAAGACTTAGGATCATAAGCTTCCTCTGCTGTTGGAGTTGGCCCGCAACTTTGTGCTGTACCTAATACAACAGTTTTTAACCTAGAAGTTTCGTTTTTCACATTTATTCGACGCATAAACTAATTTTTATGCAAATATGAAACGAATTTTTCTAAATAAAAATAAGAATCCCTAAAATAATAAAAGCCTTTTTGAATTAACAAAAAGGCTTTTATTTATTGTATATATTGTAATAGACTATCTTTTGTTTACATCTACAAAAGATCTATGATTTTCACCAACATAAACCTGTCTTGGTCTACCAATTGGCTCATTATTTAATCTCATTTCTCTCCATTGAGCAATCCAGCCTGGTAATCTACCTAAAGCAAACATTACTGTAAACATTTCTGTAGGTATACCTAAAGCTCTGTAAATAATTCCTGAGTAGAAATCTACATTAGGGTATAATTTACGGTCTACAAAGTAAGGATCTTCTAAAGCTTCTTTTTCTAATCCTTTAGCAATATCTAAAATTGGATCATCAATACCTAAATCATTTAAAACTTCATCTGCTGCTACTTTAATAATCTTAGCTCTAGGGTCAAAGTTTTTATAAACTCTGTGTCCAAAGCCCATTAACCTAAACGGATCATTTTTATCTTTAGCTTTAGCCATATATTTTTTAGTGTCTCCACCATCTGCTTCAATAGCTTCTAACATTTCTAATACAGCTTGGTTAGCACCACCGTGTAATGGTCCCCAAAGAGCAGAAATACCTGCAGATAATGACGCAAATAAGCCTGCGTGAGAAGAACCTACAATTCTTACAGTAGATGTAGAACAGTTTTGCTCGTGATCTGCGTGTAAAATTAATAGCTTGTCTAATGCATCTATAACAATTTTATTAGACTTGTAATCTTCACTAGGTCTTTTAAACATCATTTTATGAATGTTTTCTACATAACCTAAAGAATCATCTCCATAATCTAACGGAAGACCTTTTTTCTTTCTTAATGTCCAAGCAACTAAAACAGGGAATTTAGCTAAAATTCTTACTATTGCGTGGTACATATCATTTTCTGAAGTAACATTTACAGAAGATGGGTTAAATGCTATTAAAGCACTTGTTAAAGATGATAACACGCCCATTGGGTGTGCAGACTTTGGAAAGCCATCTAAAATCTTTTTCATCTCCTCATCTACGTGAGACTCCTTTTTTATATCTGAATGAAATTTAGCTAACTGATCTGTGTTAGGTAATTCTCCAAAAATTAATAAATAAGCTACCTCTAAAAAGTCTGCTTTTTCAGCTAACTCTTCAATAGAATACCCACGGTACCTTAAAATACCTTTTTCACCATCTAAAAATGTAATAGCACTTTCACAAGAGCCTGTATTTTTATATCCTGGATCTATTGTAGTTAAACCGGTTGCAGAACGTAATGTTTTAATATCTATGGCCTGTTCTTTCTCTGTGCCTTCTACTATTGGAAAATCATATTTATTTCCCTTAAATTCTAAAGTAACTTTATCTGACATTGGTATAATTTACTAATATTATTAATCGAACTGTAAATTTAAGAAAAAGACAAGAGTTTATCAATTAGTTGCAGCTATTTATACATTTAATAACATATATTATTTAAAAAATATATAATGTAAATTAAGATACTATAAAAACAACCTAAAAAGTTACTTATATTATATTAATTTAACAAAAACAAGAAAGCCGCTCTTAAAAAGAGCGGCTTTTTATTATATAACTTTAAAGTTAAGTTATTTTATTTTAAATGCATCCATTTGTGGGTAATATGCAACAGTACCTAATTCTTCTTCTATACGTAATAATTGATTGTATTTTGCCATACGATCTGATCTAGAGGCAGAACCTGTTTTAATTTGGCCTGTATTTAATGCAACCGCTAAATCTGCAATTGTATTATCTTCAGTTTCTCCAGAACGGTGAGACATTACAGATGTATAGCCTGCATTTTTAGCCATTGTTACAGCTGCAATTGTTTCTGTAAGTGTTCCTATTTGGTTTACTTTAATTAAAATAGAGTTTGCAATGTTATTTTTAATACCCTTAGACAAGCGCTCTACGTTTGTAACAAACAAATCATCACCAACCAACTGTACTTTATCTCCAACTTTTTCTGTTAAAGACTTCCAGCCATCCCAGTCATTCTCATCCATACCATCTTCTATAGAAATTATTGGGTATTTAGCAGACAAATCTGCTAAGTATTGTGCTTGCTCTTCAGATGTTCTTACTACACCTTTATCTCCTTCAAACTTAGTATAATCATACTTACCATCCACAAAAAATTCTGCAGCAGCACAATCTAAAGCAATCATAATTTCATCACCCAATTTATAGCCAGCATTAGAAACAGCCTTAGCAATTGTATCTAAAGCATCTTCTGTACCACCTGCTAAATTTGGAGCAAAACCACCTTCATCACCAACTGCTGTACTTAATCCTCTATCATGTAAAACTTTCTTTAAATGATGAAAAATTTCTGTACCCATTTGCATTGCATGCGTAAAGCTTTTTGCTTTAACGGGCATTACCATAAATTCTTGAAAAGCAATAGGTGCATCTGAGTGAGAACCTCCATTTATAATATTCATCATTGGTACTGGCAAAGTATTTGCACTTACACCACCAACATATCTATATAAAGGCATACCCATTTCATTAGCAGCAGCTTTTGCAACAGCCAAAGAAACACCTAAAATAGCATTAGCTCCTAATTTAGATTTGTTTGGAGTACCATCTAAATCTATCATTGTTTGGTCTATTAAGTTTTGCTCAAAAACAGACATTCCAACAATTTCTTCTGCAATAGTAGTGTTTACATTAGCAACGGCATTAGAAACACCTTTACCCATAAAAATATCTCCACCATCTCTAAGCTCTACTGCTTCATGTTCTCCTGTAGAAGCTCCAGAAGGAACTGCGGCTCTACCTAAAACGCCATTTTCTGTATAAACATCTACTTCTACTGTAGGGTTACCTCTTGAATCTAATATTTGCCTTGCATGCACATTTATGATAATACTCATAGAATTTTTTATTTTTTAGGTTGATATAATCTAGTTGTAAAGATACAAAAGTGTAGCATTAACAGTGTTCTTTACACTATAACTATATCAATAATTAACTATAATTTAAACGAAAACGATATCGTATTATTTAGTTCTGACTGTTTTTTATTAATTCAAAAAAATTATCAAACAAATAATTAGAATCATTTGGTCCTGGGCTAGCTTCTGGATGATATTGAACAGAAAAAACATTCTTATTTTTCATTTTAATACCTGCTACGGTATTATCATTTAAATGTTTGTGTGTAATTTCTAATTCAGCATTAGCCTCTGTTTCTTCTCTATTAATAGCAAATCCGTGATTTTGAGATGTAATTTCTCCTTTACCTGTTGTTATATTCATTACAGGGTGGTTAATACCCCTATGACCATTATGCATTTTATAAGTAGAAACACCATTAGCCAAAGCAATAACTTGGTGCCCCAAACATATACCAAATAATGGGTTATTATTTGCTATAATATCTTTAGCTGTTTGTATAGCGTCTGTTAGTGGTTCTGGATCACCTGGCCCATTAGATATAAAATAACCATCAGGATTAAAAGAACTTAACTCATTATAAGATGCATTGTATGGATATACCTTAATGTATGCATCTCTTTTAGCTAGGTTACGAAGTATATTTTTCTTTATTCCTATATCTAAAGCTGCAATTTTATATTTAGCATTTTCGTCTCCATAAAAATAAGGCTCTTTAGTAGATACTTTAGAAGAAAGTTCTAAACCTTCCATACTAGGAACATTTGCCAATTGCTCTTTTAAACTTTCTATATTATCTACATCTGTAGAAATTACAGCATTCATTGCACCATTATCTCTAATATAACTAACTAAAGCTCTTGTATCTACATCAGAAATAGCAAAAAGGTTACTGTTATTTAAAAATTCTTGCAAACTAGCATTTGCATCAACTCTAGAATAATCATAACTAAAATTTTTACAAACAAGACCTGAGATTTTCACAGAGTTAGACTCTACTTCTTCTTCGTTTGTACCATAATTACCAATGTGTGCATTAGTAGTTACCATTATTTGTCCAAAATAAGATGGATCTGTAAAAATTTCTTGGTACCCTGTCATACCAGTATTAAAACAAACCTCACCAAATGCAGTACCTTCTGCATCACCAACAGCTTTTCCGTGAAAAATTGTACCGTCTGCTAATAAAATTAGCGCTTTTTTTCTTGCTTGATATTTCACCCTATAAAAATTTAATCCTTATTATTTTTACTTTACAAATTTAACATAAAAAAAAGGATAGACTATAAGCCTATCCTTTTTTGAATATTTAAAAATAAAATCATTATTTTATTCTTCTGAATCATCTGATTTTGTTTCTGCTACAGGCGCTACAGCCTTTTTGCTTCTACCTCTTCTAGATTTTTTCTTCTCTTTTGGTTTTCCAGCGTTGTAAACTTCATTAAAATCTACTAACTCTATTAAAGCCATATCAGCATTATCACCTAACCTGTTACCAAGTTTAATAATCCTTGTGTAACCACCTGGTCTGTCTCCTACTTTAGAAGAAACCTCACCAAATAAAGTTGTTACTGCATACTTATCTCTTAAGCTTTTAAAAACTATACGTCTGTTGTGAGTTCCTTTCTCAACAGATTTATTGTTTTCTGCCTTTGATTTAGTAATTAAAGGCTCTACAAATTGTTTTAAAGCTTTAGCTTTAGCAACAGTAGTGTTAATTCTTTTGTGCTCAATTAAAGAACAAGCCATATTTGCTAACATAGCTTTTCTATGCGCTGCTTTTCTTCCTAAATGATTAACTTTTTTACCGTGTCTCATTGTATTATCTTATATATCTCCTTTAATGGAAATAAAATTAATCTTTATCCAATTTATATTTTGACAAGTCCATTCCAAAACTTAATCCTTTATTAATCACTAACTCTTCTAATTCAGTTAATGATTTTTTACCGAAGTTTCTAAACTTCATAAGATCATTTTTGTTAAATGAAACTAAGTCTCCTAATGTATCTACTTCTGCTGCTTTTAAACAATTTAGTGCACGAACTGATAAATCCATATCTACTAATTTAGTTTTTAGCAACTGACGCATGTGTAATGATTCCTCATCATAAGTCTCAGTCTGAGCTATTTCATCTGCTTCTAGAGTAATACGCTCATCAGAGAATAACATGAAGTGATGAATTAAAACCTTTGCAGCTTCAGTTAAAGCATCTTTAGGATTTATTGATCCATCGCTACTGATTTCAAAAACTAGTTTTTCATAATCAGTTTTTTGTTCTACACGATAGTTCTCAATACTATATTTTACGTTTTTAATAGGCGTAAAAATAGAATCAATTGGAATAGTTCCTATAGCAGCACCAGGCTTTTTATTCTCTTCTGCTGGTACGTATCCTCTTCCTTTTTCAATAACAATTTCCATATTGATGCTTACTTTAGCATCCATATTACAAATTACTAAATCAGGATTTAATACTTGGTACCCAGAAATAAATTTCTGAAAATCACCCGCAGTTAACTGATTTTTACCACTTACAGAAATTGAAACTGTTTCAGCTTCAACATCTTCTATTTGTCTCTTAAAACGAACTTGTTTTAAGTTTAAAATCATTTCTGTAACGTCTTCAACAACACCAGGAATAACAGAGAACTCATGTTCTACTTTGTCCATTCTCACAGAAGTAATTGCAAAACCTTCTAATGCAGAAAGTAATACTCTTCTTAATGCGTTTCCAACAGTCAATCCATAACCAGGCTCTAAAGGACGAAATTCAAATTTCCCTTCAAAATCTGTAGAATCGATCATTATAACTTTATCGGGCTTCTGAAAATTTAATAATGCCATAGTTGAATTAGGTTGTTTATTTAGAGTATAACTCGACGATTAGTTGTTCCTTGATATTCTCTGGAATCTGAACTCTTTCTGGAATAGATACATATGTACCTTCCTTCTTTTCAGAATTCCAAGTAATCCACTCGTATACTCGACTGTTAGCAGCCAATGCATCTTGTATAGCAGATAATGATTTAGATTTTTCTCTAACACCTACAACATCTCCTGGCTTTAAAGAATAAGATGGTATGTTTACCAATTCTCCATTTACAGTAATGTGACGGTGAGAAACTAATTGTCTTGCCCCTCTTCTTGAGTTAGAAATACCCATTCTGTAAACAACGTTATCTAAACGAGATTCACATAACTGAAGTAAAACTTCACCAGTTACTCCTTTACTACTGTTTGCTTTTGCAAATAAGTTTCTAAATTGTTTTTCTAAAATTCCGTAAGAATATTTAGCTTTTTGCTTCTCCATTAATTGGATAGCATATTCAGATTTTTTACCACGACGTCTGTTGTTACCGTGTTGTCCTGGAGGATAATTCTTTTTCTCAAAAGACTTATCTTCTCCAAATATCGCTTCTCCGAATTTACGTGCGATCTTAGTTTTAGGTCCTGTATATCTTGCCATTTTCTAAAATTTTGAAAGTGAGATTATGAATTAAGGCTTATCCTTCGATAATCGTAATTACACTTTCTGTGAAATGCCCTTAGGGCTATTAATTTAATTAAACTCTTCTTCTTTTTGGAGGTCTACAACCGTTGTGTGGTAATGGAGTAACATCAATAATTTCAGTTACTTCAATTCCTGAGTTGTGAATTGCACGTATTGCAGATTCTCTACCGTTTCCAGGTCCTTTTACGTATACTTTAACTTTTCTTAGTCCTGCTTCATGTGCAACTTTTGCACAGTCCTCAGATGCTACTTGTGCAGCATAAGGTGTATTTTTCTTAGATCCTCTAAAGCCCATTTTACCGGCAGATGACCAAGAGATTACATCTCCTTTTTTGTTTGTTAAAGAAATAATAATGTTGTTAAAAGAAGCTGTTACGTGTGCTTCTCCAACAGATTCAACTATAACTTTACGTTTTTTAGCTGTTTTTGTATTTGACTTTGCCATATGATTTTAGTTTTTAGTTGTTAGTTGTTAGTATTAGAATCCTAAACTATTACATTTCAAACAGATTCAATCCAACTACTAAATACTAATGACTTTTAATTATTTAGTTGCTTTTTTCTTATTAGCAACAGTTTTTCTTTTACCTTTTCTAGTTCTAGAGTTGTTCTTAGTTCTTTGACCTCTTAAAGGTAAACCAGATCTATGACGAATTCCTCTGTAACATCCGATATCCATTAAACGCTTAATGCTTAATTGAATTTCTGAACGTAATTCACCTTCAATTGTAAACTCAGATACAGCATCACGAATACGACCTATTTCGTCATCATTCCAATCTGATACTTTAGTATCTTCACTAACTTGGGCTTTAGCTAAAATTTCTTTAGCTCTACTTCTACCTACACCAAATATATAGGTTAAAGCTATAACTCCTCTTTTCTGTTTTGGTATATCTACACCTGCAATTCTTGCCATAATTACCCTTGTCTTTGTTTAAATCTAGGATTCTTTTTATTAATTACGTACAACCGTCCTTTTCTGCGCACTATTTTGCACTCGGCACTTCTCTTTTTTATTGATGCTCTTACTTTCATCTTAATATCTATATGTAATTCTTGCTTTAGTCAAGTCATAAGGGCTCATTTCTAATTTAACCTTATCACCTGGTAATAATTTAATATAATGCATTCTCATCTTTCCAGATATATGCGCTGTTACCACGTGTCCGTTTTCTAACTCCACACGGAACATTGCATTTGATAATGCCTCAATTATAGATCCGTCTTGCTCTATCGCTGCTTGTTTAGCCATAACTTATGCTACTTTTCTATTTTTACCACTTTTCATTAAGCCATCATAATGTCTATTTAACAAATATGAATTTACTTGCTGAACTGTATCAATTGCCACACCTACCATAATTAGTAGTGATGTTCCACCATAAAACATTGCCCAATTTCCTTGAATTCCTAGCAGTTGAACAACAATAGCTGGTAAAACAGCCAGCAAAGCTAAGAAAATAGATCCGGGTAACGTAATTAATGACATAATTTTATCTAAAAAATCTGCAGTTTCTTTCCCAGGCCTTGTTCCTGGTACAAATCCACCACTTCTTTTTAAGTCATCTGCCATCTTATTTGTTGGTACAGTGATAGCAGTATAAAAATATGTGAATATTATAATTAGAAAAGCAAATAACAAATTATATGCTAATCCAAAGGGATCCTGAAAATTAACCTCAAACCATGAACCTATTGCAGAAGTATTAAAATACTTACCAATCATACCAGGCAAAAACATTAATGCTTGAGCAAATATTATTGGCATTACACCAGATGCATTTAATTTTAATGGAATATATTGTCTAGATCCAGTAATATTTTTCTCATAACCACCAGAAGCTGTTCTTCTAGCGTACTGAACAGGTATTTGACGAGTTGCCAAAACTATAAGCACAGATGCTAATATAACTAAGAACCATAAAATAACTTCTACAAGTATTAACATTGGACCACCAGTATTTTCTCCTGTTCTAGAAGCAACTTCTTGCATAAATGCCTGCGGCATTGTAGCAATAATACCAATCATAATTAATAATGAAATACCATTACCAATACCTTTATCAGTTATTTTTTCTCCTAACCACATTGCAAATACAGTACCAGTTACTAATATTATTACGGCTGGGATCATAAAATCTAATCCTTTACCTAATACAAAAGCACTATCTGGTACACCAAAAGCACCTAAACCTAACAAATAAGCAGGAGCCTGTACTATACATATAGCAATTGTTAACCATCTTGTAATTTGGTTAATTGTTTTTCTACCACTCTCACCTTCTTTTTGTAATTTTTGAAGGTAAGGGATAGCTATACCCATTAATTGCACTACAATAGATGCAGAAATATAAGGCATTATACCCAATGCAAAAACAGATGCCTTGGCAAAAGCCCCACCTGTAAATGCATTTAATAAACCAAATATACCTTGTTCTGTACCCGATTGTAAATTACCCAATTCCTGAGAGTCTATCCCTGGTAGTGCAATTTGAGCACCAAAACGGTATACTAATAGTAAAGTAAGCGTAATAATTATTCTGTTTCTTAACTCTTCTATTTTCCAAATATTGGATATGGTATCAAAAAATTTCTTCATCTTCTGTTTAGTGATTAAAGACTTATTGCTTCTCCTCCAGCAGCTTCAATAGCTTGCTTAGCAGATGCAGTAAATTTGTGAGCAGAAATCTTAAGTGAAGCTTTTAACTCACCACCACCTAAAATCTTAACCAAATCATTTTTCCTTACTAATCTATTCTCTACTAGAGTTTCAAAAGTAACTACATCTTTTATAGCTCCTTTTTCAACCAACCCTTGTAGTTTGTCAAGATTAATACCTTGGTATTCTTTTCTATTAATGTTTGTGAAACCAAACTTAGGCACACGTCTTTGCAACGGCATCTGTCCACCTTCAAAACCAATCTTCTTAGAGTAACCAGATCTAGATTTAGCACCTTTGTGCCCTCTAGTAGCAGTACCACCTTTACCAGAACCTTGTCCTCTACCTACGATTTTACCTGCCTTATTAACAGCACCTTCTGCAGGTGTTAAATTACTTAAATTCATCTTGATAAATTTATAATTAAGCTTCTTCAGTAGAAACTAAATGTTCAACTTTATTTACCATACCAAGGATATTTGGCGTAGCCTCATGCTCAACAACTTGACCAATTTTTCTAAGCCCAAGAGCCTCTAAGGTTCTTTTCTGTCTTTGAGTCTGTTTAATATTACTCTTAACTTGCTTTACTTTAATCTTTCCCATTGTATCCTATTTATCCTTTAAATACTTTTTCTAAAGATACTCCTCTTTGATCTGCAATTGTTTTTGCATCCCTAATTTGTAATAAAGCATCAAAAGTTGCTTTTACTACGTTATGAGGGTTAGAAGATCCTTGTGATTTTGATAATACATCATGCACACCAACTGCTTCTAATACAGCTCTTAAAGCTCCACCAGCAATCACACCTGTACCGTGAGATGCAGGCTGAATGTATACACGTGCTCCACCAAATTTACCTTTTTGCTCGTGAGGTATAGTTCCTTTGATTAGAGGGATTCTAATTAAATTCTTTTTTGCGTCTTCAACAGCTTTTGCTATAGCAGTAGCAACATCTTTAGATTTTCCTAAACCGTGTCCTACAACACCATTTTCATCTCCTACAACAACTATAGCAGAAAAACCAAAAGCTCTACCACCTTTTGTTACCTTAGTAACTCTTTGTACACCAACCAGACGATCTTTTAAATCTAATCCTCCTGGTTTAACTGTTTCTACGTTTTTATATTTTTGGTACATAATATATTAGAATTTAAGTCCGCCTTCTCTAGCACCTTCTGCTAATGATTTAATTCTTCCGTGGTATAAGTTTCCACCTCTATCAAAAGCAATAGTCTCTATACCAGCTTTTAAAGCCTTTTCAGCAATAGCTTTACCAACTTGGTTTGCTATTTCTATTTTAGTTCCTTTTGCATCTAGCTCTTTATCTCTTGATGAAGCAGCAACTAAAGTAGTTCCTGCATTATCATCAATAATTTGAGCATAAATTTCTTTATTACTTCTAAATACAGCTAATCTTGGTCTAGTTGCAGTTCCAAATGAAACTTTTCTAATCCTTCTCTTGATTCTGTATCTTCTTTCAGTCTTTGATAATCCCATATTGCTAATTATTAAGCTGATTTACCTGCTTTTCTTCTTAATATTTCTCCAACAAACTTAATACCTTTTCCTTTGTATGGCTCTGGCTTACGGAAAGCTCTTATTTTTGCCGCTACTTGACCTACTAATTGCTTGTCAAAAGATGTTAATTTTACAATTGGATTCTTTCCTTTCTCAGAAACTGTTTCCACTTTTACTTCTGGAGCTATGTCCAGAACTATATTGTGTGAAAAACCAACAGCCAAATCTAATTTTTGTCCTTGGTGGCTAGCTCTATAACCTACACCAACCAATTCTAATTCTTTAGTCCAACCTTTAGAAACCCCTTCAATCATATTAAAAAATAAAGCTCTGTACAAACCGTGCTTAGCTTTATCACTCTTATGTTCTGAATTTCTCGTTACAATGATTGATCCTTCTTCTATTTTTACTGAAATTCCTGAAAACTCTTGAGTTAATTCACCCAATTTACCTTTCATAGTAACTACATTATCGTTAACCTCTACGGTTACACCCTCAGGAATTGTTACTGGATTATTACCTATTCTAGACATTATTCTTATTCTTTATAGATTAATAAACGTAGCATAAAACTTCACCACCAACTTTTTCTAACTTAGCTTGCTTGCTAGTCATAACTCCATGAGAAGTAGAAACTATAGCGATACCTAAACCGTTAAGTACTCTTGGCAAGTCTGAAGAACCAGCATACTTACGTAAACCTGGCTTACTTACTCGTTGTATTTTTTTAATTACAGGCTCTTTAGTTGCTTTATTGTATTTCAAAGCAATTTTAATTGTACCCTGTACTGCGTCTTCAATGACTTTATAACTTAAAATATATCCTTGATCAAATAATATTTTAGTTATTTCTGTTTTTAGATTTGAAGCAGGAATCTCTACCACTCTGTGACCTGCACGACTGGCATTTCTAACTCTTGTTAAATAATCTGCTATAGGATCTGTTACCATTTAAAATAATTTGCGGTGACGGTTTTTAACTTTTTTTGTTAAACCTGAAACCAATTTATATTGATTGTTTATTGTTTACCAACTTGCTTTTTTAACCCCTGGGATTAAACCATTGTTAGCCATTTCTCTAAAAGTTACCCTAGAAATACCAAAAGTTCTCATATAACCTTTTGGTCTTCCTGTTAACTTACATCTGTTATGCATACGAACAGGTGAAGCATTTTTTGGTAATTTTTGTAATGCTTCATAATCTCCAGCTTCTTTTAAAGCTTTTCTTTTCTCAGCATATTTTGCAACTGTTGCCGCTCTTTTTCTTTCGCGGGCCTTCATTGATTCTTTAGCCATACTAATTCTTTTTAAAAGGTAATCCTAAATGAGTTAATAATGATTTAGCTTCTTTATCAGTCTCAGCAGTAGTTACAAATGTAATATCCATACCATTGATTCTATTAATCTTATCAATGTTTATTTCTGGAAATATAATTTGCTCTGTAATACCTAAGTTATAGTTTCCACGACCATCAAAACCTGTAGCCTTAATACCTTGAAAATCTCTAACACGTGGCAACGCACTTGTAATTAACCTATCTAAAAACTCATACATTCTCTCACCTCTTAACGTAACTTTAGCACCAATTGGCATCCCTTTACGTAATTTAAATGAAGCAACATCTTTTTTAGACATTGTAGAAACTGCTTTTTGACCAGTGATAAGTGTTAACTCATCAATAGCGTGATCTATAAGCTTTTTATCTGCAACTGCAGCACCAATACCTCTACTTAAAACTATTTTAGTAAGTTTTGGCACCTGCATAACGTTTTTGTACTCAAACTCTTCTGTAAGAGATGAAACAATACGCTCTTTATATTCTTGTTTTAATCTTGGAGTGTAAGTCATAATTAAATTACTTCATTAGATTTTTTAGAAAATCTCACTTTCTTACCATCTCTTACTTCATAACCAACTCTTGTAGTTTCTCCTGATTTAGGATCAATTAAAGATAGGTTAGAAATGTGTAATGGAGCTTCCTTTTTAACGATTCCTCCTTGAGGATTGTTTGCGCTAGGCTTTTCATGCTTAGATACCATATTAGCACCTTCAACAATTGCCTTATTTTTTTCACGGTCTACACTAACAACTTTACCTTCTGTACCTTTATGGTCTCCAGCTATAATTCTTACTGTATCTCCTGTTTTAATTTTTAACTTCATCATTTTTCTGAATATTAAAGTACCTCAGGGGCTAATGAAACAATCTTCATGAATTGCTTATCACGAAGCTCTCTTGCAACAGGTCCAAAAACACGCGTACCTCTCATTTCACCCGTTGGGTTTAATAATACACACGCATTATCATCAAAACGAATGTAAGATCCATCTTGTCTTCTTACTTCTTTCTTTGTTCTTACAACCACTGCAGTTGAAACAGCACCTTTTTTGATACCTCCGTTTGGAGTAGCATCTTTAACAGACACTACTATTTTATCTCCAACAGATGCATATCTTCTTTTTGTACCGCCCAATACACGTATAGTCAAAACTTCTTTTGCCCCTGTATTGTCTGCCACTTTTAGTCTAGATTCTTGCTGTAACATATTATTTAGCTCTTTCTAAAATTTCCACCAATCTCCAACACTTAGTTCTACTCAATGGACGAGTCTCCATTATTTTTACTGTATCACCAATATTGCAATCGTTTGTTTCGTCGTGCGCAACATATTTCTTTGTTTTTAACACGAACTTACCGTACATAGGGTGCTTAACACGCTTAACTTCTGAAACCACAATTGATTTCTCCATTTTGTTGCTAGTAACAACTCCTACTCTCTCTTTTCTTAAATTTCTTTTTTCCATAAAGCAGAACCAATTATTGGTTATCCCTTTTAGTTAATTCAGTTGCTAGTCTAGCCACCGTTCTTCTCGTCTTTCTGATTTGAAGTGGATTCTCCAAAGGTGTAACAGAATGTGCTAATTTTAAATCGCCATACTGTTTTTTGTACTCAGCTAATTTATTTTTTAAATCTTCAACTGATAATTCTTTTACTTCTGATTGTTTCATGATTCCTTAAATTATAAATTAAGCTGAATAATCTCTAGCAACAATAAATTTAGTCTTTACCGGTAATTTTTGAGCTGCAAGACGTAAAGCCTCTTTAGCGATGTCCATAGGAACACCTGCAATCTCAAACATAATTCTACCTGGTTTCACAACAGCAACAAAATATTCTGGAGCACCCTTACCTTTACCCATACGTACTTCTAATGGCTTTTTAGTAATAGGCTTGTCCGGAAATATTTTTATCCATAACTGTCCTTCCCTCTTCATATATCTAGTAGCAGCAATACGAGCCGCCTCTATCTGACGTGAAGTAATAAACTTAGAATCTAAAGATTTTATACCGAACATACCGTTAGAAAGCTGATGCCCTCTTTGCGAAAGTCCTTTCATACGGCCTTTCTGCGCTTTACGAAATTTGGTTCTTTTTGGTTGTAACATTTCTCTATCTCTTTAAATAATTACTTTCTACGACGTTGTTTCTTAGGCCCTTCATTTCTTCCACCTTTGCCCTGTCCTTTAGACATACCAACTAATGGAGAAAGTTCTCTTTTACCATAAACCTCGCCTTTCATAATCCACACTTTTATACCTAATCTACCATAAGTAGTATGTGCTTCATTTAATGCATAGTCTATATCTGCTCTAAAAGTAGACAATGGAATTCTACCATCTTTGTAAGCTTCAGAACGCGCCATCTCAGCACCGTTTAATCTTCCAGAGATTTGAATTTTTATACCTTCTGCATTCATTCTCATTGCTGCAGCAATTGCCATTTTTATAGCTCTTCTATAAGAAATTCTATTTTCAATTTGACGAGCAACACTAGCAGCTACAAGATTTGCATCTACTTCTGGTCTCTTAATTTCAAAAATATTAATCTGAACTTCTTTACTAGTAATCTTCTTAAGCTCCTCTTTTAACTTATCTACTTCCTGCCCACCTTTACCGATAATAATTCCAGGTCTAGCAGTAGTAATAGTTACAGTTACAAGCTTTAAAGTACGCTCTATAATAACCCTAGAAACACTAGCTTTTGCTAAACGAGCATGAACATACTTACGTATTTTATCATCCTCTGCTAATTTATCTCCATAATCATTTCCACCATACCAGTTAGATTCCCAACCCCTGATGATACCTAGACGATTCCCGATTGGATTTGTTTTTTGTCCCATAGTAATGTCTTAGCTTTGAGTTTTATTGTTAGATTCTAAAACCAATGTTACGTGGTTAGAACGTTTTCTAATTCTATGTGCTCTTCCTTGTGGCGCAGGTCTTAACCTTTTTAACATTGCCCCACTATCTACTCTTATTTCTTTAACAATAAGATCAGCTTCTTCAATATCAGCATCTTCATTTTTAGACTGCCAGTTAGCTATAGCAGAAAGCAATAACTTTTCTACTCTTCTTGAAGCTTCTTTTTGACTAAACTTTAATATAGCCAAAGCTTTTTCTACCTGTACACCTCTAATTAAATCTGCAACAAGACGCATTTTTCTTGGCGAAGTTGGACAGTTGTTCAACTTTGCAAAAGCAATCTTTTTCTTTTCAGCCTTAATTCTTTCGGCCATCTGTTTTTTACGAACTCCCATAGCTTACTTTTTTCCTTTGTTCTTCGCACCAGCATGACCTCTAAAAGATCTAGTTGGTGAAAATTCTCCTAATTTATGCCCTACCATATTCTCTGTTACATAAACAGGAACAAATTGTCTACCGTTGTGTACTGCTATAGTTTGACCAACAAAATCAGGAGTAATCATAGAAGCTCTAGACCAAGTCTTAATAACCGCTTTTTTACCCGACTCAACATTTTGTTGAACTTTTTTCTCTAAACTATAATGAACGTAAGGTCCTTTCTTTAGTGAACGTGCCATTTTTTTCTAATTTTATTTCTTTCTACGTTCTAATATATATCTATTTGTATCCTTAGTTTTAGAACGAGTTCTAAATCCTTTAGCAGGAATACCATTTCTTGATCTTGGATGACCACCTGAAGCTCTACCTTCACCACCACCCATTGGATGATCTACAGGGTTCATTGCTACTGGTCTTGTTCTTGGTCTTCTACCCAACCATCTACTTCTACCCGCTTTACCAGATACAAGTAATTGGTGATCAGAATTTGATACCGCTCCTATCGTAGCCATACAACCCGCTAAAACTAATCTAGTCTCACCAGATGGCAACTTAACAGTTACAAATTTTCCATCCTTTGCCATTAACTGAGCAAAAGTACCCGCACTCCTAGCCATTACAGCTCCTTGTCCAGGACGTAGTTCTATACAAGAAATAATTGTTCCTAAAGGAATAGCACTTAATGGTAAAGCATTCCCTATCTCTGGCGAAGCAGATTCACCAGAAGAAATCTTCTGACCTACTTCTAAACCGTTTTGAGCAACAACATATCTCTTTTCACCATCAGTATACTCTACTAATGCAATAAAAGCTGTTCTATTTGGATCGTACTGAATAGATTCTACAGTCGCAACAACACCTTGTTTGTCACGCTTAAAATCAACTACACGATACCTTCTCTTATGACCTCCACCTTTTTGGCGCATTGTCATTTTCCCCTGACTGTTTCTACCTCCAGACTTTTTTAACGGAGCAAGTAAACTTTTCTCCGGCTTATCAGTAGTAATCGCGTCAAATCCGTTTACTACTCTAAATCGCTGTCCTGGAGTGATTGGTTTTAATTTTCTAACTGACATTCTTTGTCTTTATAGATTATTATAAAAATCAATTATATCTCCTTCTACCACGTCAATAATAGCCTTCTTATAACTATTAGTTTTTCCGTGCTGCACACCTGTCTTAGTGTGACGTGTTTTACGCTTTGGTCCGTAAATCATTGTTCGAACATCTTTTACCGTAACCCCATAAGCCTGCTCTACAGCATCCTTAATCTGGATTTTATTGGCATTTAAATCCACAACGAAACCATAACGATTATATAACTCGCTATCAGCGGTCATTTTTTCCGTAATTATTGGCTTAATTAATACACTCATTGCTTTTCTATTTGTTTAAGTTCGATACAATTCCCTCTAATGCACTCTCACATAACACTACACTTGAAGCATTAAGTATTTTATAAGTGCTTAATTCTGAGTTAATTACAACTTCGGAACGCTTTAAATTGCGCGATGACAAATATACATTATTATTTGAATCACCCAACACAATTAAAGATTTTTTATTTTCAATACCTAAAGACTTAAGAACTTGTGTAAATTCTTTCGTTTTTGGAGCATCAAAATTAAAGTCTTCAACTACTAAAATTGCCTTCTCATTTTGTTTAATACTAAAAGCAGATTTTCTCGCTAAACGCTTAACGTTTTTATTTAATTTCTGCTTGTAATCTTTAGGACGAGGACCAAAAATACGACCACCACCTCTAAAAACTGGAGACTTAATACTACCCGCACGAGCAGTACCTGTTCCCTTTTGCTTCTTTATTTTTCTTGTACTACCAGCAATCTCAGCTCTTTCCTTTGACTTGTGGTTTCCTTGCCTCTGATGCGCTAAATACTGCTTAACATCTAAATATACAGCATGCTTATTAGGCTCTATTGCGAATACCGAATCAGAAAGGTCTACCTTTCTACCCGTATCTTTTCCTTTACTATCTAAAACTGCTACTTTCATTACTTCTGAATAGTTACGTAAGCGTTTTTATGACCAGGAACACAACCTTTTACTACTAAAAGATTTTTTTCTGGAACTACTTTATAAACTCTAAGGTTTTGAACAGTGACTCTTTCACCACCCATTCTACCTGCCATCTTCATACCCTTAAATACTCTTGCAGGATAAGAAGCAGCACCAATAGAACCAGGAGCTCTTAATCTGTTATGCTGACCATGCGTAGCCTGACCAACACCACCAAAGCCATGTCTTTTAACAACACCTTGAAAACCTTTACCTTTAGATGTACCAACTACATCTACAAATTCACCTTCTACAAATTGATCAACACCTACAGTGTCACCTAATTTGTACTCACCTTCAAAATCTTGGAATTCAACGACTTTTTTCTTAGGAGAAGTACCTGCCTTTTTAAAATGACCCATTTGAGCCTTATTAGCACGCTTTTCTGCCTTGTCATCGAAACCAAGTTGAAGGGCATTATACCCGTCAACCTCTTCGGTTCTGACTTGGGTAACAACACATGGTCCAGCTTCGATTACTGTACATGGAATATTTTTTCCATTTTCATCAAAGATGCTGGTCATGCCAATCTTTCTTCCAATTAACCCAGACATATTTATTAATTATTAATTATTAATTACTTGTTTACTACTTAACTTTTTGACAAAAAAACAGGGTCAAAAATAACTCAACCCTGAATTTATTTTTTCCGTCTTTCCATCGCGAAACGCTCAGGACATGTCATCCACTTCATCCAGAAGCAGACAGAGATACTTAAACTTTAATCTCTACCTCTACACCACTTGGCAACTCTAACTTCATTAGAGCATCAATAGTTTTAGAAGAAGAACTATAAATATCCAATAATCTTTTATAAGAACTTAACTGAAATTGCTCTCTAGATTTTTTGTTTACGTGCGGTGAACGCAATACCGTAAATATTTTCTTGTGAGTTGGTAACGGAATTGGACCCGTAATAACCGCTCCAGTAGTCTTAACCGTCTTTACAATTTTCTCAGCAGACTTATCCACTAAATTGTGATCGTAAGATTTTAATTTTATTCTAATTTTTTGACTCATTTTACTAAATTTAAGCGGTTGCTCCTTTTGCTGCTTTTATTACTTCTTCAGATATATTAGATGGAGTTTCTGCATAATGAGAAAATTCCATTGTAGATGTTGCTCTACCAGAAGATAATGTTCTTAATGAAGTTACATAACCAAACATTTCAGATAATGGAACTTCAGCTTTAACAACCTTAGAACCAGCTCTATCATCCATACTACTAATTACACCTCTTCTTCTATTTAAATCACCTACAATATCACCCATATTTTCCTCTGGAGTTAACACCTCCATTTTCATAATAGGCTCCATTATAACAGCACCAGCAGCTTTACCAGCAGCTTTATAACCCATTTTAGCAGCTAACTCAAAAGATAATGCATCAGAATCCACTGGGTGGAAAGATCCATCTTTTAGAACTATTCTCATAGTATCCATTTCATAACCAGCTAAAGGACCATTCTTCATAGCGATTTCAAATCCTTTTTGCACAGCAGGTATAAATTCTTTTGGAATACGACCACCTTTAATCTCATCAACAAACTGAAGACCTTCACCTTCGAAATCAGAATCCACAGGACCCATTTCAAAAACAATATCACCAAACTTACCACGACCACCAGATTGTTTTTTATACGTCTCTCTATGGTTAGCAGTTTTTGTTAACGCTTCTTTATATTCTACCTGAGGCTCACCTTGATTAACCTCAACTTTAAATTCACGCTTTAAACGATCAACAATAATATCTAAGTGAAGCTCACCCATACCAGATATAATTGTTTGACCAGAAGCCTCATCCGTTCTTACTGTAAATGTTGGATCTTCTTCTGCAAGCTTTCCTAAAGCCATGCCTAACTTATCAACATCAGCTTTAGTCTTAGGCTCAACAGCTATACCAATTACTGGATCTGGGAAATCCATACTTTCCAATACAATAGGATTTTTTTCATCAGACATAGTATCACCAGTCTTAATATCCTTAAATCCTACAGCCGCACCAATATCTCCTGCTTCGATATAATCAATAGCATTTTGCTTATTTGAGTGCATTTGGTAAATACGAGAAATACGTTCTTTTTTTCCAGATCTATTATTTAAAATATAAGAACCTGCATCTAAACGACCAGAATAAGCTCTAAAAAAGGCTAAACGACCAACAAAAGGATCTGTAGCAATTTTAAACGCTAATGCAGCAAATGGCTCCTTAGCATCCGGCTTACGCGTAACAGATTCACCAGTATCTGGATCCGTACCCACAATATCATCCTTATCCACCGGAGAAGGTAAATATCTACATACAGCATCTAATAAAAACTGTACTCCTTTATTTTTAAATGAAGAACCACAAACCATAGGAATAATTGCTCTATCCATAACAGCAGCTCTTAAAGCAGCATGAACTTCCTCCTCTGAGATTGAATCTTCATCCTCAAAAAATTTCTCCATTAACTCCTCATCATATTCAGCCACAGCCTCTATTAAAGCAGCTCTATACTGCTTCACTTCAGCTTTCATCTCCTCAGGAATATCAACAACATCAAAAGTTGCCCCAAAGTTCTCATCATGCCAAACAATAGCTCTATTCTTTGCTAAATCAACAATACCTCTAAAATCAGCCTCATCACCAATTGGCAATACAATAGGAACTGCATTAGAACCTAACATTGTTTTTACCTGACCACAAACCTTTAAGAAGTTAGAACCTTGACGATCCATTTTATTAACAAAACCAATACGCGGAACCTTATAGTTATCAGCTAATCTCCAGTTAGTTTCTGACTGAGGCTCAACACCATCAACAGCACTAAATAAGAAAACTAAACCATCTAAAACACGTAAAGATCTATTTACCTCAACAGTAAAATCTACGTGACCCGGAGTATCAATAATATTAAAGTGATAATCTTTAGTCTCTGGTAATGGCTTTGCATTTTCCATTGGAAACTGCCAAGTACAAGTAGTTGCAGCAGAAGTAATTGTAATACCTCTTTCCTGCTCCTGCTCCATCCAATCCATAGTAGCAGCACCATCATGCACTTCTCCTATTTTATGACTAACACCCGTATAAAATAAAATACGTTCAGTTGTTGTTGTTTTACCAGCATCAATATGAGCTGCAATACCTATATTCCTTGTATATCTTAAATCTCTTCCCATTACTATTAGAATCTAAAATGTGAGAATGCTTTGTTTGCTTCAGCCATCTTATGAGTATCTACTCTCTTTTTAACAGCAGCACCTTCCTCTTTAGCAGCAGCTAAGATTTCAGCAGCTAACTTCTGAGCCATTGATTTTTCATTTCTCTTACGAGAATAACTAATCAACCACTTCATAGCTGTAGATATTTTACGATCTGGTCTAATCTGCATTGGTATTTGAAATGTAGCACCACCAACTCTACGACTACGCACTTCTACGTGAGGCATAACATTAGATAACGCTTCCTTCCATAATTCCAAAGCCGACTTTTCCTCGTCAGTATTTTTTTCACCTACAATTGCAATTGCATCATAGAACACCTTAAAGGCTACAGATTTTTTACCATCCCACATCATCATATTAACGAAACGCGTCACTAATTGATCATTAAATTTTGGATCCGGTAAAAGAGGCCTTTTTTTCGCCTGTTTTTTTCTCATTTCTTCTCTTTAAAAGTGTTAGTTAATTACTTCTTAGGGCGTTTAGCTCCATACTTAGACCTACGCTGAGTTCTTCCAGCAACACCTGCTGTATCCAAAGCACCTCTAACGATGTGATATCTAACACCTGGTAAATCTTTTACTCTTCCGCCTCTTACTAATACTATCGAGTGCTCTTGTAAATTGTGACCCTCACCCGGGATGTAAGCATTTACTTCTTTTCCATTTGTTAACCTAACCCTTGCAACTTTACGCATTGCAGAGTTTGGTTTCTTTGGAGTAGTTGTGTAAACACGCGTACAAACCCCTCTTCTTTGAGGACACGAATCCAAAGCAGCCGATTTACTCTTCTTAGTAATTGAGACCCTTCCTTTTCGTACTAATTGTGAAATTGTTGGCATACTATATTTATATGTATATAAATTTTTTCCCTTCTTTTAAGGGCGGCAAATGTAGTAATTATTTATTAAAATTCAAATAGTTACACATTAATTTTATTTTTTTCAAAGAAACACTCTAGACAAAATCAAATTCATTTACAAAAAAAACAACTTCAAATATCATCAACAAAAATAAAACAAAGTATCAATCGCTAACTATTATTTAACAATCGTTAATGTTAAAATTAAGCTTGAATGTTAAAAAAAAGCTAATTATATTTTTTTAATTAACATTAATTTAAGATTTTTGAAATCGACTAATTCAAAACTCATAAAAATGAAGACAAAAAAAAGAGGAATCTTAACGCTATTATTAGCGTTTATTGTGCACTTATCATTTGCACAACAAAAAACGATTTCTGGTACAGTAACCGATCAAGATGGTTTACCTCTACCAGGAGTTAACATCCTTGTTAAAGGAACTAAAATAGGAACTCAAACTGGATTTGATGGCGAGTATACTATAGCGGGTAATGTTGGTCAGGTTTTAATCTACACCTACATTGGACAAAAAGAAACCACTAGAGCTATTGGGACAAACAACGTCATTAACGTTCAAATGGAAGAAGATGCAGAAGCGTTAGATGAAATTGTTGTTACTGGTGTTGCCAGAGGTACATCAACTAAAAAACTGGGTTTTGCGCTAAGTAAGGTAAGCGAAGAGAGTTTACAAAATGTTCCTGCGGCTGATCCTGCAAATGCCCTAAGAGGTAAGGTTGCTGGTGTAAGAATCGTTAGTCCATCTGGAAACCCTTCTTCTGATGCTTCAATTAGATTAAGAGGTTCTACATCTATATCTGGGTCACAATCACCTTTAATTATAGTAGATGGAATTATTACTGATGGATCTCTTAAAGATATAGCTGTTGAAAACATCGAATCTATGGAGGTTATTAAAGGTGCTGCCGCATCTTCTCTTTATGGTTCATTAGCTGGTAATGGTGTTATTCAAATCATCACTAAAAAAGGGCGCGGAAAAATGCAAGTAACTGTTAAAACAGAGTATGGTTTCTCTGAAATTGCTAATGATTACGATTTATCATCTGTACACCCATATAAAAATGACTCACAAGGAGTTAGAATGGGTGATTGGGATAATGACCCGTCAACTCCAGACACTAGCAACTTCGGTTTTGATTTATCTACTGGAAACAGAGTGCTAGATGATGATGCGGTTTTTGATAACCCATACCTAACTAACAACATAAACAATGTTGATAATATTTTTACTAACCAACCTTTTGAAACCAATACTGTTTCGATTGGTGGATCTAAAAATGATATTAACTATTTTTTATCTGCCCAAAGAAATGAAACAAAGGGTATTATAGAAGGTTTAGACCCATACAAAAGAAATAACTTTAGAGCTAACTTTGATGTTAAAGCCTCTGATAAGGTTACTGTTAAATTTAACGGATCATTAGCGCAAACAAAAGGTATTAATGTAACTGAACAAGGACAAGGTGCCAATGTATTTTATAGCGGCCTGGTTGTAGAGCCTTTTATTGACTTACAAGAAAAAACAGCAGATGGCGAATACTCTAACGTACCTAGTGGTTATGAAGTACAAGGTTCTAATTTCCAAAACCCTCTTTATGTGCTACAAAATAGAAGAGATGGGTTTGATAGACAAAGAATGTTATTAGGAGCTTCTTTGAATTATGACATAACAGATAATTTTAGCTTTTCTGCACAACAAAGTTTAGATCAAACCATATACTCATACAAGGGAATAGTAAAATCAGGATTTATTACACCTACACCAAGTCCTACACTTAACAATGGTAGCATAACTTTAAACGAAAGTAAAACAAGTACTTTAGTTTCGTCAATGCAATTAAATTATTTCACAGAACTTTCTCCTGATTTGAATTTTGCAGCGAGTTTAAAATACTTGTTTGAAAACAGACAATTTAAAAGTTTAAACACTTCTGGTTACGATTTTATAGCAGCTCAAGGTGTTGAAACAATACAAAATACTCCAATTGACAATAGAAGTGTTTCTTCTTATTACCAAAAAGAAATTGCTAAAAACTATTTTGTCAATGTTGATTTGGATTATAAAGACAAGTTAATACTTAATGGTTTAGTTAGGTTTGATCAATCTTCTTTGTTTGGTAGCGATGAAAGAAACAAAATGTACTACAGAGGATCATTAGCATATAGATTATCGCAAGATTTAGACATTAACGGAATAGAAGAATTCAAATTAAGAGCTGCTTATGGTACTGCTGGTCAAAGACCTCCTGCATTTAATGCTCAATACGAAACATTTACTGTTAATGCAAACTCAATAGTACCTGGTGCTTTAGGTAATACATTTTTAAAACCTTCAGAAACTAGAGAATTAGAGGTTGGTTTGGATATTGATTTCTTAGACAGATTTTCTTTCTCTACCAGTTATGCAGACACAAAAACTATTGATGCAATGATTCAGGTACCATTATCTGGTGTTGCAGGTTTCTCTACTCAATGGCAAAATATTGGTGAAATTTCTAGCAAATACATAGAAATGTCTTTATCTGGTAATATCATTAAGAACAAAAATTTCTCATGGGATTTCCAAGTTAATTTTGACAAGGGAACACAAGAGATAACTGACCTAAATGGTATTGCTCCATTTACGAGAAATACTAACTCTGCAATTGACATTTTTAGAGTTGAAGAAAATTTACCATACGGTACTATGTTTGGACAAACTTTTGCAAAATCTACAGATCAACTAATAACAGATAATTCTGGAGCAGTATTAAATGGTACACAAGGAGGAACTGTAAGTGATTACTCTGTAAACAGTGATGGTTTTGTTGTTTTAACAAGTGCAATTGGTACAGCAGACGAAGCTCCTGTAAAATTATACGATGAAGCTTCAAATTCAGATTTAATATCAAAAATAGGTGACACCAACCCTGATTTCAATGTAGGTTTTTCATCTTCTTTTAAATATAAAAACTTAGGATTATATGTATTAACAGATTGGCAACAAGGTGGTGATATATACAACTACACTAAGCAACTTTTATACTTTAACGAGAGACATATTGACTTACAAACATTTGGAGCTGCTGGCAAAAACCAAAATTACGCTCAAAATATATACAACAAATCAGATCCAACTGATCACTTTGTAGAGGACGGTTCTTTCGTAAAAATTAGAGAAATATCATTAGACTATACTCTAACAGGCGAACAAATGAATATTGATTTCATTGATAGTATTAAATTCGGAATAAGTGGTAGAAACTTATTTACATGGACAAACTATACAGGATGGGATCCTGAGGTTGCAATAGGTCAAAACCCAACTAACTTTAGATTAGATGAATTTGCTTATCCTAACTTCAGAAATTATTCTTTCACATTTATGATTAAATTTTAAAAAAGAGAAAAATGAAAAGATTAATATACAAAATAACGTTATGCATCATTTCCAGCGCAATTTTTACCAGCTGTGAAGATTTAGATGTAGAAAACACGAACCAACCAGATCTAGTTCAAGCACTAGCAAGTGCAGACGACGTTAAAAGTTTGCTAGACGGTTCTACAACAAATGCCTTTACACATTTAATAGGGTTTACAGGTATTTATATGAATTTAATGGCTGATCAAACAACAACGACTAATGCTTATTTAAGTTTTTGGAATTTTGCAGATCAACCTAGAGTACAAATAAACAACAGTAGTACAAATGCTGATTTAGGCTCACACGTAGGGTCTAACTGGTCTTCATTAAACAATTACATATATAGCGCTAACACAGTTATTGACTTAATTGAGTTTAAAGGAAATACTATGATTGTTGATGATGTAGATAAAACTCAAGAAATGTTAGCAACAGCATACTTTGTTAAAGGCTTATGTCAAGGCTACATATCTTTACTTTTTGATAAAGCATATATAGTAAATCCTGATACAGATTTAGCCGCTTTAGAGTTTAAGACTTACAAAGAACTTAATGATGTTGCCATTCAGAATCTAGATACTGCTATCTCTTTAGCTCAAAGCGATTCTAGTATATCGTTAAAAATACACAATGCATATACTATTGACAATGCTACTTTTATTAAGCTAGCAAATTCTTTTGCTGCTAAAATATTAATTAACTTACCTAGAACTAAAGCAGAAGCTAGTACAACGGATTATAACAAAGTTCTTACATATGCTAACAAAGGGATTACAGAGGATTTTAACCCTCCTACAGATGGCGGTTATCAATTTTTTAACAATATGCAAGACTGGTCTACTTATACTTTAAGTGATGGTGCCGGTTATTTGCCTACTGATATTAAAATTGCTTCATTATTTGATGAAACATATCCTAAAGATTATCCAACAGATGCTTCAGTAACACCTGAACCTGCAAATTCTTCTGACCCAAGATTAGATGAATATTTTGAATATGTTACTGCGTTTGGCTTCTTAAGAGAGTCTAGAGGTAGAGAATTATTTACAAACTACAGACATCGTAGGTATTTCACTAACAATGATAGAGGAACAGATCCTGGTTTATCTACAGACATATTTCACACAGAAGAACTAGACTACATAAAAGCAGAAGCAACATTATATGCATCTGGTGCAGGTGCCGCTAAAACTATACTAGACAATTCTGTAAGATTTACTAAAGGTGGCATAACAACTGGAGGTACACCTGAAGAAATTGAAAAAGCATTGTTTTATGAATATTCTATAGAACTAGACTTAGGTAGCACAATAGGTACTCAATGGATGTTTATGAGAAGACACGATTTATTACAAACTGGAACTCCTCTACAGTTTCCTGTGCCTGGAACAGAATTAGAAATCACAGGAGATCAATTATATACTTTTGGAGGTGAATCTAATGGTTCCCAAGAAGGAACTGCTGATGGAAGTAACTCTTGGAACGGAAATTAAAAATTAATGATTACGGAGTTAATAAAAACTCAAAAGCTCCGTAATTTTCAACTTTTAGCTATGTTAAAAAAACAACTAAAAACTATTATAACATTAGTAACATTATCACTGGTTTTTAGCTGTATTAATAATACAATAAAAAAATCCAATAACATTATATCTATAAATTACCCTGAAAGTAACTTATTTAAAATAAAAGATGATAACTGGATTATTATAGATGACATAAAAGTAACACATAAGAATAACATTGAAAAAGTAAATAATTTTTCAATACCCTCTTACAGTTTTACAAGCTTAAAAGTTGAAGGCAAAACATTAACAGAAAAAGCAAATACTATTGATATGGGAATGCATTTGTACAATGTATTAAAACATAGCAATAAATATATTTTTCACAATAAAGCTGAAATTTTAATTAATGGTAAAATAACTTTTAGTAGAAAAGACAAAAAAAAAATACTCATTGAGTATAAAAAAAATTACCCAGTAAATATCAGCTTTTAAATGATTTAATTTTTTAATATTTGAGTAGTAACGAAAAAAGTCTTTGAAGAAATTCAAAGGCTTTTTTTAATAACAAACATTAGCTATAAAATATCTTTAATTAACAATAAAAATACAATTGTATATGCTAAAAAAACATATGTTATTTTAATAATTTACTCTATTTGTTAAAATAAAGTGAATATTATTTTTTTAATTAACATTATTTTTTGACTTTTGAAACCGACTAATTCAAATTTCAAAAAAATGAAAACAAAACAAAGAGGAATCTTAACGCTACTCTTAGCGTTTATTGTGCACTTAACTTTTGCACAACAAAAAACGATTTCTGGTACAGTTACCGATCAAGATGGTATACCATTACCAGGCGTAAACATCCTTGTTAAAGGAACAACTACAGGTACTCAAACAGATTTTGATGGGAAATACTCAATTTCAGCATCTAGCGGGCAAGTACTTTTATTTACCTATTTAGGTCAAACACCAACATCACGTACGGTGAATAACCAAGATGTTATTAACGTACAAATGACAGAAGATGCAGAAGCATTACAAGAAGTTGTTGTTACTGCTTTGGGTATTTCTAGAGAAAAAAAATCGCTAGGTTACTCTACCCAAACTGTTAGTGGTGATGACATAGCCGAAACTAGAAGTTCAAATGCTCTTAATGCTATGTCTGGTAAAGTAGCGGGTGTTCAAATTTCAAATAACTCTGGTAACTTAGGAGGATCTACAAGAATTGTATTAAGGGGACCAAGTTCAATAACACAAGAAAACAGACCGTTAATGGTTGTTGATGGTATTCCTTTAGACAATTCTAATTACAATAGCAGCTCTACCCAAACAGGGGGCGGCGGACGTGATTTTGGAGATGCTGGTTTTGACATCAACCCAGATGACATTGAAACTATGAACATACTTAAAGGTGGTGCCGCAGCTGCTCTTTATGGCTCACGTGCAAGTAATGGTGTTATCCTTATAACAACAAAGTCTGGAAAAAAAGGAAAAGCACAAATAACAATAAACTCTGGTATTACATTTGACAAAGTTAATATTCTTCCTAAAGTACAAAACTTATACGGTGGTGGTGCTGGTGATGCAAGCACTATAGGTCAAGTTGGTTTTGGAACTACAACTATTAATGGTACTGTGTATAATGTTGTTGATTATGGTACAGATGAATCTTGGGGGCCAAGATATGAAGGTCAACAAGTATTGCATTGGGATGCTTTTGATCCTGAGTTTAGTGATGATTATTTACAAACAAGGCCATGGGTTGCTCCTAAAAATGATAAAGATTCTTTTTGGAATACTGGTGTAACTTATAATAACGGAGTATCTTTTTCACAAGGAACAGAAAAATCTACAGTACGTTTAAGTGCTAATAAAACAAGTACTACTGGTATTGTTCCTAATTCTGAGTTAAATAAAAGCTCTGTTAACTTTAACGCTACAAGTCAATTAACAGATAAGTTGAAAGTAGATGCACTTGTTAACTTAACAATTACTGACGGATTTAATAGGCCAGCTTCAGGTTATACAGGATCTGGTGTAGTTCAGCAGATGTATCAATTTGGTCAAACGTCTTTAGATTTTGAACGTTTAAAAAAATATAAAAGAGAAGACGGTACTCAACGTAGCTGGAATAGAGTTTCTGCAGAAGATGGAAGCCCTAGATACTCAGACAACCCATACTGGACATTGTATGAAAATACATCAGAAGATAAACGTACACGTTGGTATGGTAATATAGGTGCAACTTATAATTTTACAGATGAATTATATGTAGTTGCTAAAATATATGCAGATACTTATGACTTTAGAATAAATGATCGTAGAGCAGTTGGCTCTCAATCACCAGCATTTTATACTGAAACGGATAGAGATTTCCAAGAAATAAATTACGAGGCTAGACTACATTTTGACAAAAAATTTATGGATGATAAATTTAGTGTTAACTCATTTATAGGTACAAACCGTAGGGATAATGAATTTCATAGATTATCTGCAACTACTTCGGGAGGTTTGGTTGTACCTGGACTTTACAACATTAGTAACTCATCAGACCCTGCTCAGGCAACAGAATATGACTCTTACAAAAGAGTAAACAGTGTTTACGGATCTGTTTCTTTAGGATATGACAACTTTGCTTATTTAACAGTTGTTGGTCGTAGTGATTGGTCATCAACACTTCCTGAAAATGATAATTCTTTCTTTTACCCAGGTGTAAACGGTAGTATTGTGTTTTCTAATTTAATTAAAGCAGATTGGTTGTCATTTGGTAAAATACGTGGTGGTTATGCAGAAGTAGGTAGTGATACTGACCCTTACCAGTTAGCAACTACATTTGTAGCTGATATTCCATTTTTAGGAGATGTACCATTTAGTACAAATGGTATAAGCCAAAATCCAAATTTACGTCCAGAATTAAAGCAGACTTATGAAGTAGGTTTAGAAATGGCTTTCTTAAAAAATCGCCTTAGTTTTGATCTAACTTACTACAATGAAGAAACTAGCGACTTGATAACTCCTGTAACAGTTGACCCTTCAACAGGTTACAACTCTACATTTACAAATGCAGGTGTTTTAAGAAACAGAGGTATAGAAGCTTTAGTTAATATAACTCCAATACAAACTGAAGATTTTTCTTGGGATTTCACTTGGAATTTCTCAAAAAATGACAACGAATTACTTGAAATAATTGACGGTGTAGAATCTTTACAAATTGCATCTTTTCCTTTTAATTCAGTATCAATAAATGCTGTTGTAGGGGAATCATATGGAGTAATTAGAGGTACAAATTTTGTTTTTGATGATCAAGGTAACAAGGTTGTAAATGCAAACGGTAGCTACGCAGAAACTCAAAATGTAGAAAACTTAGGATCAATTCTTCCTGATTACAATATGGGCTTTAAAAATAGTTTCCGTTACAAAAACCTTAGTTTAGGATTTTTAATAGATGTACAAAAAGGTGGTAAGTACAGGTCTCTAACAAATATATGGGGTAACTACTCTGGTATATTAGAACAAACAGCAACAAACAACAAAAGAGAAGTTGGTACCGTTTTAGAAGGTGTAACGGGTACTATTACTTATGATGCTAATGGAGATTATGTTGTAACAAATACAGCTCCAAATACCCAAGTAATATCTGCACAGCAGGAAGGTACAGATTATTATTTTGGAGCAGATGCAGCCAATGTATTTAATGCCGATTACGTAAAATTAAGGGAGGTTAGTTTAAGTTATAAATTACCATCTAACCTATTAAAAAACACTGGTATTTCTGCTGTAAACATTTCTGCTTTTGGAAGAAACTTAGGTGTGTGGGGATTAGACAATGATAACTTTGACCCAGAAGTAGCTACTTCTGGAAGTGGAAACATCCAAGGTTCTGAAGGTGGTTCTTTACCATCAACTAAAAGCTATGGATTAAACTTACAATTAAAATTCTAAGAAAATGAAAAATAAATTTATACTATTATTAGCAGTTGTATTGGCAATTACTTTTAATTCCTGTGACCAAGATTTAGCAGAAATTAATGAGAATCCAAACAACCCAGAGGTAGTACCTACTAGTAATATTTTTGCTAGTGCTACTAAACAATTCACAGATTTCTCTAGAGATGCATTTAATGAAGGAAGATTAACTCTTCCTTGGGTTCAGTACTGGGGACAAACTGCTTATGCTGATGAAGACAGATATCTATACCGTGAATCTTCTGCAGAATCTATATACCGCAACACATATTTAGTTGCTACAGATTTTAAAGCTATATTAGATCAAAATACAAATGAAGAAACAAGAGGCCTTGCTGCTGCATATGGCGATAATGATAATCAAATAGCCGCTTCTCGTATTATGCTTTCTTATATGTTTTACGAGCTAACAAATTTCTTTGGGGATGTTCCTTACTATTCTTATGGTTCTGATAACGAAACCTTTCAAGCTTTAAAGCTAGAGGAAACAGCTACACCTGTTTTTGCTGCTCAAGAAGATATCTATATGGATATACTAAAAGAATTAAGAGAGTCTGCTGATATGATTAATGAAGGTGCTGTAGTTTTTAACAGTGGTGATAACATTTATGGTGGAGATGCAACAAAGTGGAAAAAGTTTGCCAATTCTTTAATCCTAAGAGTAGCTACAACTATAAAAGGTGTGGATAACGCAACATATGAAACTGCTTTTGATGCAGCTATTGCTAGTGGAGTTATGACATCTAATGATGATAATGCTGCACAATCATACGACACTGCTGATGCTAATTCTTCACCATTGTGGGATTCATTCATTGACAGAACAGATTTTGCTGTTGCAGCACCATTTATAGAGTTACTAAAAGGAGAAAGAGGAAACTTTAATCCTGACCCTAGATTATTTAAAATGGCTGTACCAATTTCAGAAGGAATAGCAAAAGTTAAAGATGGAACTGCAGTTGTTACAGAAAACTTTGATGACTATGTAGGTATTCCTTATGCTTTTAGAAATACTAATTTTTTAAGAAACATTGCGTATTCTTATCCTAGCAGTAACGTTCTAAAACCAAACTACAAAGAAGTTCTAATGGAATATGCAGAGGTAGAATTCTTAATTTCTGAACGTAATGGTTGGTCACAAACTAATTATGAAAATGGTGTAACTGCAAGTATGGAAAAATGGGGAGTTCCTACAGCAGACATTACTACTTTTGTATCAAGTTTGCCTGCTGCTAATCAAGCAAATGTATTAAACCAAAAATACATTGCTTTATATATGCAAGCTCACCAAGCATACACAGAATACAGAAGAACAGGTTTTCCAAATACATTAATTCAACCTAATGAATTAATCACTTTACCTCAAGTTCAAGTTGATGAACAAAATACAGATGACCCATTAACTAGTTATATTTTTGAACCTGGACCTGTAGACCCTTCTGTAGATGATTTACCTTTTCGTTTAAGGTACCCGCAATTACTACAAACTTTAAATGGGGAAAACAGAAATGCTGCTGCCCAAGGCCTTTCTAATGGTGATTTAATTACAAGTAAATTATTTTGGGATGTAAACTAATTAATTAGAAAAATAAATCCTATTTAATATCTAAACCTGCGGAGATTTCCGCAGGTTTTTTTTATACCTTTGCCAAATGGAAAAAACTACCCAAATTTATGGTATTAGAGCTATTATAGAAGCCATTAATGCTAATGAAGCTCTAGATAAAATTTTTGTTCAAAAGGGATTAAAAGGTGATCTTTTTAGAGAACTAGAAAATTTAGCCAGAAAAAAAGGAATTAGCATTTCTTATGTACCTGTTGAAAAACTAAACAGGCTAACAAAAAATAATCACCAAGGTGTAGTTGCTAACATATCTCCTATCACGTTTCATAATTTTGAAGAATTAGTTGAAAGCGTTATTCAAAAAAAAGAAGCTCCTCTTTTTCTACTTTTAGATCAATTATCTGATGTACGTAATTTTGGTGCCATTATCAGAACCGCAGAGTGTACTGGTGTAGATGGTATAATTATTCAGAAAAAAGGTGCTGCACCTGTAACTGCAGATACCATAAAAACATCTGCCGGAGCGGCCTTTAAAGTTCCAATTGCAAAAGTTAACCACATTAAAGACGCTGTACATTATTTACAGGCATCTGGAGTAAAAATTATTGCTGCCTCAGAAAAAACTGAAAACACAATTTACGATGTTTCTTTTAAAGAAGCTTCTGCAATAATTATGGGATCAGAAGATGTAGGTATTTCTCCATCAATATTAAAAGCAGCAGACCATACTGCTAAATTGCCATTATTAGGGGAAATAGAATCATTAAACGTTTCTGTTGCTTGTGGTGTATTTTTATATGAAGCTGTAAGGCAACGCTTAGCATAAATTACGCTACTCTTCTTTGTTTTCTTTATAGTGGTAAGTAATTTTAATTGGAGTTGTAGTATCTAAATCGGTTTCAGGTTCTGATTCCGGAGTAGATTCTATAAAATTACCATCTTCGTCAAAATGACGTAAAAACTCATCTGCTTCCTCATTGTAGCTATCCTCTTCCCAAGCATATTTTTTGGGTTTAGGAATATCTGCCTTTAAAAAGTATGCAAAAAACAACCCTGTAATAAATCCGCCTAAATGGCCTTCCCAAGATATACCTTCTTTTATTGGTAAAATATACCAAAGCATACTACCGTAAACAAATACAACAAATAAAGAAAGTGCAATTAATCTAAAATGTTTTGCAAAAACACCTTTAAAAAATATAAAACTAGCTAGTAAGTAAATAACTCCACTTGCTCCAATATGGTAAGATGGTCTACCAATTACCCAAGTAATTAAACCAGACAATAGTGTACCATAAAATAATACTTTAAAAGCTACTGGTTTATAAAAATAAACAAGAGCGGCACTTAACACCACCAATGGCAATGTATTACTATACAAATGTTTTAATGACCCATGTATAAACGGACTAAAAAAAATACCTTTAATTCCGCTAAGTGTTCTTGGATACACTCCAAAATGGTTAAAATTAATTTTAAATTGTAATTCTACCCAATAGACCGTCCAAATACTAAGTACTGCTATTATTGGCACTAATAATACCGAATTGGAGAATTTAAAGTAATTATTGTCTGTCATTAACACTAATTTACTACAATAACGCAATGATTTAGCCAAAAAATATAAATCTGCTAAATTGTCATTTAGATTCTTTTTATTTTTGTGGTATGAATGAGCCTTTAGCAGAAAGAGTAAGACCAAAAACGTTAACAGAATATGTGAGTCAGACCCACTTAGTTGGTGATAATGGCACACTAACCCAACAAATTAAAAGAGGTATATTACCTTCTTTAATTCTTTGGGGACCTCCTGGTACTGGTAAAACCACTTTAGCTAATATTATAGCTAATGAAATAGACAGGCCTTTTTACACACTAAGTGCTATTAGTAGTGGGGTAAAAGATGTTAGAGAGGTTATAGAAAAAGCAAAAAAAAGCGGCGGTTTATTTACTACTAAAAATCCCATTTTATTTATTGATGAAATTCATCGATTTAGTAAATCTCAGCAAGATTCTTTACTGGCAGCTGTAGAAAAGGGTTGGGTTACCTTGATTGGGGCTACAACTGAAAATCCTAGTTTTGAAGTTATACCCGCACTTTTAAGCAGGTGTCAGGTTTATATTTTAAAACCTTTTGATAAGCACGACTTGGTTACTTTGCTTGAACGTGCAATACGACAAGATGCACAGCTACAAAAAAAGAAAATTGAACTAAAAGAAACAGAAGCTTTGTTAAGACTCTCTGGAGGTGACGGCAGAAAGCTGTTAAATATGTTTGAGCTAGTTATAAATTCTGAAGACACAGAAGATGTTGTTATTACTGATGAATTGGTACTAAGCAAAGTACAAAAAAACACTGTTTTATATGACAAAACAGGAGAGCAACATTATGATATTGTTTCTGCTTTTATAAAATCTATTCGTGGTAGTGACCCTAACGGTGCTGTGTATTGGTTAGCTCGTATGATTGAAGGAGGCGAAGATGTAAAATTTATTGCTCGAAGAATGCTTATTGCTGCGTCTGAAGATATTGGCAATGCTAACCCTACTGCTTTGGTTATGGCTAATACCACTTTTCAAGCTGTTAGTACAATTGGTTACCCAGAAGCACGAATTATACTTAGCCAATGTGCTATATATTTAGCTACATCTGCTAAAAGTAATGCCAGTTATGCTGCTATAGGAAAAGCACAGCAGGTTGTTAAACAAACAGGAGATTTATCTGTACCGCTTGCTTTGCGTAATGCTCCCACCAAATTAATGAAAGATATTGGTTATGGTAAAGACTACCAATATGCCCACAATTATGAAAATAACTTTGTAGCAGCAGAATTTTTACCTGATGAGTTATCAGGTAGTTCTTTTTACATTCCTGGAAATAATAACCGAGAACGAACTATTAAAGAATTTTTAAAAAATAGGTGGAAAGATAAATATGAACTTTAGAACTAAAACTTTATGTTTAATTCTTTAGATTGTAATTTACCTCCTTGGTAATACTCAAAAAACCATTTGCCGTTTTTAGATACTACTATTCCGTTAATATCATTATTAGTTGCCAAAAATACATTTTGTACTGTAGTTTTATACATTTTGTATTCAATTTTAGGAGTACTATCTACCAATTGGTAACCATTGCTAATCTGTTGTGCATATAAAACACCTTCTAGAACAGACTCTTCTGCTTTAGCAACTGCAACAACTTGTTTTTTAACTGGAGCCGGAGCTACTGTTTTTTCCTTAACCTCTTCTACATCACCTTCATAACTCACAACCAAAGTTTGGTTATTTTGCTTTTCTTGTTGCTTAGGTGTGTAATTATAAGTTATTGTATTAAAAGATTTAAATGCACTTCTAATAGCTTCATTATAGGCTTTTTGATATTCTTTTTGTTTACTCTTTGCAATTGTAGTTTTAAAAACTTGGTCTGCATTACAGTCTTTTAGTAACAAACCTGCTTTTGTAGTAAACATATTAGACTCATCTTTTAAATCTACTGTTAAACCTAAACATCTGTTAGATTTTAAATCTTGTGGCATAGCGTCATCATATACAACATTATACCCCTTTTTATCAAACAGAAACTTAACCAATGCACTTGTTCTATATTGATCTTCCTCTTTAAAAGCATTAAATTTTTTAGGAACAATTATGTATTTATACTCGTTAAAATTTTGAGCTGATAAAAAAAATGAGCACATAAAAATTGCGCTAAAAAGTAACTGTTTCATAGGACTAAGTAAATTTAACGCCAAGATATAACATTAATTCCTAATTGAAAAGATGCGTACTGTGAAGCTGCTAAATTTTTATATGCAATTAAATTATCTGCCATTGCATATAGGTTTACTGGGCCTAAGTTAAGATTTGCTCCAAAACCTATGTTTGTATATGAAAACTTGTCTACCGTGTAAGTTGTTTTTAAGCTAATTGCTTTTCCAAAATTTCTTTGGTAAAAACCAGTTAATGCCACTTGTGGCCCTCTTGGTCTGTTAATTACATATAATTGTCCGCCTACAGCATTAGGAAAACCTAAGCTACCTTTACTACCACCGGCTTTACAATCACAATCTTGCATACTTCTATCTTGTTCTCCAAAATTGTAACGTATAGAGCCATAAAGTTTAGTTGGCCTAAAACTTATATATGAATCTTGGTTTTCTTCGTACGGTATTAATCCATCTACCTCATCTACCAAATCTTGCCAAAAATCTCTTGATGGATCTGCTAAAGCATCTGGTAAAATTACCTCTACGCCTTCTACTGTAGCTTGTCCTTTTAAAGTATAATTTTTAACATCTGTAGAATTCATTATAAAACCTAAGTCTAAAATACTAGCAGTAACTGTTGTGTTTCTGTTTAATTGGTAGGTAAACCCTAAGTCTATACCAACACCTAAATCTCCACCCAACAAGCCTCTTTTTGTAATAACACTACCTAAATTACCATTGTCATTAGCTTCTTCTATGCTATTTAAACCAGATGTTTGCAGTTGCATATCTGCAACTAAAGTAGAGGCTAATAAGTTATTTTGACCTTCTGTGGTTACAAAATATCCTTTATTTTTAGTAGATTTAAATGAAAAAATGCTTGAGTATAATTTAGCTCTTGCACCTACTATAAGTCTGTTGTTTACACGCTTATTTACACCAAAATGAAAAACGTTTACCATTTCTCCTCTTGTTTTTAAGTGAGACAAATCAAACCTTTGATTTAACCTGTCTGCATTTCCCTCAAAACCTAAAATGGCATAATCTTTAAACCAATACCCAATAGCATCACCTTCATTATAAATACCAAAAGAGTAAAAATTATCTGGATTTTTTCTGCTTCTAAATCCAACGTTTAAAATTTCTAAGTGGTAAGTACCGCTTAAATCATCAGATGGTTTCATACCATACAATGCACGTTCTCTAATTTTATCGTTTATATCTAAACCATCATTAGCAAAAAAATCGTTTACAGAAGCACCACTAGATCCTGCCTGAAAAGAAATACCAGACAATAAGGGCACACCAACATACATATTTAAACCTGTTTCTATACCCGGATTTAAAAGCATAGCTTGTGGCACCTCTTTAAAGTCGTACATTATTTGCTTATTTTGCGAAAAACCAAATGTGGCACACACAAAAAACAAAAGTGTTGCATATCTATTTATCATCTTACACCAATTTTTAATTTAGCACTAGATCTAAAAATTAGTTTTGGGTCGGCATTGCTAGATACGCTTGTATTATCTCCTAAATTTTGAGCAGATAAACGCAAAGCAGAAGTATTTCTTATAATATCTAATGGTTTACCTGTACCACCATAAAGCACATCTAAATCTGTAGTTGTAGCAGATTCTGCTCCAATATTTAAAACTGTAGTATCTAATACATTACCACCATCATCAATAAGCTCTATAACCACACTAACAGGTTTACTTGTTGTATTTTCTAATTGATATGTAATAGTACACTCTATAACACGGTCTGATATATAATCCTCCTTAAAGGCATCAAAATTAAAATCGTTTGTATAGAATGATGAAGGGTTAGAATTTATTAAATCTTCTGTAGTTTCAAAGTAAAATATACTGGCTTCTACAGTAGGTTCTATAATAATATCATCAGTTTGGTTAAAGTCTTGTTCATCTATACAAGACACAAATGATAAACACAAAAATAGAACAGCAAATAAATAGTGGGGACTTTTCATTTTTAAGTATTTGTGTAACAATGGTAAAAACATAACTCTACAAATACATTTTTATTTCATCTAAAGAGTTAATTATGCTACAATGGTTATGTAATGGCTCTTGGTGAGCATTAAAATGAAGCGCATGTAATCCTACCGATTTTGCTCCTAAAATATCTGCCTCTAAACTATCACCTATCATTAAGGATTGTTCTGGTTTTGCATTAGCTTTTTGCAAAGCAAGCTCAAAAATATAAGGGTCTGGTTTTTTTACACCTGCCATTTCTGAATCAATTATCACATCAAAAAAGGTGTGTAACTTAGCGTTTTTTATTTTTTTGTTTTGCACTTCCTGAAAACCATTTGTAATAATGTGTAATTTATAGTTTGGTTTTAAGTGTTGCAAAATTTCTATAGCATAAGGAAATAAGTGGTTGTAAGATGATAAATGATTAATATACTCTGCTGCAAGTAAATTAATTTCTGCATCTGTTGCCTTGTAATTTATGGAGTTAAAGGTGGTTTGCAATCGTTGAAAACGCAAATCTGCTTTGGATATTTTTTCTTCTCTAAACAATTTCCAGTACTGATGATTAATTGGCACGTATGCAGTTAAAAAATCTTCAACTTTAACACCAATTTTATTATCTTCTAATATTTTGGTAAATGTAAGTGCAGAGTTTTTTTCAAAATCCCAAAGTGTGTGATCTAGATCAAAAAAAACATCGGTTACTAATTCTTTATACATTGTATTTTTTTAGTATTGTTTCGTAAATATTCATCCAATTAAAACGCTGTTTACCGCCTAGCAATTCGTTAGAAAATATGGTAACCAGCGTACCATTAACTTTATGCAATTGGTGGTACAAAGCATCTAACTTTTTAAAAATTGCTTTTTCGTTTTTTAACGTAATAAGTGAATAATTGTGCACAGCAAACGGATGAATTTTTATTGGCTGCTGAGACTCTAAATGGATATCATAGAAAGAAAAAGGGGAACAAGTACCTGCCCTAAACCCCATACAATGCGTATAACCCATTGTAAAATCTTCTCTAAAATCTGCATCTACCAAAGCCTTATATGTTGCGGGTATTTCTACCCTATTGTATCTAAAACGCACATATTTTATAGGTCTGTTAATTACAGCTGCTAATTTGCGTTTTTCTTCTTTTAAAATTTCTAAGTTAGAAAAAGAATTGTAAGATGCCGCTAAAGACACAACACTATAATCTGCCACAGATTTAATTAAGTATTTAAACTTATTGTTTGTGGTAGATACATTTTTATCAAAAGTAGAATAGTTTGCAAACTGAAAAAAGAACATACTTTTTACAGTATTTGCTTTGTGTAAATTTATAAGGTAATCAAAATTATTATAAGGATCTTTTTTGGGGTTAAACCATACCGATACTCTCTGAAAAACTCGCTTAAATTTTAAGGTAAATACATCTAAAAACAAACCTCCCAAGCTACGCATAATTCCTCTATGGGCATAACAATGAGATGTGGTTACGTCTATTATAGATGTATACTGGTAAGCTCTTTTTTTATAGACTAAATCTGAAAATTGTACTAGTAAAGCATCTAGCACTTTATACATCCAAATATCTACTACAGGTTGCTCTAAAAAATTGTATTTGTATGCTAAACTATCTTTTACAGGGTACCTACCGTGCTCATCTTTAACGTGTGGCAAATACTCTTCATACCTAGAAATTAAGTAAAAACTTGCTGCAAAAACATCAAACGGAATGTTACTACGTTCTCCAGTAGCAAAAAAACAAGGTGTGCCATCCCAATCTCCAATATTAATCTCTAAATCTGTTATTCCTTGTTGGTACAGCAAATCATTACTACGTATAAAAAATTCGTTTTGTAATGGTTGCTTACTGTACGTAATTTTAGCTCCAGAGTGCTTTATAAAATCTTCTACTTTAGTTGTTAATGTAACCTCTACTCCCAATATTTTACCAAAAAGGTGTTTCATTATATACGTGAAACGTGGTGTTATTTTATGTGTGTAGATTAGTAACATTTTGGATTTTAGCTATTTATATAGTGTATGTTTTTATTTTACAATAAATTATCATCTGCAAAGCTAAAGTATTCTCTTTGAGTAATAATAATATGGTCTAAAACTTTCATATCTAAAGCTGCTGCTGCATTTTTTAGTTTCTCTGTAATTTGCTTATCTGCAGTACTTGGTTTTAGGCCTCCAGACGGGTGGTTATGTGCCAAAATTAAGCCTATTGCACCTATTTCTAAGGCTTGTTTTAACACCAACCTTACATCTACTAAAGTACCAGTTATACCACCTTTACTTAGTTGTGCTTGGTGTATAACCTTATTGGAGTTATTAAGGTAAATAATCCAAAATTCTTCATGCGGTAATTCTCCTAGCACAGGTTGTAACAAGTTAAAAACATCTTTACTACTTCCTATTTTCTCCACCTTTTTTTCTCCTTCTTCTCTTCTACGTCTGCCTATTTCTAAAGCTGCGGTAATAGTAATTGCTTTTGCCTCTCCAATACCTTTAAACTGCATTAGCTGATTTATAGATAGCTTTCCTAAGTCGTTTAAATTATTATTTACAGAGCCTAATATTCTTTTAGATAGTTCTACAGCACTTTCATTTCTGCTTCCAGAGCCAATTAATATTGCTATAAGTTCCGCATCAGACAATACAGATTTTCCTTTTTGTGCTAATTTTTCTCTAGGTTTATCATCGTTAGACCAATTCTTAATAGAAAAGGATTGTGGTTGGTTTTGCATTTGTTAAAGATAATAATCTTTGGCAACATACGTATTTGTGTATTAAAACGTTACTTCTATAAATAAATATTACAATGAAAGAAATTCTGAATCAGCTTTACGAGATTGAACAAAAAAGTATAAAAAATAATATTACTTTGTTTAACAGAAACCTAAAACGTTTATTTCATGATATTGAAGAACAAGGTTTTTTTATAAAAAATCCGTTAGGCGAAAAGTTTTCAGAATCTAGAACCGATATTGACGCTACTTTAATGAATAGTTTGGGACCAGAATCTAAAATTACGAAGGTGTTAAAACCTATTATTTACAAAAAAGAGAATGACCAACTAATAATAATACAAAAAGGGGTAGCAATAGTAGAATAAGTAAGTATGAAAACAGTAAATTTTGGAATAGACTTAGGTACAACAAATAGTTTAATTGCTAAATATGAAAACGGATTATTAGAGGTTTTTAAAAACCCTATTGGTCAAAAACAAACCCTTGCATCTGCTGTTGCCTTTAGAGGTAGTAGAATTTTAGTTGGAGATAAAGCCAGAGATTTATTAGAGAAAGATCCCTTAAATGTTTTTACCTGTTTTAAAAGAAAAATGGGTACTACAGACCGTTACTTTGCTAAAAGTATTAACAAAGATGTATCTCCTATAGAGCTTAGCGCTTATGTATTAAAAGAACTTAAAAACTTTATACATACAGGAGAAGAGTTACATGAAGCGGTTATTACTATTCCATCTTCTTTTGACACCATACAATCTAACGCAACTAAAACCGCTGGCCAGCAAGCGGGTTTTAAAGAAGTGTATTTACTGCAAGAACCTATTGCTGCCAGTTTAGCCTTTGCCAATAAAAACAATTTAGAATTAAGCGATACAAAAAAATGGCTTATATATGATTTTGGCGGTGGTACTTTTGATGTTGCCTTGTTAGAGATTAACCAGAGAGAAATGAATGTTTTGGACAATGAAGGTGATAACTTTTTAGGAGGTATGGACATAGACAACCTAATAATTGAAAAACTTCTTGTTCCTAAATTAGAACCTATTTTAAATGAAACCAAACTTTTGGACAAGTTTAAAGAGCCTAACAATCCGCTACAAAAATTATATTTTGAACTCTTATTTAGAGCAGAAGAAGCAAAAAAAGAACTCTCTAGGTTTGAAACCACAGAAATAGATATAGATTACCCAGACAAAGATATTTACACCAGTGTAGAGGTTAGCAGAGCAGATTTTAATAATTTACTTGCTCCTTTGGTAGAACACACTATTAATTTTTCTAAAAAAATACTTAACAATAATAACCTGGCCAATACAGATGTAGAAAAAATTATTATGGTTGGCGGCAGTACGCTTATACCGTATGTTAGAGAACAAGTGCAAAATAACCTAAAAATTGCTATAGATACTAGTGTAGACCCTACTGCAGCTGTAGGCATTGGCGCTGCATATTATGCAGGCACAAAAATATCTACATTAAAACAAGAAAAAATTAGTCAACCAACCAGCACTACTACAGCGGCAACCAGTGAAAAGCAACCTCTTGTTAATTTAATTTTTGAAAAAAACACAAAAGATACAGAAGAGCTAATTGCATTTACACTACATAAGCCTACACAAGGTTTTTACCGTATTACAAGAAAAGATGGTGGTTATGATACCGGACTTGTTACACTAGAAAACAATGTAAATGTAAATGTATTTGTAGATTTATTAGAAGGACAAGTAAACACCTTTTATTTAAAAATTTACAATACGCAACAAGAAGTTCTTTTTTCTACAGATGACATACATATTAACCAAGGCAAATACAACATACAAGGACAATTACTACCTAATGATATTTGTCTAGAGATAGATGATATACAGTATAGTGTAACAAGGCTTGAAGCTATTTTTAATAAAAACACTGTTCTTCCTCTTAAAAAAACAATTTACAAATCTGCCTCCAAAACTATTTTAAAAGATAGTGATGAAAAATTACAAATTAATATTGTAGAAGGTGATGGTAATGGTTTACCTAGCTCTGGTTTATCTATTGGTTATATAGAAATTACTGGTAAACAATTAGAACAAGACTTAATTAAAGGAACAGATATAGAATTAAACATCTCTGTATCTGAATCTAGAGATATTGATGTAGATATATTTTTAACAAGTTGTGACCAAGAGTTTAGTAATTCCTTTAAACCAACAGAAAGGTACATTAGCAGCTCTAAAATGGAGAATGAAATTAGAGTAGTTACCCAAAAAATTGAACAAGAAAAAGCTAAGCCAGAATATGCAGAGAACTATGAGTTATTGCAAAAATTTAAAACTATAGAGCACGCTTTAATAGAGTTACAAATACAGTTAACATTATTAGCAGACACAGATGTTACTGATGCTAAATTTAAAATTGACAATGAAAAAAGAAGCTTAATACAACAGTTTGATTTATTAACTAGGCATAAAGAATTAGATAATGATATTGAAGAATACAAAACTTCTGTTTTAGCAGTAAAGCAATCTTTATCTGAAAATAATAGTGAATATTATACAGCCCAATTTAATAAAGTAATTGCCAACGAAAAATCATTTATAAACTCTGGAAATAAATACTTAATACGTTCTAAAATTGAAGAACTACGGGTTATTAGAAATGCTATTTTTACCGCGGACGAATCTAACTTTATAGGGCCTTTTTTCCATTATAAAACTTTAGATAATTACCCAGATCAGCAAAAAGCAAATATGTTAATTGCAGAAGGAGATAAAGCTTTAGAAAACAAACAATATAAGGTTTTAAAACAAGTAGTATATCAGCTTGCTAGTATGCTACCAGATGACACGCCAAAAACGTCATTTAACAACCAAGACAAAACTGGTTTAAGTTAAAACTAGGTGTACGGTATTTTATAAAAAAGAAGGGCTGAATTAAAATTAATTCAGCCCTTCTTTTTTTATGCTTAGTGGTTTTTATCAACTCTTATTTTCATCATACTCAATATCCACTAAGGTTACTCCAAAAGGAGTTATATTTATTTTGGGGTTTACACCCAAATATGTAATGGTAAAGCTTTTCTTAGATAAGTCTTTACCTATTTTAGACGAGTTCTTAAAAAATCCGTTGGGAGAATTTATGGTAGAATTCACATCAAAATCTTTATGCTGATAAAAATAAGATCCCATATAAATATATAGTGTATCATCTTCATCATGCAAGTTTAAAGTTACAGAAGTATTCTTTTTTATATAGGTAGACTGATCTCTACTTAACGCTGTGTTTACACCAAAAAGGATAACGTCTTCTGCACTAGTATTATTAACAACAACCTCATAGCCAGTAATAGAATTACTTCTAATACTCTTAAATATTTTAGGAAAAGGGTTTGCCCCTGTTTTTAAATTCTTTAAGCTCCATTTTACAGTACTAACATCTTCTCCTTTAAATAAGTTTACAAAAAATGGCGCCTTATTTTTTCTTGAAACAGTTTCACTAGGTTCTTCATAATACCTATGTGGTTCACTATCCATAATTATAGTTTCTTCTACTTCTTCAACCTCTGGAGGTAAAATTTTATGAGGTTCTAAATGGTAAAACACATCTGTAAAAACAATATCATCATCATAAACAACAATATTAGGATCTGTTCCTAAACTATCTATAATGTATTTATTTTTTAAAAAGCTCAGTTCTTTTTCATTTACACTTTTAAAGTACTTTTTACTAGCACTTAATTTTGTAGATGATCCATAGGTTTCTCGTTTTAAACTTTCGTTGCCCACAAAATCATCACCCATATAAAAAACCAATTCTTCTAAATAATTTTTATTCATTATTTTAAAAGAGTCATTAGGCCTGGTATAAGCTGCGTAATCTGGTTTTATAACGTTAAAATGCTCAAAAAGAATAAAAGGCCTAGTTCTTTTGTTTAGTACTTTTATAAAATCACCAGATCTTAGTCCTTCATTACTTTTAAAAGAAGCTGCGTATGGTGTAGTTCCGGATTTTATAATTATTTTGTTATTTATATCTAAACTATCATTTTCTGCTTTGTGTATTAAGTCTGAGTAAAATGCGGTTTTATCATCCTCGTAAGAAAACTCTAAAGTTGGAATTTTATAATTAGGAGAACTATATGTAGAGTAATTTGTTGATGATGATGAAGACGATGTAAAAATACGCCCCACTCTTACTAGAAATATCATAATCCCAATAACAATTCCAATTGCTTTTAAGCTAGAAAAAGATGACTCTTTACTTTTTTTGGTATCTCTTCTGGTAGATGTATGCTGCTGCTGTTGAGAAGCCCAGTGTTGGCTACCTACATGGTTGGCTACTTTTATATAAAAATCTTTTGTTTCTTGATTGGCTACCTCTATGAGCTTAAAATTACGAAACGCCCTTTGTACTCTGGGAAACTCTTGATATACATTTTTAGTAATATTGTAATAGTCTATCATAGCATTTACATAGTCTGCCTTAGACTTGGTAATTACACCTAAAGAAACCGTATTTAGTAAATGAATATATGTTTTATAAGTAACCTCCGGACACCTACTTATTAGATCTCCGTTAGAAGATATTTTTACTTTTTCGGTAATAATATCTGCTTGTGATTTTATATAACGGTAATATGTGCTTAATAAATAATCTGTAAAAAGCTCTTTATGCTGCATTGCTTTAATAATAGTATCGTACTTTTTTGCAGCAAAGTCCGTTTTTACCATTTTCATAAAATAAGCTTCAAAATATGGTTCTAAAAACTCTTTTATATTTGGTGTTTTGGCTATTAAGACAGCATCTATTACAAATGTTTTTTCTCCGCTATCATTACCAGTGGTAATAAATTCTTTTAAATACCTGTGTTTTTCTACAAAGTAAACAGACTTTTTTTGTTCTTCGTTAGAGAGTTGTTTTATTATGCTACTTACCTGCTCTGGATTGTAAGCATTAGCGCCAGAACGCAATCTTTGTATTTTTAATGTCTTCTCTAGTCTAATAATTCCTCGGCTATCCAAGTTCATTAATTGGTCTAGTGATATTCCTAAAAGGTCAACAGGAGAAATATACATAAGTAAGTTTAGATATTCTTTTAACGAAAATATCTAAACTTTATGATGTACTTGCCTAAAAAATAAAAAATTAGGCTTCTATAATTTCTTTAAACTCATTAAGATTTAAGCCTCCGTAGTTACCAGAACTCATAAACAAAACAACAGAGTTGTTGTAATCTTGTTTATGCACAAGGGTTTTAAATTCCTCTGCATTAGTTAAAATTTGCAAATCGTCCCTTTTAAAAGCGTCTTTAATTTGTTGTGGACTAACTGGGTCTAGTTTTTTAATAGCCACAGATTCTGGAATATAAAAAACCACTGCTTCATCTGCAGCATCTAATGCTCCTTTATATTCTTTTAAAAACTCTGGATTAAAACTACTATAAGTATGCAACTCTAAAAAAGCAATTAATTTTCTGTTTCCGTATTGTTCTTTTACTGCTTTTGTAGTAGCTGCCACTTTACTTGGCGAGTGTGCAAAATCTTTGTAAGCAACACAAGTTTTACTTTCCGCTATTTTTTCTAATCTTTTAGAGGCTCCTTTAAAAGTTGCTATTGCTTCGTAAAAATCGTCCTCATCTATACCTATGTTTTGGCAAATCCATTTAGCACCTGCCAAATTACTTAGGTTGTGTTTACCAAAAACTTCTATTGGCATTGGACCTTCTGGGGTTTCTAACAAAGTTTCTCCGTCTTCTATAGTATATTCTGGTGTAGAGTATGCTAGTTTGCGTATAGGGTTTTCAGAAGCTTCTACAACTTTAACTACTTCTGCATCTTCTTCATTGTAAGTAATGCTTCCGCCTTTAACAATACTATCTACAAAAATTTTAAATTGTTCTACATAATTTTCAAACGTAGGAAAAACGTTAATATGATCCCAAGCAATACCACTTAACAAGGCAATGTTAGGTTTGTATAAATGAAACTTAGGTCTTCTATCAATAGGAGAAGACAAGTACTCATCTCCCTCTAAAATTATAAAGTCGTTTTCTTCTGTTAAGTGCACCATTCTATCAAAACCATCTAACTGTGCGCCTACCATATAATCTACTTCTCTACCGTGGTAATTAAGCACGTGCAAAATCATAGAAGTTATAGTTGTTTTTCCGTGGCTACCACCAATAACAACTCTTGTTTTATTTTTACTTTGCTCGTATAAAAATTCAGGGTAAGAATAAATAGTAAGTCCTAATTCTTTTGCTTTTAAAAGCTCTGGATTATCTGCTTTAGCGTGCATACCTAAAATAACAGCATCTATATCTGCCGTAATTTTATCTGCAAACCAACCAAAAGATTCTGGTAGTAATCCTTTAGCCTCTAACCTACTTTTAGAAGGTTCAAAAATAACATCATCACTACCTGTAATTGTGTATCCTTTGTGTTCTAAGGCTAATGCCAAATTGTGCATTGCACTTCCGCCAATGGCTATAAAATGAATTTTCATACGTAAAATTATTGCCGTAAAGATAACAATACAAATAGGTATAAAAAAAATAAACACTGCAGACAATTACACGGTAAATTGGGATGTAAAAAACTTAGAATGGTACTACTTTTGATTTGTTTAGATGACTTTACTCACTTAAAGGGTAAGTTAACGCATTCTTAATTGCATAGTTGTACTATAAAGCTCATTTTTGTTAGTACTTTTAATGCAGATTTAGATTCATAAGTCTTAACAAGATAACATACAGGTAATGAAAAACTTAACGTCAATTATAGTTCTAATTTTATTTGCAAACATAGCAATGGCACAAGAAAACAACAGTTTTAACGCACTTTGGAAAACCGTAGAAAAGCACGAAAAGTCTACAATGACTAAATCTGCCTTAGAAACAGTACAGCTAATTGCTGCCAAAGCAAAAAAAGAAGGTAACTCGCCACAAAATATAAAGGCATTGTTGTACATCTCTAAATATGCAATGGTTTTAGAGGAAAATGCTGTGTTAACTATTATAAATAATTTTAAATCTGAAATTGCTAAAAGTGATTCTCCAACAAAAAACGTTTTACACAGTTATTTAGCTAATTTATATTTACAATATTTTAGACAAAATAGATATCGATTTTACAATAGAACTACAACTGAAACTAAAGTAGATAGTGTAGATTTTAGAACTTGGGACTTAACTACTTTGTTTTATGAAATTGACACACATTTTAAGGCATCATTAGAAAATAGTAGCACATTACAAAACATAAAAGTAACTGAATTTGACTTGTTATTAAACAACAGAAAAGATTCTGAAATATACAGGCCTACCTTGTTTGACCTTTTATCTCATACTGCATTAGAGTTTTATAAAACAGATGAAAGTAACATTACAAGACCTGCTGATAAGTTTGAGATTGATGACCAAAATATGCTTTGTAGTGGAACAGATTTTATTAGCTTACCTATTAACCAAGACGATAAAACATCATTAAAAGCCAGAGCCTTAAAAGTATATCAAAATTTATTAGATTTTCATAAAAACGATGCTTCACCAGAGGCTTTTGCTGAAGTAGATTTAGAACGTTTAAATTTTGTATACTCAAATGCTGTTTTTTTAGAGAAAGATAAATACTACTTATCTACCTTAAAAAAAATGGTTAACGTATTTAAAAGCAATGCCGTTTCTGGTTTATACAATTACAACATTGCAACATACTACAATAATCAAGGTGATACTTACCAACCTTTTAGCGCTGAGCAAGAAAACAAATGGAAAAAAAATGATGCTATTAAAGTTTGTGAAACTGTAATAGCAAAGTTTCCTAAAAGTAGAGCCGCAGAAATGTGTAACGACCTAATTACATCAATAAAAAGAAGTCAGTTAAGCATAACTACAGAAAGCTATATACAAGCCAATAAACCCGCTAAGGTTCTTGTACGTTATAAAAACGTAGACGATTTAAATTTTACAGCCTATACTATTTCAGACAAGCAATTATATACGTTAGATACAATTTATGAAAATGATAAAAAACTACAGTTTATAAAAAAGCTTAAAGATGTAAAAACTTGGAAAACAAAATTAAAAAACGAAAAAGACTATCAAAATCACACCACTGAGGTTATTATACCTAGTTTAAATGTTAACCAATTACTTATACTTGCAGAGCCAACTAAACTAACCAAAACATTTGGTTATAGTACCATACAAGTTACAGATATGGCTGTTGTAAATACATCTACAGATACAGAAGATTATTTTCAGGTAGTAGACAGGGCTAACGGCAAACCAATTACTAATGCAACTGTTAAGTTTGAGTACCACAAAACGTATGATGACCCTGTGCAACACGCAAAATTTAAAACCAATAGTTTAGGTATAGTTACCATTCATAAAACAAAAGAAAGATGGCGTAATATAAAACTTAAGGTTAGTAGTAATGATGATTACGCTACATTTGGTACGTATTATGTATACACTAAAGCCAACAGAAATAAAAATACAGAATATAACAATGCCTTTTTATTTACAGATCGTAGTATTTATAGACCAGGACAACCTGTTTATTTTAAAGGGATAGCAGTACAACAGAAAAACAATAAATCTACAGTATTAAAAAACGCTAAGTTTACGGTAACATTAAAAGATGTTAACTACCAAGCTGTAAAAACTTTAGAATTAACTACAAATGAATACGGCTCTTTTAGCGGTGAATTTATATTACCAAGCAATGGCTTAACAGGTAATTTTACTATAGAAGCAATTTCTACTCCTAATAAAATAAATAGTACTAGCTATATAAGTGTAGAAGAATACAAACGTCCAAAATTTACAACAACTTTTAAACCTGTTACAGAGACTTACAAGGTTAATGATATGGTAACGGTAAACGGTACAGCCAATGCTTTTGCTGGTAGTACAATTAGTGACGCTAAAGTTGTATACACTGTAAAAAGATTAGTTAGGTACCCTATCTGGTACTATTGGAGAATGCCTTACTATAATAGCACACCACAAGAAATTAAACACGGAGAAACAACTACAGATGCTAATGGTAATTACCAAATTACATTTAAGGCTATACCAGAAAAAAGTGCCAATAAAGAAAACTTACCTGTTTTTAATTATGAAATTACTGCAGATGTTACAGATATTAATGGCGAAACAAAAAGTACAACAACTGTAGTTAATGTTGGTTACCATAGTTTAAACGCTACTATAAATGTAAACTCGCAAATAGACAAAACAGAAAAAGACAGCGTACTATATGTAAACACAAGCAATTTAAACGGACAATTTGCTGCAGCTAAAGGATCTTTAAAAATATATAAATTACAGGCGCCTAAAAATGTTAAACGTAGTAGACCTTGGTCTGCACCTGACTATAAGATGGATGAGGATATTTTTAATGACAAATTTCCTAATGAAATATATAAAAAACAACAACCAAAAGATTGGGACAAGGGTCCACTATTATGGAGCACTAATTTTGATACAGAAAAATCTGCTATAGTTAATTTACCAACTATTAAAAAATGGGATTCAGGAAAATATATTATAGAACTAGAAACAAAAGACAAATTTGGACAAACAGTTACAGATAAAGCTATAACAAGCTTGTACAGTACAAAAGATAAAACTACTGCAGACAATGAACTTTTTAATATAAAAATTGATAAAAACAGTTACAGTGTTGGAGATAATGTAGAAGTTAAATTGTTATCAGCAGCTACACCATTGTATGTTACTTTATACATAGACAGAGGTAATAAGCCTGTAGAAACAAAAATAGTGACACTTAACAACAACTCTAAAACAATTAAATTGCCAATAACTAAAGAAGATATGGGTGGTTTATCTATTAATTACTCTTTTACTGCATACAACTCTTATAATGATGGTATAGTATATATTAATGTGCCTTACCAAAGTACATCTTTAGAAATAGAAACAGTAACCTTTAGAGATAAAATTAAACCAGGTACAGATGAAACTTGGAAATTTAAAATTAAAGGTCCTAAAGGAGATAAGGTTGCTGCAGAAATACTTGCCAGTATGTATGATGCTTCTTTAGATGAATTTAGAGGTCATAACTGGTACTTTTACCCAATAAACTACCAAACACACTCCTCAAAAACAAGGACTAATGCATATGTAAGTTTCTCTTCAAATTCGTTTAGAGTTTATACTAACGAACCCTATAAATACCTATATGAAGGTCAAGACTACGACTCTTTTAAATGGTATGACTTGTACATAGGTAACTCTTATTATAACCGCAGGTCTATGATGAGAAAATCTACATCTCCTGTTGCTATGGAAATGGTTGAAGATACTGAAGAAATAGTTGTAGTAGAGGAAAGTGCTTCTGGCGCATTAGATGATGCAATGAGTAGTCCCGTAGAATCTAAAAAAGATAGCACTGCTACTGCATCTGTTCCTGCTAAAAAAGAAGAAGTTAAGATTAGAAAAAACTTACAAGAAACAGCATTCTTTTTTCCTCATTTACAAACAGATAAAGAGGGTAATGTTTCATTTAATTTCACAACACCAGAAGCATTAACTAAATGGAAATTGCAGTTATTAGCACATACCAAGAGTTTAGAAAGTGCTGTAACAACACTGCAAACTGTAACACAAAAAGAGCTAATGGTTATGCCAAATGCTCCACGTTTTTTACGTGAAGGAGACAAGCTTATTTTTAGCTCTAAAATTGCCAATATAACGGACAAAAAATTATCTGGTGCAGCCACTTTAGAGCTTAAAGATGCTGTTACTGGTAAAGATATTACAGCTACATTAATTACATCTACCACAGAAAATAACTTCTCTGTAGATGCAAAAGGCAACACTCAGGTTTCATGGACTATAGAAATTCCTAAAAATCTTCAGGCTGTACAATATACGGTTATTGCCAAAGCAGGTAATTTTAGTGATGGTGAGCAAAACTTACTTCCTGTACTTACCAATAGAATGTTGGTAACAGAAACTTTACCAATGTGGGTAAGAAGCAATCAAACTAAAAAATTCAGCTTAGACAAATTAAAAAATAATACATCTACAACATTAACAAACCATAAATTAAGCTTAGAAATTACATCTAATCCGGCTTGGTATGCTGTGCAGGCATTACCATACTTAATGGAGTATCCGCACGAGTGTAATGAGCAGTTATTCTCTAGGTATTATGCAAATACATTGGCTAGCCATATTGCAAATAGTACTCCTAAAATACAGGAAGTTTTTAAGCAATGGGCAAATTCTGATGCATTGCTAAGTAATTTAGAAAAGAACCAGGAATTAAAATCAATTTTAATTCAAGAAACTCCTTGGTTACGAGATGCACAATCTGAAACAGAACAAAAAAAACGTATTGCTTTACTTTTTAATTTAAATAAAATGAAAAGTGAACAAGCAGCAGTGGTTCGTAAATTAGCAAACAACCAAACCAATAATGGTGCTTGGGCTTGGTTTAACGGTGGTAATGAAAGTAGATATATAACACAACATATTATTGCTGGTTTTGGGCATTTAGATGCCTTAAAAGCATTGAATAAAAAAGACAAAGATGTTGCGCAAATGATTACAAAAGCTATTACCTACCTAGATAATGAATTTGTAAGTGAGTATGAGTATATGAAAAAACATAGCTCTAACTTAAACAGTGACCATTTAAGTAATATGCAACTACATTATTTATATATGCGTAGTTTTTATCCGGATGTTAAAGCGTCTAAAAAAACAAGAGAAGTTACTGCATATTACAAAGGGCAAGCTAAAAAATACTGGACCAAGCGCAGTTTATACAACAAAGGCTTGCTTGCGTTAAGTTTGCATAGAATGGATGAAGCTGCTACTGCTAAAAAGATTTTAAAATCTTTAAAACAAAACAGCATTACTTCAGATGAATTGGGTATGTATTGGAAAGAAAACACCAGTTCTTGGTATTGGTACCAAGCACCAATAGAAACTCAGTCATTATTAATTGAAGCTTTTACAGAAATTGAGAATGACACTAAAACAATTGACAATCTTAAAATTTGGTTACTTAAAAACAAACAAACTAACCAATGGAAAACAACAAAAGCTACAACAGAAGCTGTTTATGCTTTACTGTTACAAGGTAGTGATTGGCTTTCTGTAACAGATGCAGTAGATGTTTTAGTAGCTGATAAAAAAATAGACCCTAGTAAGCTAGATAATGTTAAAGTAGAAGCTGGTACAGGTTACTACAAAACTAGTTGGAGCGGTAAAGAAATAGAACCAAATATGGCAGATGTACAAATTACCAAAAAAGGTAACGGTATTGCTTGGGGAGCTATGTATTGGCAGTATTTTGAAGATTTAGATAAAATTACATCTGCAGAAACGCCGCTTAAATTATCTAAAAAACTGTTCTTACAAAAGAATACCAATACTGGTGAGCAGTTATCTGAAATAACAAAAAACACAAAACTTGCTGTAGGTGATTTGGTTAAAGTACGTATAGAGCTTAGAGCAGACAGAGCAATGGAATTTGTTCATATGAAAGATATGAGAGCCTCTGGATTAGAACCTGTAAATATACTATCTAGATACAAATGGCAAGATGGTTTAGGTTATTATGAAAGTACTAAAGATGCTAGCACTAATTTCTTTTTTGACTATTTACCTAAAGGAGTGTATGTTTTTGAGTATAACTTGCGTGTAAATAACGCGGGTGATTTTAGTAATGGTATTACAACAATACAAGGTATGTATGCTCCAGAATTTAGTAGCCATAGTGAAGGCGTACGAGTTTCTGTTAACAAATAATAGACGTTAAACAAATGCATTGCTTATCTTAACAAGATAAACTGTTTTTTATGAACTGGATATTGTTGTTAGAAATACTATACGCACTTTTATTATTATTTACATGTTTGCGTATAATTTATGATACTAGAGGCACTACAAAAACACTTGCTTATTTATTAGGCGCAGTGTTTTTGCCTTTTTTGGGTATTATTATTTATTTCTCATTTGGTATAAATTACAGAAAACATAAAATGTATGCTAACAAATTTTTGTTAGACTCTAAACAAAGAAAAGTTTTAGAAAAAGAAATAATAGCACACTCTAAAGAGGTTTTAGAAAATGGTAATGAGCCTGCAAAAAGCAGATCAGAATTGGTTAACTTATTATTGAAAGATACTGCTAGTCCGCTTACAAATAACAATACTGTAAAACTTTTACTCAATGGTGAAAATAAATTTCCGGAAGTTTTAAAAGCTATTGAAAAAGCCCAGCATCATATACACATAGAATATTATATTTTTAGAGACGATAAAATTGGTAATACCATAGAAAAACTCCTGCTAAAAAAAGCAAAAGAAGGTGTTAAAATTAGGTTTATTTATGATGATTATGGTAGTTCTGAAATAAGAAAAACGCTTAGTAAAAGATTAAGAGATGCTGGTATTGAAGCTGTACCTTTTTACAAAATAAAGTTAATAGCTTTTGCTAATAGTCTTAATTACCGCAACCACAGAAAAATTATTGTTATAGATGGTAAAATTGGTTTTGTTGGAGGTATAAATGTAAGTGATAATTATGTAAACTCTACCCAAACCACAGATGCCGTTTTTTGGAGAGATACGCACTTAAAATTAGAAGGTCCGGCGGTAACTTATTTACAGTATATATTTTTATCGGACTGGAACTCTTGCTCTAACCAAAATTTAATTTTAGAGAAAGAGATGTATGTACCTTTTAATTCATTTACATACACAGATACAAAACTGGTACAAATTGCTGCTAGCGGACCAGACTCTAACTCACCAACAATTTTATATTCTATTTTACAAGCCATTTATTTAGCTGAGGAAGAAATACTAATTACCACACCTTATTTTATACCTGGAGAAAGTTTATTAGATGCTTTAAACATTGCTGCAATGAGCGGGTTAAAAGTTAAACTACTTGTACCTTATGAGTCAGACACCCTTTTAGTAAACGCTGCTTCTAGAGCATATTACAGAGAAATATTAAATGCAGGCGTAGAAGTTTACCGCTATAAAAAAGGGTTTGTACATGCAAAAACTATAGTTACAGATAAAAAAATAGCTATTGTTGGTACGGCTAATATGGACAACAGAAGCTTTGAACTTAATTTTGAGGTTAACGCTATTGTGTATGATGAAGAAATTGCTACTGAATTAACCAAAACTTTTTACAACGATCTATTAGATGCAGAACAAATAGACAAAGAAAAATGGATTAATAGACCTTGGTATATTAGATTAGGAGATAAAATAGCAAAACTGTTATCACCAATGTTATAATTTATTGTTTTACAATACTTTATACTATAAAGTAAATATTTTTAATTAACTTTAAAGTAGGTATACAATTATACACTATTAGATAGTAAAAATATACAAGCCTGCTTAATGGCTAATTTCCTGAAGAGATGTATAAAAAGTAGTGGTTTTTCCCCACAATTTAGTCATTACTTTTTAGCATCTTTTTTAAATACTCATTTTATCTTTAAAAATATAAGACTGTCTTCTAGACACCTCTACTTCTTCACCAGAGTTCATTGTTAATTTAAGTTTACCATTAAACCACGGTACAACATTAGCAATGTAATTTACATTTATAATCTGTTGCCTGTTAACCCTAAAAAAGTTATGCTCTGGTAATTTTTCTTCAACTTGGTTTAAAGACTTATACAACATTGGTTTTTCTCCTTTAAAATAAACACGTGTATAATTACCCACTATTTCAAACAAAGAGATATCTCCTATTTTAACCAACCAACATTTGTCTCCATCTTTTATAAAAATCTGACTACTTTCTGTTAGTTTTTCTTTAGCTTCATTAGTTGCATTCTCTTGGCCATTTTCTGTTATAGACCCCTCTAGTTGTGCCTTAACTTTTTCTATAGCTTTTGCAAAACGCTTAGCGTTTATAGGTTTTAAAATGTAATCTAAGGCATTATACTCAAAAGATTTAATGGCATATTCATCAAAAGCTGTAGTAAACACTGTAATTGGCACCTTATCTAACATTTCTAAGAGCTCAAATCCATCTTTTTCTGGCATATTAATATCCAAAAACAATAAGTCTGGTTGGGTTTCATTAATTAATTTATAACCTTCATCTACATTCTCTGCCTCCCCAACAATTTCTATATCGCCGTGGTTTTTAATCAATTCTTTTAACTCGTTTCTAGCCAATCTAGAATCTTCAACTATAACTGCTTTAATCATACTCATACCATTGGTATTTTAATATTTGCTACTACCTCTTCATTTACTTCTCCTATAGAAAACTCTGCTAAGTTTCCGTATAACAACCGTAGTCGTTGTTTTATATTTTTAAGCCCTAATTGCGTAGAACCTTTTGCTATTTTTAATTTACCCGTATTACGTACTATTATATGTAAATAATCATGGGTTCTGTTAGTTATTAACGTTATTGTGCCTCCTTTAATTAAATTAGCGATACCGTGCTTTGCCGCATTTTCTACCAATAACTGTATAATCATTGGAGGTATGGACACAGAAAGCGAATTAGGATCTACTTCTTTTACAAATTCTAATCTATCTTCAAACTGTATTTTAGACAAAGCAATATAGTTTTCTACCATATCTAACTCTTCTTCTAAAGCAATAGAATTTACATCGTTCTTAATTAATGAATACCTAAGCATTTCAGACAGTTTTGTAAGCATTTCTCTAGACTTACCAACATCTTCTAACATTAATCCTCTAATATTATTTAAGCTATTAAACATAAAATGAGGATTAATTTGTCCTTTTAAAGAGTTTAATTGCGATTCTTTTAAACTCCCCTCTAGTTTAAACTGTTTTAACGTAATGTTTTTGTTGTAGTCATAAGCTTTTATTACTAATACTATAAAAATCCATATCACAAACATTGCAGAAAAGAATGGTATATTTGTTAAACGCATAAACCAATTTATAGAGTCTGTTAAGCTTTTTTCTGATTCAAAACTAGAAATACTCTGAACCACATCTAACATTGGCCATAAAATTAAGGAGTATATTATTTGAACTCCAATAAAAAGCAATACCAAACTAACTACATTTCGTTTTTTAAGATTCCCAAATGTAATGTGCTTTTCTATATAATATAACAATATAAAAGACATTGCATATGCTAGTAAGCCACATGCAATACCTTCTCCTATTAAGTAACTTATATAACCGTAATATTCATTTTGGTTTGCATATTCTAATCCGTATGAGACTTTGTCAAAAGTTAGTGTAGATAGTATTAAAACCAACCACCCTATTAAGGCAAAAACCCAGTATTTCCAGTTATTTATAAGTTTCATTAAATTTTATTCTAATACATTAATACGCTGTAAAGGCTATATATTTTTGTTTAAGCGATAATGTTTAAAATTACGACAATCAATAATTCTGCTAGTAGTATCATAATGTTTTTTTTAGATTGATGGTTAATAGTTGATTAGTTGTTTTTAAAATCCTAAGTAGTACAAAAGTTTACCAAAGTTGTAACCTAAACCAAAAAGTAGTGCAAGTGCAAAAGTGCTAATTAAAATACCATAAGCAATTGTATTTACTTTTTGGGTTTGGGTTGTTGGTTTCTGCATAACTGTTAGTTTTTAAAAATGATGATTTTGATTGATGAACTATTTATTAATGAACTATTTATTAATGAACTGTTGTTGATTGATTGATGATTTGTTTTTTGATTGATGATTCAAAAATAAAATAGTTTAAATGTCTTTTTAGGTAATTTATGATGAACGGTAGTATTTAAAACCTAAACGGTAATACACGTTAACACCTTGGTTTATTACACAAATAACTGTACAATAGCACCGCCTAATTTGTAGCCTACGTGGTATACTGGCACTATTGCTATAATGCTACATATTAATAAGGCTTTAATTTGTTCTGCTTTTTTGATGATTGCTATTCTATTTTTCATAATACTAAAATTTAAGGTTATTATTAGTAGTTTAATTATGATGTAAAGGTATAGCAACTTATCCCTAAAAAAATCCGTTTTATGACAAACGGTAATTTAAGAATTGCGAACGGTAATTTTGAAGAATTGAATTGAAATTGCTGTATTTGCAGTACATAACTACTTAGTTTGCAGCAAACAAACTAACAACTATTTTACCTTAGGCGGGTATTTACTTAGTGCTTTTTCTACTATTTGCAGTAGTTTAAGTTCTTTGGCTTCTGGGGTTTGGTTTTCTTTATAACCACTAACACTTACAGCTTGCCAAACCAAAGCATCTCGTTGTACGTCTATAAAGTCAAAGGTAATTTCGCGTTGCAACTGGGCACCACCAATTGGAACTCCTACAGATAGGCCGCCACCAATATTGTTACCGCCACCACCTAAGCCAACACCAACAGAGTTGCTTGGTGCTCCTTTATATACTTGTGCAGTAATGTTAATATAAAGTTCTGGTTCTTCTGCCAATTTAAAACCTTTGGTGCGCATAACATCTTCTATAGCATTTAATAGGCGCTTGGTATCTAAATCATTTAAACCAGTATTCATATCTCTATAAAAACCATAAGTAGTATACGCTGTAAAGTCTAAATCTTTATCATAATCATAATTTACACGTACAGTATTGCATGAAACCAACAGTATAATAAATAGTAGAGATATGTAGTTTTTCATTGGTATGTATTTAATTAATCTTACTTATTATACGGTATAAATAAGAGGTATGGTCTTTTAAAGTTATTAAAAAGATTTAATAATACCCTACAATGTAACTCATTAATTGTTTAGCTGTTGCCACAATTTATCTTTTAACTCTTGTAATCCTTGTTGTGCAACAGAAGAAATAAACATATAAGTAGCACCGTCTAAATCTTTATCTAACTCTGCACTCATTTCTGCAATAAGTTCATCATCTAGCATATCACTTTTAGAAATTACTACAAAACGTTCTTTATCTATAAGTTCTGGATTATACCTTTTAAGTTCATTTAAAAGTATTCTGTACTCCTTACCAATATCTTTACTATCTGCAGGTATTAAAAATAATAATGTAGCATTACGCTCTATATGTCTTAAAAAGTAATGACCTAGGCCCTTACCTTCTGCAGCACCCTCTATAATACCAGGAATATCTGCCATTACAAAACTTTGAAAGTCTCTGTACTTTACAATTCCTAAGTTTGGTTTTAATGTAGTAAACTCATAATCTGCAATTTTAGGTTTTGCAGAAGTTAATACAGATAGCAACGTAGATTTACCTGCATTAGGAAAACCAACTAAACCAACATCTGCTAATACTTTTAGCTCTAAGGTAATTTGCATTTCTTCTCCAGGTAAACCAGGTTGTGCATACCTTGGTGTTTGGTTGGTACTACTTTTAAAGTGCCAGTTACCACGGCCACCTAAACCACCTTTAAGTAGTATAACTTCTTCTCCGTGTTCTGTAACTTCTAAAACAATTTCGTTAGTTTCTGTATTTCTAACTACGGTACCTAATGGTACATCCATAAAAACGTCTTCGCCATCTGCTCCTGTACTACGGCCTTTACTACCGTGTTCTCCGTGTCCGGCTTTAAAATGCCTTTGTACTTTATAATTTAATAAAGTCCATAAGTTTTTATTACCACGTAAAATAATATGACCACCACGGCCACCATCACCACCATCTGGACCACCCTTGGTAATATACTTTTCTCTATGCAAGTGCACAGAGCCTTTACCTCCGTTACCAGAAGAAACCGTCATCTTTACATAGTCTACAAAATTACCCTCGGTCATTGTTTTAGGTTATGGAATTAATATAATAAGTGTTTAGGTTATAAAGTATCTATTACTTTACTTAGCCTAGTTGTAATTTCTTTTATTTCTCCTATACCATTAACGGTATGAAACTTACCTTGCTTGTTATAATACGCTTGTAAAGGAGCTGTTTTTTGGTTGTACTCTTCAAACCTGTTACGAATTTTACTTTCGTCTTGGTCATCAGATCTACCGCTAACTTTACCACGCTCTAATAAACGCTGTATTAAAACTTCATCATTAGCATCTAAAGCAATAGTTGCATCTATCTTCATATCTTTAGTAGATAAAAAGTTATCTAATGCTTCTGCTTGTGCTGTTGTTCTTGGGAAACCATCAAAAATAAATCCACTAGCATCAGGATTTTTTTCTACTTCTTCCTTTAACATATTTATAGTTACCTCATCTGGTACCAACTCACCCTTATCTATAAAAGATTTTGCCAACGTACCTAATTCTGTACCATTTTTTATATTGTAACGAAACACATCTCCTGTAGAAATATGTTTTAAATTGTACTGTTCTTTTAAAAAATTTGCCTGTGTGCCCTTGCCAGCTCCCGGTTTCCCGAATAGTACAAGATTTATCATATTATTTTGATTTAGTTGATACACTTCTCTTAGGTTTCTACCAAGCTCATTATAATCTAGCCCGTAACCTACAATAAATTTATTTGGTATTTCTATACCTACATAGTCTATATTATACTCTCCAGAATATACAGATGGTTTGTAAAATAATGTTGCAATTTTAAACTCCTTTACATTACTATTGCTAAACATATGCACTAGTTGTTTTACAGTACGGCCAGTATCTATAACATCTTCTAGTATTATTACGCTTCTACCTTCTATAGTATCAGACACGTCTATAAGTGTTTCTACAATACCTGTAGAAGACAAGCCACTGTAAGAGCTTAATCTAACAAAAGAAACCTCACAATTGTGTTGGTACTCTTTTAATAAATCTGCTACAAACATAAAAGAACCATTAAGTACACCAATAAATACCGGAGTCTCGTTTTTATAGTCTTCGGCAATCTGACCTGCAATTTTTTTAACTGCAGCTAATATTTCTTGCTCTGTTAAATAAGGTCTAAAATATTTGTCGTGTAGCTTAATCAATTGAATGTTCTTTTAGTAAAAGCGCAAATATACCATTTTGATTTCTCTTTTTAGGATATACAAGAGCAGTTTTAAGATTTAAGTGTATTTTTGTTACCAAGTTAACAATACTGCTAAAATTACAAAAATGAACTTTTTTTCTTCAGATTTTAAACTGGGCATCTTAGGTGGTGGCCAATTAGGAAAAATGATGCTTTATGAAACCCGTAAACTAGACATATTTACCAAGGTTTTAGAGGCTTCAGAAGATGCACCATCTAGCATAGCTTGCAATCAATTTGTTAAGGGTAATATTTTAGATTTTGACACCGTTTACAATTTTGGTAAAACGGTAGACATACTTACTATTGAAATTGAAAACGTAAATTTATCTGCGCTTGAAAAATTAGAAGACGAAGGTAAAAAAGTATACCCACCAACTAGTGCTTTGCGAATTATACATAATAAGGCTACTCAAAAATTATTTTATGTAGACAATAATATACCTACTGCAGATTTTCACAGGTTTGCTTACACCAGTGAAATTAAAGACAGTATAGAAAATGGAGGGTTAAATTTTCCGTTTGTTTGGAAATGTGCACAGTTTGGTTATGATGGCCAAGGTGTTAAAGTTGTGCGTAATTTTTCTGACTTAGAAGGTTTGCCAAATGTAGAGTGTATTGCAGAAGATATGGTACCGTTTAAAAACGAACTTGCTGTAATTGTTGCTCGTAGTAGTAACGGAGAAGTTAAAACATACCCTGTGGTAGAAATGGAGTTTCACCCAGAAGCCAACCAGGTAGAATATGTTATTTGTCCGGCTAGAATACCAGACGCTGTTGCCCAAAAAGCACAAAAAGTGGCTTTGCAAGTAGCAGATAAAATTAAACACGTTGGTTTATTGGCTGTAGAAATGTTTCAAACAAATGAGGATGAAATATTAGTGAATGAGGTTGCCCCTAGACCACACAATAGTGGACATTATAGTATTGAAGCTAGCTACACCAACCAGTTTGAACAACATATACGTGCTATACTTGGTTTGCCATTAGGCGATACAAAAAGTAAAGTAGCTGGTATTATGGTAAACCTTGTTGGCGCAGAAGGGTATACTGGCAATGTAGTGTACCAAAATATGGAAGACATTTTAAAATTAGAAGGAGTTACACCACATATTTACGGCAAAAAGGAAACAAGACCTTTTCGTAAAATGGGACACGTAACTATTGTAAATAAAGATATAGATAAGGCTCGTGAAATAGCAGAGCAAGTAAAAAATACAATTAAAGTAATAAGCGAATAAATTATGAGCAAAGTAGCCGTAGTAATGGGAAGCACAAGTGACCTTCCTGTAATGCAAGACGCAATAGATATTTTAAAAGGTTTTGATATTGAGGTAGATGTAGATATTGTTTCTGCTCACCGTACCCCAGAAAAATTATTCGACTTTAGCAAAAATGCACATACAAATGGTTATAGTGTTATTATTGCTGGTGCTGGTGGTGCTGCACATTTACCAGGTATGGTAGCATCTATGTCTCCTTTACCAGTTATTGGTGTTCCTGTAAAAAGTAGCAACTCTATAGATGGTTGGGATTCTGTTTTGTCTATTTTACAAATGCCAGGTGGTGTACCAGTTGCAACTGTTGCTTTAAATGGTGCAAAAAACGCAGGTATTTTAGCTGCACAAATAATTGGAGCGTCAGATAAATGTGTGTTAGATAAAGTTATTTTTTACAAAGAAGGATTAAAACAAAAAGTTATTGAAGGAGCTAAAAGCATAAACAAATAAATTAAAAGCAAGTACATTACTGTACTTGCTTTTTTATTTTATTGTATTCTTACATAACTATTTCCTTTAGATTTTTTATGAAGAACATCTTATGTTAAAACTACATCATCAACCTTACAAATTTTGTGTTTATGGTGCACCTTCGTTCCAAGAAGTAAAAATTAATGCTTATATCAAATTTAAATATTTCAGGATAAGTATTTTTTTGTAATAACTCTCTATTTTTCCAAAACCTGGGATTACCTTCTCACCTTTATCTTTTGAATTAGAATAAAATTTTATGTAAAAAGATCACCTCTCAATTAATATAAATGTTTTGTTTACAATTATTTTGAGCTTATATACAAAGACCTCCTTGCTTTATTTTTATTAAATACAGAACGCATTCTTTTTTTTTGACCGTGGGTAAACATATACATTGCATTGTCATTAACCCTGTCCATAAAATTCATATACATATCATTTGTTTCGCATGAATTTTGAGGATAACTAGGCACACCTAAATATTGTGATTTTTGAGTGGGAGTATCATCTATTAAATCACCCTCTTCACAATCTCCGTCTTTACCATAAATATGTAGTAAATTAAGCCAATGACCTATTTCATGAGTTAACGTTCTTCCTAAATCAAAATTTTTAATTAAAGGAGGTAAGGTTCCAAATACTCTTGGATCTATTACAACACCATCTATTCTTGGGTCTGCTCCAGGAAAAGTTGCATAACCTCCTAGACCCAAATTACCATGACGATCACTTAAATCTGCAATCCATATATTTAAATAGTTTTTTTGCCAAGCATCTTGGCCTCCTTTATCTGAATAATAAAGTTTAAAATTTTCTATTGCTGTTTCATCAAACACAGATGTCTTTCCGTCCCAACCTGTAACCTCGCTAGATGATCTTATTATGCCTGTTGTTGCGTTACCTAAAGGATCAATAACTGCTAATTTAAACTGAATTTTAGTATCTGCCGCTAAATGAACAAACTCATCAGGTACATTAGTAACATCTACATTTCGCTTTCTAAAATCTTTATTGAGTACAGCTATTTGTGAAAAAATCTTTTCATCACTAATATCAAAAGGATTTGGAGCATAATTAACAATATGAACAACCACGGGTATGGTAATAATTTCATCATCAGGTACTACGTCTGGTATATTGTCCGCTGCATCTGTTTTACTGCATGCGTAAATAAGTACTATACTAAAAACAATTATAAACTTTTTCATTAGTGAGTTTGTTACTTGCATTCATCGTCAGTATCTTTTGAAATTGTAATCTGTCTTCCTCCTTCTGTGGTCATTTCACATATTTCTTGTGGTATTTCTGTTAAAGGGTTATTGGTAATATTTAACAACAGCAAATTAGGAATATTAGAAATTTCTACTGGTAATTTGTTTAAATTATTATTTTGAACTTCTAAAATTGATAAATTATTTAAGTTTCCTAATTCTACAGGTAATTGTTCTAATAAATTATTTCTTAAAAATAATCCTTTTAAAGACTGTAGGTTTCCTATTTCTATGGGTAAACTTGTTAACTGATTATCGTATAAAGTCAATGTTTCTAAATGTTCTAAGCTCCCTATTTCTGGTGGTAAAATAGCTAAACTTTTTCCAGAAATAGTTAAGGTTTTTAATTGATTTAAAGCGGTTATGCTAACAGGAATTTCATTGATGCTTACTCCAGAAATCACAAGTTTTGACACTCTACCATCAACAATTGTAACGCCTTCCCAGTTTTGCATTGTAGAGGCCTCTAAATCCCAATCTAAATAAAATGATGGTGAGTTATAAGCTTCGTTTACGTTATACAATTCTTCTAAAAACTGCCTATCTGACTCTAAAGGACTTAAAAAACCCACATAAACAGTATATTCTTTTTCTGAACCATCTTCAGCTGTTACTGTATAAATAACAGGATTAGAAAAATTTTGAGATGTTCCACTTAAAGGTGAGACTTCAGCTTTATCTGACAATTGAGTTTCTGGAGTTAAGCTGGTAATATCTGTACCTTCAGGAACTTTCAATCTAATCTCATTTAAATCATTATTAATAATTGCTTCAAATGCTTTATCATCAATAGTAACCTCAAATTTAACAACATCCTTAACACTCCTTAACCTTACTATTTTTACTGTATACTCTTTTTGTACTTCACCGTTTTCAGAGGTTACAGCAAATACAACATCATTTCTAAAGTCTATACCAGTATCAATTGTTGGTGATATTGTAGCTCCTTCGGAAATTTCAATTATTGGAATAATGCTCTGTAAATCTTCTTTTTCTGATATTTGTAATTTAATCTCATTATTTTCAATTACAGCTTCATAATTATCAGATAAACTAGCATTATTTTCCTTTAAAAAAGAAAAGTTTAAAACTGAAGCATCACTTTCTTCTTGCTCTTCTTCTAAAGTTACAATAACTGAATAAGTAACGTTGTTAAGCCCAGCTTTAGAAAGCACATAATCTATAGGTTCTAAAAAATCTTGTGTTGTATTATTACCAGGGGTGATTGTAGCACCATTAGTAATTGTTATTGTTGGAGTTAATGAAGTTACAGATGTATTAAATGGTAAACTTAAATAAATTTTATTTTCATCTTCATTAATTTCACCTATTACGTCATTTGATATTGAAGAGTTGTTATCTGCTAAAAACTGAAAGCTTAAAATTTGTAAATCTCCTTTTACAGGATCTGGTGGTAGTTTGTCTTCTTCCTTAGAACAACCAAAAAACAGTAGTATGGTTAAAAGTAGTATGGTAAAATTTGGGAATTTCATAAATGTTTTGTTTAGATTTTTTAATAGGACAAAACAAACTATTTCAGATCAACAATAAGTTATGTACAGATAACTATTGCTTATAAACTTTTATAAAAAATATTTTTTTCCTTACTGTATTGTTGCGGATTCATTTTTAAATACCTAGCTATATGCTTATCTGGTGTATGCTGTATAATTAATTTAGACCTTTCTACATTTTCATAAAAATATTTAAATCGTTTTGCTGCACTCCTATATTGTAGCAAATGCATTCTATTTTCTCTGTCTAACAATATATCTTCATGCAGTCTGTATAGAAGAATTCCTATTTCATTATAATTTTTAAGTATTTCTTCTATATGCTCTTTCTTTAAACTTATTAATTCAACATCAGTTAATGCTTCTTGTATTTCTTCTGTAGGCACTTGATTAACGTAGCTCACTAAACTATTAAAACCTAAACCTGCCGGGGTTAAATTTGTCGTTACTTCCTTATCAATATCAACAATGTATTGATGCACTACACCTTTAATTACAACATTAGAATATTGCTCTATCTCTCCTCCTTTAAGTATACATTCCCCTTTTTGATAAACCCTTTTTATACAAAAACTCTTAACAACATTAAATATTTCTTCATTTATTTTATATGAGTTATTAAAAAAATCATACAAAATTTTAAAATCCTCATCCTTTAGTTTTTTACAAATCATTATCTAACTATTAAAAAAAGCAAACATATTTTTTATTTAAAAGACAACTTATATTTACAATGTTAACTTATTTTTAAATTGTATTTTAATAGTTGTGATTAGCTATGCTAGAATAAAAATAGAGCAAGTAAAATATTCGTTTTTTAATTAATAACTTTGTTATAACATAAAACACTAATTTACACACAAAGTATACAATTAATGAATCCATTATTATCCCCTTTTGATACTGCACCATTTTCCAAAATAGAAAACGAGCATTTTATGCCTGCTTTTACACAAGCTATGGCAGATGCAAGAGCAGAAATAGATGCTATAACAAATAACACTAACGCTCCTACATTTAAAAATACTATTGAAGCTCTAGATTTTGCTGGTCAGCAATTAGACCGTATTTCAAGCGTATTTTTTAATTTAAATTCTGCGGAAACTAATGAAAAAATTCAGAAAATAGCACAGGAAGTTTCTCCTTTATTGTCTGAGTTTGGTAATGATATTACTTTAAACGAAGCTTTATTTAAAAGAGTTAAAGCTGTTTATGAGCAAAAAGACAATTTAGATCTAACTGTAGAGCAACAAACATTGTTAGACAAAAGGTACAAAGGGTTTAGCAGAAACGGAGCAAACTTGGCTGAAGATAAAAAAACTAGACTTAGAGAAATAGATGCAGAATTATCTAAACTTAAACTAAAGTTTGGAGAAAATGTATTGGCAGAAACCAATAAATTTAAAATGCATTTAACTAATGAAGAAGATTTAGATGGTTTGCCAGAAGGAGAAAAAGAAGCTGCTGCGCAACTAGCCAAATCTAAAGATTTAGATGGTTGGTTAATAACATTAGATTATCCTAGCTATATACCTTTTATGAAGTATGCTAAAAACAGAGAACTTCGTAAAAAATTATCATTAGCCTTTGGCAGTAAAGCGTTTAAAGGTGATGAGCTAGACAACCAAGAAAATGTATTAAAAATAGCAAAATTACGCCACGAGCGTGCCAATTTACTTGGGTATAAAACACACGCAAATTTTGTACTAGAAGAACGTATGGCAGAAACGCCAGAAAAAGTACATTCTTTTTTAAACGAATTATTAGAAAAAGCAAAACCAGCTGCTGAACGCGAGTTTAAACAGCTTGAAGATTTTGCTAAGGAATTAGATGGTATAGACCAATTACAAAAATGGGATGGTGCTTATTACTCAGAAAAACTAAAGCAAAAACTCTTTAATTTAGATGATGAAATACTAAAACCTTACTTTAAACTAGAAAATGTAATTGCCGGTGTTTTTAAAGTAGCCGAAAAATTATTTGGCTTACAATTTAAAGAAGTTACCAATGTAGACAAATACCATGAAGACGTAAAAACATATGAGGTGTTTGACGCAGAAAATACTTTTGTATCTTTATTTTACGCAGATTTTCACCCAAGATCTGGCAAGCGTGGTGGTGCTTGGATGACGTCTTACAAACCACAATATATAAAAGATGGTGTAAACGTACGTCCGCATATATCTAACGTATGTAATTTTACAAAACCTACAGACACTAAACCATCGTTATTAACTTTTAACGAGGTTACTACATTGTTTCATGAGTTTGGTCACGGTTTACACGGTATGCTAGCAAACACCACTTATCCTAGCTTATCTGGCACATCTGTGTATTGGGATTTTGTAGAGTTACCAAGTCAGGTTTTAGAAAACTGGTGTTATGAAAAAGAAGCCTTAGAGCTTTTTGCTACTCATTACCAAACAGGAGAAGTTATACCAATGGAGTTGGTACAAAAAATAAAAGAATCTGCTACTTTTCAAGAAGGTATGCAAACCTTACGCCAATTAAGTTTTGGCCTGTTAGATATGTCTTGGCACGGTGTAGCCCCAACAAACTTTACAAATGTAAAAGCACAAGAAGAGAAAGCTTTTACAGGCACAGATTTATACCCTAGCACAGCAGAAACTTGTATGAGCACTGCTTTTTCTCATATTTTCCAAGGAGGATATTCTTCTGGGTATTACAGTTACAAATGGGCAGAAGTTTTAGATGCCGATGCATTTGCTTACTTTAAAGAAGAAGGGATTTTTAACAAAGACGTAGCTACTAAATTTAAAGACAATGTATTGTCTAAAGGAGGCACAGAAAACCCAATGGTTTTATACAAACGTTTTAGAGGTGCAGAACCAAAAGTTGAAGCTTTATTAGAAAGAGCAGGCTTATTGTAAATTACAATAAACTTAAAACATAAAAACCAGGATAATAATTTACTTATTATCCTGGTTTTTTTATTTATAAAAGAGTAACTAATTACTACTCTTCTTCATCCAAATCTACGTCTGCACTAACAAGTGCTAACGCTTCATCTTCTAAAATTTCTTTAGCCTCTTCTGTTTCTTCAACCTCAGGAACAGAATCTTTTATCTCGTTAAATTTATGAATACGATCTAGTTCTCCTTCTTCACCAGAAAAGTAAGGAAAAACATCCATAATAGGAGACTCCGTAATTGCAGGTATAGTATATTCACCCATAGTGTCTTTCATTACAGCAACGGTATTATCGTAAGCTTCTTTAACATCGTTAGCTTGTACCAATAAATACATATTTGTTTTACGTTCTTTACCACTTTCCTCATCAAAAGCAATTAAAGAAACTTTACTTTTAAACCAACGGTCTGTATTTTCAAACGGATGAATTTCTGCAAAATTTGCAACTTTTATGTTTGTTATTTTAAACTCATCACTAATGTATGCTTTCATTTCCTCATTAATTCTAGTTTCTGCCTCTGTATAAGAAATTGCATCTACCAAATAAGGTTCTGTTGTTACTTTTTGAGCTCCAGTGTCGCTCATTTTTCTATATTTTACTTTGCATTCGTACCAAGTTGCGCTCATAATTTTTATTTTTTTTGGGAAGCCAAATATAACCGTTACTAAAAAAAATAGATTGTAATTACGCAAATAGATATTCACAATTTAAATATAAAAAACGTAGTATTCTTATTACAAGACAGTTGAGCGCTAAACTTTTAGAATAGTTTCTGCATTATTCCTAAACTTGACTTAAATAAGTCATAACACATCTTAAAATAGCCGTGTTATTTATTGCTTAATTGTACTTTTGTAGTTCATAATTTACACTCAACTATATAGGTGTAATTAATAGGTCTTTAGTACGACAAAATAAAGTTCAAAAAAACTGTTACTTTCTTAAAATAACAGCAACAAACAGAAAAAAATGTCATCAAAAAAAATAGCATACTCGGTTTTAGAACTAGCCATAGTATCTAAGGGTAATTCTTTACAAACCACATTTAAAAATAGCGTAGATCTTGCGCAAAATGCCGAAACCTTTGGTTACAAGCGTTTTTGGCTTGCAGAGCATCATAACTCTATAACTATTGGTAGTTCTGCTACTGCAGTTTTAATTGGTAATGTTGCAGAAAACACAAAAACAATACGTGTAGGCTCTGGTGGTATTATGCTACCAAACCACTCACCTTTAATTGTTGCAGAACAGTTTGGCACACTTGGTACACTGTACCAAAACCGTATAGATTTAGGTTTGGGTAGAGCTCCTGGAACAGACCCTGAAACGGCACACGCCATAAGACCAAACCATACACAGGCAGCACACTCTTTCCCTGAAGAAGTAGCACAAATACAACAATATTTTTCTGCAGATAACAAGAACTCTAAAGTTAGAGCTACTGTTGCAGAAGGTGTTCATGTACCTTTATATATTTTAGGCTCTAGTACAGACAGTGCACATTTATCATCTAGAAAAGGCTTGCCTTATGCTTTTGCTAGCCATTTTGCTACTGCTAAGCTACACGATGCTTTAAAAATTTACAACGAAGAATTTACACCTTCTACTACATTAAAAGCACCTTATACAATGGCTGGTGTAAATGTTATTGTGGCAGATACAGATGAAGAAGCAGAAAACATATCTACATCTTTACTTAAAATTATTGTTGGTTTACTTACCAATCAAAGAGATTTTATGTTACCTCCTGTAAAAATGACTGATAATTTACGACAAATGTTTAAACACCCTGCTGTAGACCAAATGTTAAAGTATTCTTTTATAGGAAGCAAAGCAACTGTAAAAAAACAGGTTAAAGAATTTTTAGAACAAACGCAGGTTAATGAGGTTATTGCTGTAACTAATATTTACAATCATACAGACCGTATAAAATCATACAAATTATTTGCAGAAATAATGAATGAAATAAATTTAGAAAAGAAATAAAAGTAAGTTTTTTTTGTTTTGATAAAGCAATTTTTTGAATTTGCACACAGTAGCTAAACTGCTCGCAAATTTAGAAAGTTGCTTTTTTTAATAACGTTTTACCGTTATATTTTTTGACTCTAACTGTGCAACTAATTCATCTGAAAAATTCATAGAATTGGTAACTTTTAAACTTGGTAAATATTTAATGTCCGCTATAGATTTTACATCAAAACAATCATCTTCTCCGCTCCAAAACGGAATTAATTGGGCGTAAATTTCATCTCCTCCATCTGGTTGTAACTCTACAATATCTAACAATAATGATGACGGAATTGGTAACTTTTTAAAATAAGCTGCAACTTCTGGTATTATTTTATACCCTTCTTCCTCAATATTTATAGTACGATCTTTATAATTTTTGGCAAAAAAATGAACATTAAATTTAGGATACAAAACCTCATCTATGTACATTAACTTATTTATTACCATTAATTTAAAGTTAAAGTCAGACTCAAAATAGCAATCACCATCTGGTAATTGTTCTAACTTTAGCTTAACCTCTTCACTAAACAATGCCTTATTTTGCATTTCTAGTTTTAATACATTCATAGGTATTTTAACTAATGACTGTGGCAAATCTTTAAAAGGGTTTTTCCTTAAATTAAGTTCTTTTAAATTGGTAAGGTTATAAATACTATCTGGCAGTGTAGTAAGTTGTGTTTCTTGCAAATCTAAAACCTCTAATTGCTTAAGTTTCCCTATCCAATTTGGCAACGTTAAAAGCGGATTATTATTTAACCTTAATACTTTTAAACGCTTTAAAGTAACCAAGCTCTCTGGCAGTTCTGTTATTTTGTTGTTAGACAAATCTAACTCTTCTAAACGGTTTAGGTTTTTTATTCTTGATGTTATTCTAGTTAATGATGTATTAGATAAATTAAGGGTTTTTAAGCCCGTAATTTTAACAACAGAAGACCAAAGCGGACTTTTATTACCTGAGAAATCTAAATATTTTAGACTATTTATTTGTTCTAATTTTGGAGGCAAACCATTTAATGGCACACTGTAATAATCTCCATCTCTAGAAATTGTTAATGACACTAAATACTTAAACTTATAAAGTTTATTAATTAAGTCTGGAGCCATTAAACTAACATTACGCAAGGTTAGCTCATTAAGTGATTTTAACTTTAAAATACCTGGATATAAATCTTTTACAGTTTGATTAGACACTGCTAAACATCTTAGGTTGTTACACTCAAAAATACCACGTGGCAACTCAAAACCATAACCATAGTATAATTTTTGGGTTGCTAGTCCAAAATCGTTTTCACTATTTAACTCCCAAATATCTGAATAAAATTGCCTTGGGTTTTTCTCTATATATTTTAAAACCTCCTTATGGTATACAGACAAATCTACCTTTTCTGCATTGGGGTTTGTACTGTTATATGGGTCTGATGCACAATAGCCGTAAACTTGGTCTTTGCTAATTTTTCCTAATCTCTTTTTAAGCTCTAACCGTAACCCAAACCTAGTAATTAAAGCATCGTATAAATTTTGTATTTGTTCTGGCACATTGCGTTTAAAAAAAAAGGACTTTCTTTTTACAGTTAAAAACTGCTGAAAAGTATCCTCATCAAAAGCAATAACCTGACACAAAAACATAAATTCTCCTTTTTTTGCTGGATTATCTACTGGTCTGGTTGGAGGTAAAATTTGACAAACGGAATACACTTTTCCTCCTTTTAAGTCATCTTCCTTAAAAAAAATATCTCCAAAAGGTGAAACCTTCAAAACTTCTCTTTCTTTAAAGTCTTGAAATAATGCATCTAAAATTAATTCTTCCAATGGTTAGTTGTGTTTAATTTATTCTTGCGTAATACTACAAATTACTCTACCTCTAAAAAGGTTTTGGCTGTAATTGTTGCATCACTATTTTTATCCCAAATTTTCACTTGCCATTTTACAGGGTTACTAATAGCTCCTTTAGTTAAAATTAAAGAAGCCTGTATTGATTGTTCTACCAGTGCTGGGTTAACTTTTTGGTTTAAAAATAGATCTGGTTGGTCTAATATAACACGGCCGTCATCATCTTTAACAACCATTGTCATACCCAGTTCTACAGCACCATTTTTATTAGTAAATCCTTTAAGGCCTTCAAATATAAACAACATTTTATCATTAAACCCAACTTTTCTGTTGGTAATCACAGACTTACGCTCTGGAGAAAACAAATAAGACTCTTTATACTCTAGTTTTTCTGCATCAATCTTAATATCTGGGTCTTTAACCAGCTCAACATCCATAGTAGATGTTAATACTCCTTCTCCTTTTAGATCTGTTAATGTATATACCAATGTGTAGGTTTTGTCAGAAAAAATAGGGTTTGCAAAACTAACTTGCCCTCTTAAATCTTTCATATCTAAATTTAAACCTTTGTTAGAATTTGGCAATAAATTAGCCTGTTTTAAAACTGTGTCTCCTGCTTTAGAAACTAAAGATACCGCTAAATTTGGGTAGTATTTTCCGTTTTCTTCTGTAAAACCATCTACAGACTTAAAGGTTGTTACTAATGTTTTACCATAAATCAATGTATTATCGTCTAGGATGTGGTCATCTAAAGTAACTTCTACCTCATCTACATTTATACCATCTCCTTTAGTGATTAAACCTATACTAAAGTTTTTTTTTACAGATTTGTTAAAACTACATGATGCAGATAACGTTAATAATATTGTTGTAATAGCTAAGCATATTATTGTATTTTTTTTCATAAGGTTAGTGTTTTGTGGTTATTTTTTATTTTTAACTATATTGGATATCCTCCTAAGGCCTCTTTTACATAAATATTAAATTCTTTACGTACCTTTTTAAAGTCTAGATTATTATACTCTGCTATTTCTTTTAACTTACCTTTTACTTTTAATTGTTTAGTAAAATAAACACCTGCAAAAACTAATAATACTATTATAAATATGCAGCATATTAAAATAACAGATGTTTTTATAGTGTTATAATCTGAGTAAGAATATGATTTGCCAGCTATAAATACATTATATAACAACACTAATGCACCAAAAAGCAGCAGAACATAGCGAATGTACTTTGTACTAGACATAAATTTTAGGTATTCTTCTAATACCACATTAAGCTTTGTTTCTGGTATTCTCTGCAATTCTAATAGTTTATTTTCTTCTGATTTCATTACTACTGTATTAATATTGTTTTTTATTCCAAGCTGGAGCTAAAGAAATTAGTTTAACGTCTTTATAAATAATTGGTGTTATTTTAAATTTTATATTTTGATCTGCTTTAAAATTATATTGATGCTCCTCTTCTACTCCATTATCAGTTAGTAACTCTATTGTATTATTTTTATAATAAGCATACGTACCATCTGTATTTAAATGAAACCCTAAAGATGTAATGTATTTTATAGAATTGTAACTTAATTTTATGGTTGCATTAAGCGTATTATCTTTTTCATAGATCTTTTTAGATATTAATGTTAAACCTTGTAAAGAGTCGTCTAAAGATGTTTGTTCCATAGCTAATTTTAAACCAACAGTAGCAGCTTCTTCTTGCTCTTTAATTGTAGATAAATTATGTTGCTCTATAGTTATTGTTTTAGATTCTACATCTACAAAAAACACTGTATCTGTACTAACAAGAGGAACTTCTCCTTGTATAAAAAAGCTAATTATAGCCATTACTAAAGATTTTATTTCTACCATATTTTATTTTTTTAAGGAATTGTACTTAGTTCATCTAAAACCCAAATTTTGTTTTGTTTTACAAATCTAAATGTATGTTGGCCACCTTCATGAAACTTAGTTGGTTTAGTGGTAGTTACTAAAACCTCTATGTAATTAACCGCTTCTATTGCGTGGTTTACATAAATAGTTTCGCTTTCTGCTAAAAGTCCAATAAAGTGATGTGTAAAAATTAGGTTGTAATCTTCTGCTAAAAATTTTGTTATAGGAATGTAAATATCTTGCTCATAAATTTTAGCATACCAATCCTCATCATTATCTCTAGAGTAAGCCAATTTCTTTTGCTCTTTTAGAGTATTCTCTAAACAGTTATAACATCTAATTTTTAAAGCAGATAATTGCTTAAACTTTACAGTGTCTTTTGTTTTTAAGGTTGATAAAAAAGTAGCCCATACTTGTTTCATTTCTTTTAAAGAAACGTCTTCTGTTTTTTGCTGTGCACATGCTATGCTAACAATAAATAAAAACATTAAAACAATTTTATTCTTTACCATAACAATTATACACCAATTAATTGATCGCAATTTACAGCAATACATTGTTATATAAACCCCTTTTTTCAGGGATATTACTTTTTAGAAAAGTCTAAAAAACAGAGTAATAGTGTAATTATTTTTCTTTTGTTTTGGTATCTAAAATCTGCAATAAGGTTGGCATTCTGTAATTACCGTGCATAGATTTAACTAACTCATAAGCCTCATCTAAATTTATACCTATAGCAGATATGTAAAGTGGCTTTATACTGTCTCCCCTTAAAAGAGGCTTACTGTTTGTTTTATTTAAATGAAAACTAGATTTTGCAACACCAACAATAGGAATTTTTTTATCTAGACTATTATATAAATGTCCACCTAAACCTAATTTTCCGTCATCATCTAATAAAACATAACTATCTACTATTACTAACTCAACATCTTCTAAGTTATACTGTTTAAGCAAACTTAAAATACAAGGCAATTCTCTTTTATAAAATGCACCCGGTTCATAGTCCGGCACATCTTCTATAATTTCTTCCTTTATTTCAAAAACAGTATCATCGAACCAATTATGAAAGCTAATACCTACTGTTTTTGCTTTGTTATTGTAGTAATAAGTATCAAAGGCTAAAATCATAATATTTGTTTCTTTTTAAGTTGGTCTTACTTATAGGCATACAAAATTCTTCTACCTCCCAAAATATTTTTGTTCCCTTTTTCAATTAAAATTAGCTTTTCTTTTTCAAAAATTCTTTCAATTTTAAAGATAGTATTGTTGTCTATAATTGCTGTTCTATCTTCTTTTACTTTTATATTAAAATTATTTAGTTTTTCGTGTGACTTAAACTTTAGATCTCCATTTAGTTGCTGCATAGAATAGGTTAATGGTCCTTCTGCCAAGTATCGCCAGTACTCTTTTAAACTTCCATTCTTGTTAAGTACATATTTACGTTCAATATCAAACTCAAATTCTTCTATTTTAAATGAACAATCGTGGTCCTTCATTTGTAAATACGGAGCTACTTTGTTAGCGCAATTTGTATTATTAGGGCTTATTTCTTCATCTAAAACCCTATATTTCACAGTGATTTCAGCAGACTTAGGCAGTTTAGCTATGTTTTTCATACAACCAAAGTTTAATACAAGTAGAAGAAGAACTATTTTTTTCATTACCTTTTTTTATAATTAAAACGTTTACTTTATACGAAAAACTACCAGTAAGTGCCAACCAAAAACGTCATACGTATAAAGGCTACAACACTGTCTTTTGTTAATTGTAAAGGAGTATCTAAACTGGTAACTTCATCACCATCTACAAAAACAACAAAAAGACCGTCTTTAAAAGCAAGTAGTACATTATCTATAGCTTCTTGTTCTACAGCTAAATCTTTATTTGCTAAATCGCCAAAATCTACTTTACCACTCTGGGCTTGTTCTTGTATTTCTGCCGGACTTAAAAAACCAACTACATTAACCTCTACTCTTTTTTTATTAAAAGCTTCTACTTGGTTTTTTACACAACCTACCAGTAACTGTTGCAAGTTATTAGGAGTTGCGTCTAAGGTTAATGGTATTTGTTTTACCTTTTTTTTACCTAGTCTTTTAAGTTGTAGTGTTAGTTGTGGCATACGTATTTATAGTTTTTTGGCGCGTTAGGGATTGGCGTGTAAAGCCCACAGTGCGATAGCACGAGGACTTGCAACAAAAGCCCGCCCCACCTTAAGTGGGGAACGCCCTTATTATTTTTAAATTAGCTATTAATTTGTGCTAAAATGGTTGGATCTTGTATTTTGTTGTCTTCTGATAAAAGCTTCATTTTAGAAATAATTTCTGCCGATTTTGGATCGTCGTCTACAAAGGGTAAAAACATACGTCCTCTGTGCTGACTGTGAACCGGAATTATAGATAATTGTAATCCGTTTTTACTTACTTGTCCGCTTCCTAAGTGTATGCTATACTCGCCCAAAGTACCTGCTACCAATATGTGGCGCTCTTTAACTGTAATGTTTTTAAGTTTAAAAAGCTGTGCAGACTCGGTTGCCAATGCTGCTCGCATTTGCATAGTGCTATGGCTAGCTTCTGGGTCTACACCACCTACGTGAGCAACACTAACCACAAGGTCTATGTCTCTCATAATTTCACTAAAAACTACAGATGGCACGTCTTTTAACGGAATTGGCTTGTAATTTTCTAAGGAATAAAATACAATGTGCTCTAAGGTTGGTGCCTCTATATCTGCTGGAGAAAACCAGTCTGCCATAGCATACATTGTTGCCATAAAGCCTTTTTTATGATATACTTTTTGTAACCCGTCTTCATGACTTACCGTCCAACCTCTGCTACGCAATAATGCTACTGTTTTTTTAGGCTGAATTTGGTGTCCTTGGTAACGCTCTGACTTTGCACCAAGCTCTAGCTCATCTTTAGTAACCAAGTATAACTCTCTAAATACCTGCTTAAACGGCTGTACCAAACGCTCTGCAAATAGGTGTTTTTGGTACAAATCCCACTGTACGGCTTTGTATAGGTGAGATGGGTGTGCAATTACCAAAACATCATCATCTTGCAATTGATGCTTTTTACCTTCTGTATCTGTTAATACTCCGTCTGTATAAAAACCAGAAAATTCTTTTTCTGGAGCAAACAACACCAATTTGCTAAGCATAACTTTAACTATTGGGTGTTGCATTATTTTTTGAATCTCTGCTGCAGTAAACTCATCTTCATTTACCATTGCATTTTCTAAAGACAAACGGGTTCTACTGTATTGTTTAGATAAGTAAGACTTGCCTTCTTTTAAGGCCAATACTTGCTTGTCTTTTTTATACTTAGCAGGTATAGATTTTTGTTTTTTATTGCCTTTAGTTACTAAAATATCTGTTTTGCCATCTTCTGTAATTACCAGTTCTATAACTGCATCATCAAACTTTAAAACGGCGTTTTCCATTATTGCTAAAGTTGCTTTACTCTCCATAGCCCAACTAAAGCGTACGCGGTCTTGAAAACCTGCGTTTCTAGACAGGTTGTCTAACGCAATTTCTACTGCATTTTTCTCGCTCTCTTGACGTTGTGCACCAAACTGCTTGCTTTCTTTTAAAAACTGTTGCAACAAGTTGTAGCGTTTTAATAAATCTTTTTCTGGAATAGTTTTACTAAGCGGAATTAAGCCTAAAGCACGTACATAGTCTTTATCTCTTTTTTCCTTTATTTTTTTTAAGGTCTCTGTAATTTTTACTTCGCCAAGCATTACACTAGAGTATAGTTTTACTTGTCTGTGCCCATTACCATCTGTAATATATTTGGCTGCTTCGTGTAAAATTTTCCAGTTGGCTTTACCTATACTTTTATACACTTTATTAAACCAGTCTATGTCTATAGCTCCAATTGCAAAGTCGGACTTTGGAATATTAGAATACCTAGAAATAATGGTTTCTTTTTCGCTACTCATATATTCTGATGCATGTGCTTGAAACCACCAAACTGCATCTTCTAATTTTTCTAACCCAAGATACTCACCTACAAAACCTGCCCATTGCGTTGCGTAACAAGCAAGCTCTACTAAACGTTTTTTAGGAATTTTAGTTTCATTTGCTAGTGCTGCAAAGTCTGCATAAGTTTCGGTTTCTTTTAACACACTCTTTTTTAAGATAGAGCTAAACTTAGATCTTTTACTGTCTCCATAATAGCTATAACCACGCTCAAAAGTATCTTTACCCATGCGTTGTAGTACTTTAAAAACATAGTCTACACCTTCTACTTTATAAAGAGAAGAAATATATTCTGATGCATCTGTTGCTAAATCTCCACGCTCTAACTCTACAGAAAGTATATTTGCTTTAAGCTCTTCAAGAACACCTTTTGGAACCAATGCTACATCTAAACTACCGTTACGTAGTCTGTAATTTTGTACCCCATCTAAAATAGACATTAGTTCTGATAAGTATAGTGCCTGAAAAAGAAGATCGTCTTTATTAATTATATTTTTTTGATACAACACTAAAGAAATATCTAAATACGGCAATACCAAACCTCTGTCTTGTATTTTTTTATCTGTAATGTCTTTAATGTTTGTTATTACCTTTGGATACCCTATGTATTGTGCAGCCAAATACATTTTTATATCCCAGTATTTTTTTAGTTGTTCTAATGTACCATACTCAGTTAATTCATCTTGATTGATAACACAAACCAAACCATCTACAACACTTACCCAGTTGTAATTGTCATACATATACCCTTTGTATGAAAATTTAGTTGTTTTTAATTTCTCTGGAAAATTAGCAATAACATCTTCCCATAAGCTTAACTTAAAGCTAAATAATGCTGGCATATCTGCATAAGCATTAAGTAACAGGTTTAATACTTTTGTGTATTTAGAGTTTACACTGTAATAACTACGGTCTGATGCGTCTACATTTATAGCTTCTAAATTAGGTACATATTTTTGTACATAATCTTCTAATTTATCATAATTACCATAAGGAGCATTAACTCTATTAATGTAGCGTATGGCCATATACATTTCAAAATCATTAAGGCCACTTTCTTCATACCACTTTATCCAAAGATCTGCTAAAGGAACATTTTTTAAATGTACTTCTGGCGTAACAATTTCTTGAATTCTTTTTATGTCATGAATACCATTTGCAATTAATGTTGTACCTGTTTCTCCATCATAAGCCTCAAACTGGTACTCATAATTTCTATTTTCATGTATAAGATTTATTAACTTATTTATTTGAGTTACAATTTTTTCATCATCTATAAATTTTTTGAACTTAAATTTTGATGGTGTAAAACCAAGTTTATCAAATAAACTTTTAGGCTCTTCAAAATTTACCTGTGGTGTATATAAAGGTGTTAAGTTGTTATAGTCTACAGCTCCAAAACCATTACTAAACGTATACCCTACTTTTGTTTTAGAAAACTTATCTAAAAATACACTTTCGTTCTTTGTAAATTTAGGGCGTTCTTTAAACAGTGTTATTTGTTCTTCTATAAAGTCTGGGTATTTCTCCTCTTCATCTACAATTGTCAGTATTTCTAATGCAGCTAAGCGCCTATCTACACTTTTAGATGTGATTAAATTTTGCGTAGTTTGCTTAAATACTTTTTCTGGCTGCTTAATTACAAGTTTTATTAACCCAGAGCGTAACGTTTTGTTTTTACGTCCAAATAAATCCTCTACAATATCTAATTCTTTTTGGTATAAAGGCATATGATGAAAAACCGTTAGACCCGTAGACATTACGGACTCATTTCTATCTTTAACTGCTTGGTGCGCTAATTCTCTTCGCCATGCATCTTTAGATAGTACAAGCATTTTTGGTTTTGTTCTTCCGTAACTATATCCAAAAGAATATGTATAATGGTTTGGGAAAATTTTTCTAATATAACTTTCTCTAATTTCTGATGGCAACTTTGCTAAATCATTAGATAACAAAATTAATTGCTCTTCTGAAGCATGCTTGATTAAAAAATTATAAAAATAGTTTGGTGTAACTGTAAAATTTAGCCAAGAAAAAACCATTCCTTCATACACCTTACCATCTTTTGGTAGACTCGTTGCTATTTTTTCAATTCGACTAAAAAGATCATTATCTATTTCTAAAACAGGTAAATTAACAGTTAACCAATAATCTAATGCAGGGTTATTGCCTAGTTCTTTTTTATAATAATCAACAATAGAATTCTGGGTACGCTGCGTTTGACTTACAAAATACAGACACAGTATTTTTTTCTCTAAACTATCTGTTTTATAAACCAACTCTAATGCTTTTTGGTTAGCAGCATCTACATTTATTAAACCAATAGCCCAAAGACCTATATAAATTTCTAAATTATCATTACTAGTTAAACAGTCTTCAATATTTTTTAAATCTAAAATATGATCTCTACTTAATTCTAAAACTCTTTTTATTGTAGATTTTTTAGGAGCTTCCCAACCAAATCCAAACCACGTGTCTACTGCTCTAACTACACTACTAAAACGAGTTAAATCATGCTCTAAAATTACATTCATCATATATTTTAGAGCTCCCAAACTGGTAGTATCAATAGATTCTAAAATAGTTTGCCTTAACCCTTCTTGGCGTTGTGCTGCAAGCAAAAGTTTAGCTACCAACTCCCAATACGCCTCTTTTTTTGTAAGTAATAAACCTTTAATTATATCCCTACTTATACCACCAATTTCATCTTCGGCCTGTATAATATCTTTTACAACCTCATCTACCAACTCACCCTTAAACTCCAATACAACAGCAAAAAAATAACTGTGTCTATTATCAAAATACGTAGAATACTGAAATTGTTCTTTTAATGACAAATAGCCAAAACCACTACGGTTAGCATATAAAAGACGTTTAAAATACTCTAACTTATTATATAAATGATCTGTGTTTGGTTTTGTTCTAAAAGCTCTTCTACTATACCCGTTTTGGTAAGGCAAGGCATTAAACATACTCCATAACACTGGTAAAAAAGGAGATTGTATATCTCCAAACAAAAAAGAACCTAAGCGTATACCTTCTTCAGTTGCCCATGGGTTTACGGTAGTTTCATCATCAAACACATTAGAGAAAATAGTTACAGTCTCGTGTCTTTGTCGTGGGTTAAGCACATCTGCCACAATCATACCCAACACTTGATATGGATATGAAAACTGTTCAAAATCTGCGTCTGTTAATTCTTCTTTTTTATACTTTTTAATATACGCTTGTGCTTTTTCAAATGGAATCATATAGGTAATATTCTTTTATAAATTTAGGCTTTGTTTACTATGTTTTAAATATAAACTAAGTCTTTATGTTCTTATTTTATTTAATCTTAAAACTTTCGCAAATTATTAAGACTACAAACATTTTTTATCCCTGAATTATGGGATATTTTAGCCTAACTGAATACCGTTATAAAACCTACCTGTAAATATTTTAGGTTTGTAACATTAAAATTAAACTGCCTTATGATAATTGCTAATCACGAATTCGGTTTCAACTTTTTTGAAGAGGAATCATCTTTTAAAAATATTAAAGCTTGCAAAAATTACCCAGAAGATTTTTATTACGAGATTTTTGTACTTGCGAAATCTACTAAAAACAAGCAAATTAGAACGGAGTGTGCTAACATTATAAAAAAACAGGCTCCAGAGGCTTTGCAAATAGCCTTTAAGAGTCGAAAAAAAATAACTACAACAAAAGATTCTAAAGCTTTTGACAAGAAACTGGAATCTATATTGGAGTACGGCCTACTTTCAAAAGATTTAGACCTTTTTAAATTATATAAACTTGTTTGTGAGCGTTTAACGCTTTCGCTTGAATATAGAAGTAAAGAGGTTATTGAACTTTTCATAGAAACACCACGTCTTTTAGGTCAGTTTAATGGTATTAAAGAATTAACAATTAGCACCTCTAGACAGAAAGAAGGTTTTAGTAACGTTGTAAACAACATAACGCAACTTACTTCATTAGAGAAACTTGAACTTGACATTGATTATAAATACATACCAGAAGAACTAGAACGATTAGTTAACTTAAAAGAGTTTATACTAGCAGCACCAAACCTTGTCTGGATTCCTATAGGAATGACCAAGTTAAAAACACTTAAAAAGTTGGAGTTTAGAGGGAGTTTTCCTTTTGGTGATGACGATCCTAACCCTAACATAGTTAACTTTACTTGGCTTACAGAACTTACTAGTTTAAAGCATTTAAGAATGGGCTCTTTTGAAGTAAAAGACCTCTCTAATGTAGAGCTCCCAGCAAGTTTAACAAAATTAGAGCTTTTTAGGCTTAAAAATCTAACTGCTTTACCAGAAACACTTGGTTACTTGCCAAAACTAAAAACATTAAGGCTAAGTGGTATGAGGGAGTTAGAACAATTTCCTGCATCTGTTAGTGAATTTAAAAGGTTAGAGTTTTTTGAGGCAGTTTCTTTACCAAAATTAAAGAAAGTTCCTGCTGCATTTATTTTTGGACCAAATATTAAGCGTTTTAAAAGTTTGCATGTAGCGTTTATACCTTATGGAGAAATGTCTGCAACTAAGTTAAAAAGTATTGTTATCCGAAATCAAAAACTTCTAAGTTTTGTATTAGATAACGCCTTATTTTTTCCTAATTTAAAAGATATAGAAATTATGTGCGATGCTCCAAAACAAAAAAGTGCATATACACTGTCTGCTTTTAAAAAATTGGATACGCTTGCATATAGATTAGCACATAATTTAGAATGGGTTTTAGAGGATATCCACGAGTGTAAAAATCTAAAAGACGTTCTTGTATACGGAATATATAATCCTGTTAAGGGTAAAATAACAAATGCTGATGTTGCTAATTTTCCTCAAGCATTTTCTAAAATAAAGCATTTAAAAACCTTAACAGTACACCGTGCAGAAGCACTAGTTTTAAATACAGATAACTTACCTAGAAAAACAGATAATCTTACCATTAAATTTATAAAACAAGTTAAGCCAGGAACTGAAGATTTTTTAGTAAAAAATATAGAGCTAGTAAGAACACCTATAACTGAATTACAAAAATTTCATTCTCTAATAAGTGCTAAAAAAATGAAATTAGGCGATGTTAATGATGGCAAAAATGAGATTTTAGATTTTAATAATTTTAGAAACCCTGAAAATATTAAAGAATTTAATTTTAACGGCAACGTAAAAGATTTAGGATCAGCACTAAAAACACTTTGTAATTTAGAAACATTAAGCATTGATTTTAATAAAAGTAATACCCAACAAAATAATGATTTAACCACTTATTTACACCCTAACTTAAAAAACTTAACAATTACAAATTTTAACGGTAATACTAGTGTTATTAAATTATTATTAGAACATACACCTAACATAAGGTTTTTAGAAATTAAAGATTGTGAAAGTATTGCAGAATTTCCTAAGGTTACTTTAAATAAACTAAAAACGCTAAAATTATTTTATAACAATGATATACAATCTATAGAAAATTTAGAGGTACCTAACATTGAAACTTTTAAAGTTTTATGGTGTGAAAATTTTGGTTATAATGCTATAGTTACCGCATCACGTTGGAAAACGCTTAAATTTTTATGGTTACAAAGCATTAGTAAAGAATTTGAAACTTACCCAGAGACCATTGCAGACTTAAATTTAGACACCCTATACATAAATGCACCATATACTAAAAGACAAATTCCGAAATGGATAGGAGGAATGAAATCCTTACGAGTATTAGGAATAGAAAAGTTTTGGTATTCCCCATTACCTGTAGAATTAGCCGAATTAACCCAATTAAAAATTATGAGTGTTAATGGGTGTGATTTTACAGAGCAAGTGTCTGATAAATTTAAGAATCTGAATTTAGAGCAATTAATTTATAGGTTTTCAAAATTTAGGGGAGACAATATGAAATGGTCTAAATTCAAAGCACTAGCTAAGAATGAATATAGATTAAGAAGAGATTTTGATAAGGAAGATAGTGAAACTCCAATTTATTAGAGCTATAGTAATACTATAATTATCCCTAAACCCACAATAACGTAGTATTGTATTATTTAATAATAACAGTACTAGGTTAGTTATTTTACATTGTTAGATAATTAAACTTTCAATAATTACTGAAACTTTAAAATATTTAATATATATTTGTGGTGAATTTAAGTTTTTTTAAAAGATGAACTACACAGAAGCAAAATCTAAATTTATAAACACTTGGGGTAGTTTAGGTACTCTTTGGGGCATTAATAAAGCAATGGCACAAATACAGTCGCTCTTATTTATTTCTTCAGAACCACTTTCTATGGAAGAAATTATGGAGGAATTAAAAATCTCTAGAGGTAACACAAGTATGAACTTAAGACAACTTATAGATTGGGGAATTGTTAGTAAAGAGTTTAAAGCCGGCGAACGAAAAGAGTACTTTACAACCGAAAAAGATGTGCAAGAATTAGCACGTATAATTGCTAAAGAACGTAGCCGAAGGGAGCTACAACCAACCATAAAAGTATTAAAAGAAGTTAGCAATATAACTCCCGATGGCACAAAAGAAACTGATGAGTTTATTAAACAAACTAAAGCTATGTGCGAGTTAACAGAGACTGCAGATAGTCTTTTAAATAAAATGGCTAATCAACAGCAAAACTGGATTACAAAATCCATTTTAAAAATATTTAGCTAATCCAACAATGCAAAAAAACATCTTAAATAAAATATTAACTATTAGTATTGGGCTTATTTGGCTTGCAAACGGGTTATTGTGCAAAGTGCTAAACTTAGTTCCAAGACACCAAAAAATTGTAGCTAATATTTTAGGTGATGGTTTTGCTAAGCCCCTAACAATTAGCATTGGAGTATTAGAAATTTTTATGGCAGTTTGGATTTTTAGTGGGTATAAATTTAGAGTAAACGCAATGCTACAAATGCTAATAATAGGTGTAATGAATATTTTAGAATTTGCTCTAGTGCCAGAGTTATTGCTTTGGGGTAAATACAACATCGTTTTTGCTTTACTTCTAATTTGTGTGATCTTTTATAATGAATTTCATTTAAAAAAAACAAACTAGTATGGTAGCATCATTAAAAAATCATCCGTTTGCGGTTAAAGCTTTTTTTACAAACTCTACTGTACTTACTTTTGCCATTCCCAAAGAAGAATTAGCACACAGGATACCAAAACACTTACAACTAGACACGTTTAAAGACAAATGGGCTTTTGTAGCTGTTGCAATGGTACAAACAAAAGATTTACGACCTAAAGGGTTGCCTAAATTTATGGGCAATAACTTTTTTTTAATAGGCTATAGAGTTTTTGTTACATACACTAACAAGGCAGGTAAGCGCTTACGAGGATTGTATATTTTAAAGTCAGAAACCAATAAAAAGAAAATGCAGTTTATGGGTAATATTTTTACACATTACAACTACACCACAACAGACATTACAATTAAAAAAGAACATAAAAACACCCAAATAATCTCTTTAAATTCAAACTTTAAAATTGATTATAATGATAATTTAGACGATGTTAACCTGCCAAAAAACTCACCCTTTGGCACCTATAAAGAGGCACGCAGATTTGCAGGACCATTACCATTCACTTTTACATACAATAAAGAGAATAATAGCATTTTAATTATTGAAGGCGTACGACAAAACTGGAAACCATCTCCTATACATGTTAATGAATATCACTTTAATTTTTTAAAAGAAGTCGGGTTTAAAAACGCTGTTCTAGCTAATGCTTTTTGCATAAAAAACATACCATATTATTGGAAAAAAGGAAAACTAGAATTATGGTAACAAACCGAAAAAAATTTCAAGGGGTATTAAATATTTTAAGTTTTAACAGGCATTTTTATGTTATTGGCTTACTTGTATTAGCCATTGCATTAACAGTTTTGCTATTACTAAAACTACCTACTATAATAGTATGGATTACAATTAGTGCATTTGTTTATGGCTTAGTAACTCCTCTTCTAGTTTCTGCATATGTTTACGATTTTTCCGGCTACTACAGTTTTAAATGGTTGCAACCACATATAAATGACAATACTAGTGTAATAAAAATTGTAAATATTAATGCTGGTTTTGATGAAACAAGTTTTATTCTTCAGACTAAATTTCCAACATCAGAAATAAAAGTTTTCGATTTTTACAATAAAAAACAGCATACAGAGCCTGCCATTGTAAGGGCGCGCAATGTTAGCTTAACATACCCAAACACACAGCAAATAACAACAAATAAAATTCCGCTTAAAGACAAAAGTACAGACCTTGTATTTTTATTATCTGCAGCACATGAAATAAGAAACAATAAAGAAAAAGAAACGTTTTTAAAAGAATGTAAAAGAATATGTAAACCAGAAGGAAAAATAATAATGGTAGAACATTTAAGAGATGTACCAAATTTCTTAGCCTTCTCTATTGGTTTTACTCATTTTTTTAGCCGAAAAACTTGGAAGAATGCGTTTAAAAATGCTGGCTTTTCTAAAATTGAAGAAGTAAAATTTACACCCTTTATGTCGGTTTTTAACTGTAGCAATTAAACAAAAAAATATGCAAATTCATATATACATTATTGGTACGCTATTAATGGTTTTAGCATTAGTACACATTATTTTTCCAAAGTATTTTAATTGGAAAATAGAATTGCAAACCTTAGCGTTAATAAACAGGCAAATGATGACTACGCATACATTTTTTATTGCGTTAACCGTTTTTTTAATGGGGTTATTATGTGTAACATCTGCAACAGAACTTATAGAAACAACTTTAGGAAATAAAGTTGTTTTAGGCTTAGCTATATTTTGGACATTTAGGTTATTTTTTCAATTTTTTGTGTACTCAAAAAAACTTTGGAAAGGCAAAAAATTTGAAACAATAATACACATAATATTCAGTGTATTTTGGGTATATTTATCTACAGTATTTTTCACCATTTATTTTAATAATTAATATATGAGTAAACTAGTAATTGCAGGCGGAACAGGTTTTTTAGGAAATGAGTTACTAGATTTTTACGCTAGTAAGTTTACAGCCATTGTTGTACTAACGCGTAGTAAACCTTACCAAACCAAAAATATTAATTATGTGCAATGGGATGCAAAAACTATTGGTCCTTGGCATACTTGTTTAAATAATGCAGATGTACTTATAAATTTAACAGGCAAATCTGTAGACTGTAGGTTTACTAAAAAAAACAAAGAACTTATTTTAAACTCTAGAATAGATTCTACTCTTGCGCTTGGCAAAGCTATAAATTTGATAGACACCCCTCCAAAAGTATGGTTAAATGCTTCTTCTGCAGCTATATCTCACCCAAACAAAGAAGAAAACGGAGAAGACTTTATGTTAGATGTAGGCTTAGCTTGGGAGAAAGCTTTTGGTAGTATAAAAAATTACAACACAAGAAAAGTAGCTTTGCGCATATCATTAGTTTTTGGAAAAAATGGTGGCGCATTGGTTCCTTTAAAAAAAATAGCTCAATTTGGACTTGGAGGTAAACAAGGTAACGGAAACCAAATGGTGAGCTGGGTACATATTAAAGACTTTGTATCCATTACAAATTTTGCAATAGAAAACTCTAAAATTATAGGGCCTATTGTTGTTGCTGCACCAGATGCAAAATCTAACAAAAAGTTAATGGCCTCCATAAGAAAAACGCTTAAGGTGCCTTTTGGTTTACCTGCATTTGCTTGGATGCTAAAAATAGGTGGTTTTATTATAGGCACAGAGCCAAGTTTAATTTTAAATAGTATGAATGTTTATCCTGAAAAACTACTTAAAAACGGATTTAAATTTAAATACGCTACTTTAGAAGCTGCCTTAAAAAACTTAATTAAATAAGCTATTTTTTGTTTTTTATAGCATCGTAACCACCTTCTAAATTTATAGCATTATAACCTAATGCTGCTAATTTTTCAGCTGCTTTAGCACTTCTGCCACCACTTTTACAATACACGTATATTGTTTTGGTTTTTGGTATACTATCAAAATAAGCTACAAATGTATTTTGCAAAACATCTACATTTTTTGCATTTTTTAAATGACCCAAACCGTACTCATCAGAAGTACGTACATCTATTAACAAAGCATTTTTTATATCATTTTGTGAAAATTCTGTGATATGTTTTGACTTACTTTGTGAACAAGCAGTTAAAAACAGTAGTATAAACAGTGAATTTAAAAATGGTCTCATAAAATTTTGTTTTCTTCAAAACTAAACAAATTAATTAAAAATCCCCTACATTTGAAAAATCAACAAGAACTAATGCACCACCTTAATCCAGATACTTGGGTAGATAATTACGCAGATTATCTATTTAATTATGCCGTAGCTAGAGTAAGCGATTCTGAAATTGCTAAAGATCTAGTACAAGAAACTTTTTTTGCAGGATTAAAATCTGCTAAAAATTACAAAGGAGATGCCGCTGAACGTACGTGGCTTATTGCTATTTTAAAAAGAAAAGTGATAGACCATTACCGTAAAATAAATTCTAACAAAGGTAAAGCAGAGGTTAGAATGACGTACAACTCTAACATAGACTCTGATGGAGATTGGCTAGAAGAACAAGTAGCTGACCCATATAGCAAGTTAGACAACAGTGATTTAGAAAATACAGAATTAGGCCTTGCAATTCAAGATTGTATTGCTAAATTGCCTAAGAAACAAGCATTGGTTTTTAAAATGAAAACAATACAAGGAGTAAGTACAGAAGATATTTGTAATGAACTTGGCATTAACGCGTCTAACCTATGGGTAATAATCCATAGAGCTAGAACTACTTTAATGGGATGCTTAAATACTAATTGGTTTTAATTATGATTTCTTGCGAAAAAGCAGCTAAAATCTGCAACAAAAAACAATACAAAGAGGCTACTTTTTTTGAAAAAATAAGTTTATATATTCATCTTGCAATATGTAAAACTTGCCCTCAATTTTCTAGAAAAAACACAGAATTTACATCGCTTTGTGAAAAAGCACATTTGCAATCTTTATCCGAACAAGAAAAGATTAAAATGAAACAAAAACTACAAGAAGAGGTTACTAAATAAAGTAATTAGCAACATATACAATTACAAACCAAAATATAGGAAAAGCTTCTACCCAAAAAGAAGCAAAATATTTCCCTTGTTTACCCTGTGTGTATTGCACTAAAAAGCCAAAGCTAATAAACAATATACCTTTTGCTATTAAATCTAAAGGTGTAATAGTATCTTTTAAATAAGTCACAAAAAAGAAAATAAGTACCACTATACCTGTTGCTATTTTAGTATGTATAACTCCAAATCTTTGTGGTATGGTTTTAAGCGCAGGAGAATCATACTGTAAATCTCTAATTTCAAAAGGCATTAACAAAACCAGCACAATTAAAAAACGCTGAAAAGTTTCAATCCATACGTCTGTAGTTAAACTCATATTAGCAGACAAAACCGGCAGTAATACCGTTACACCTGCCCATACAATAGCTACCATAAATACCTTTAATGCACCAAAACTTCTTAAGTTTTTAGCATTTGGCAAAACCGGCACCGCATACAAGCCCGTAAATAAGCCCAAAGCTCCCATACAATACCACACATCTTTATGTAGAATAAATGAAAAGTAAACTGCAAAGGCTAATGCAATAAAACTAAACACCTGTATATTTTTATGATACTTATTAGCAACCAAAACATATTTTTTTGCCTCTACTCCATATTTTATAAAATTATAGCACACAATTGTACTAAAAAAACAAAAATAAGCTAAGTTTTGGTTTATGGTTATATCTAAAATAAGTGCCGTAATTTCTAGCAAGCAAAACACAGATGCAGCCACATGTATGCTTGCATCTAAGTAAAAATTAAAAATTTGCTTTACTAGCTTCATTACACAAATGTAACTAAACTGTTCATAACATTAATTATTCGTTAAAAACTTTAGATGAAGTACTCTAGAATTTAGCAATTTTGAAAAAAATTATCATTAATTTTGCGCATCTTTTTATAAAAAACACTCTAGAATATGAGAACAGATTTGTTTGCCTTAAGACACATTGGTATAAATGAAAATAATTACCAGCAGATGTTTAAAACTGTTGGAGTTAAAAATTTAGACCAGCTTATATATGAAACCATCCCAGATGATATTAAGCTTAAAAACAACTTAAATTTACCTGAAGCTTTAAGTGAAAATGAGTATTTAGAGCACTTACAAGAACTTGCAGACAAGAATAAAGTTTTTAAATCTTACATTGGTTTAGGATATAATGAAGGGCTACTACCCTCTCCTATTAAAAGAAATATTCTAGAAAACCCAGGTTGGTATACTGCCTATACGCCTTACCAAGCAGAAATTGCTCAGGGCCGTTTAGAAGCCTTATTAAATTTTCAAACTATGGTTTGTGATTTAACAGGTATGGAATTAGCTAACGCATCATTATTAGATGAAAGTACAGCTGCTGCAGAAGCAATGGCTATGCTTTTTGATGTACGTAGCAGACCTCAAAAAAAGGAAAATGTAGTTAAGTTTTTTGTTTCTGAAGAAATACTACCACAAACATTATCATTATTACAAACACGTGCTACACCAATAGGTATAGAACTTGTAATTGGTAATCATGAAGAGTTTACTTTTGGTGCAGATTTCTTTGGTGCCTTACTTCAATATCCAGGTAAATACGGACAAGTAAATGACTATGCTAGTTTTGTAGATAATTGCAACCAAAATAACATAAAAGTTGCCGTTGCCGCAGATATATTAAGCTTAGTAAAGCTTAAAGCTCCTGCAGAATTTGGAGTAGATGTTGTTGTTGGTACTACACAACGTTTTGGTATTCCGTTAGGATACGGTGGCCCACATGCTGCTTTTTTTGCAACAAAAGAAGCCTATAAAAGAAACATTCCTGGCAGAATTATTGGTGTTACCAAAGATACAGATGGTAAACCAGCATTGCGTATGGCCTTACAAACCAGAGAGCAACATATTAAAAGAGACAAGGCTACATCTAATATTTGCACAGCACAAGTTTTACTAGCTGTTATGGCTGGTATGTATGCTGTATATCACGGTCCAAAAGGGTTAGAGTATATTGCTAACAAAGTACACAACACTGCAATAAATACTGCAACAGCAATTGAAAAATTAGGTTTTAAACAACTTAATACTGTTTATTTTGATACAATTAAGATAGAAGTTAAGGATGTCAGTGCATTAAAAACAATTGCAGAAAGCAAAAAAATAAACTTTAACTATATTAATGATACTACCGTATCTATATCTATTAATGAAGCTACATCTAAAAAAGATTTTGAAGCTATAGTAGCTTGTTTTGCAGAACTTAATAAAGCTGAAAATACTGCTTCATTTACTGAAGATGTACAAACTGTTATTCCTTCTTCTTTACAACGTAATACTCCATTTTTAGAAAATGAAGTTTTTAATTCTTATCACTCAGAAACAGAATTAATGCGTTACATAAAAAAATTAGAACGTAAAGATTTAGCATTAAATCATTCTATGATTTCTTTAGGATCTTGTACTATGAAACTAAATGCTGCATCAGAAATGCTTCCGTTAAGCTCAGCGCAATGGGGTAACATTCATCCGTTTGCTCCTGTAGACCAAGCAGAAGGATATCAAATTTTATTAAAAAGATTAGAAGATCATTTAAGTGAAATTACTGGTTTTGCCGCAACATCTTTACAACCAAACTCTGGCGCACAAGGAGAATATGCAGGTTTAATGGTAATTAGAGCATACCATGAGTCTAGAAACGAAGCTCACAGAAACATATGTCTTATTCCTGCTTCTGCACACGGTACAAACCCTGCCTCTGCTGTAATGGCAGGTATGAAGGTTGTAGTTACCAAAACAGATGATTACGGAAATATAGATGTTAATGACTTAAGAGAAAAAGCAGAATTACATAAAGATAATTTAGCGGCCTTAATGGTAACATACCCATCTACACACGGTGTTTTTGAGTCTTCTATTAAAGAAGTTACACAACTTATACATGACAATGGTGGCCAAGTTTATATGGATGGCGCTAATATGAATGCACAAGTTGGCTTAACAAACCCTGGTAATATTGGCGCAGATGTTTGCCACCTTAACTTACATAAAACTTTTGCTATTCCTCATGGCGGTGGAGGTCCTGGTGTTGGCCCTATCTGTGTTGCACCACAATTGGTTCCGTTTTTACCTGGCAACCCAGTAATTAAAACCGGAGGAGAAAAAGCTATAACGGCAATATCTTCTGCTCCTTGGGGTAGCTCATTGGTTTGTTTAATTTCTTACGGTTATATTGTTATGCTAGGCGAAGAAGGCTTAAGACAATCTACATCAATAGCAATTTTAAACGCCAACTATATTAAAGAAAGGTTAAGTGGTAAGTTTGATGTTTTATATACTGGAGAAAAAGGAAGAGCTGCACATGAAATGATTATTGATTGTAGACCATTTAAACAAAATGGTATAGAAGTTACAGATATTGCCAAACGTTTAATGGACTATGGTTTTCATGCACCAACAGTGTCTTTCCCTGTAGCAGGAACCCTAATGATAGAACCTACAGAAAGTGAAAGTTTAGCAGAGTTAGATCGCTTTTGTGACACAATGTTGTCTATTAGAGCAGAAATTGATGAAGCTACTTTAGACAACCCTAACAATGTTTTAAAAAATTCTCCACACACATTAGATATGGTTACTAATGATGTTTGGGATTTTCCTTATAGCAGACAAAAAGCAGCATTTCCGTTAGAGCACATTGCAGATAATAAATTTTGGCCTGTAGTTAGACGTGTAGACGAAGCGTATGGAGACCGTAATTTAATTTGTACTTGCGCTCCTATTGAAGCTTATATGGAAGCTTAAAACATCAATAAATACAATACCTTACAGCCGTTTAGCATTAACTAAACGGCTTTTTTTATTTCTTTTTTTAAGCTTGAACATCATACAATTTATTATGCATGCATAGTTTTTTAAAAGTGTTTTTTGTAACTTCATCGTGTTAAATTAAAATCTAATTATGCATATCGGAATTACAGGAACAGGTAGCTATATACCTACCATAACTACCTTAAACACAGACTTTATCAATCATACTTTTTTAAACACAGATGGGTCTCCTATTCCTAATTCTAATGAAGTTATTATTGAAAAATTTAAAAAAATAACCGGAATAGCAGAAAGGAGATACGCAAAAAAAGAACTTAACACATCAGATATTGCCTATTTAGCAGCAGAAAGAGCTATTGAGGATGCTAAAATAGACAAAGAGACTATAGATTATATTATAGTTGCCCATAACTTTGGCGATGTAACATACGGACAAACACAAGCAGATACACTGCCGAGTTTAGCTACCAGAGTAAAACATTTATTGCAAATAAAAAATCCAAAATGTATTGCGTATGATATTTTATTTGGATGTCCTGGTTGGATACAAGGTATGATACAAGCTTACGCATTTATAAAAGCTGGCCTAGCCAATAAATGTTTAGTTATTGGTGCAGAAACTTTATCTAGGGTTATAGACCCTTATGATAGAGACTCTATGATATATTCTGATGGTGCTGGGGCAACAATAGTAGAAAACACAGAAAATACAGGTGATATTTTAGCACACAATGCTGCAACTTTTGCTCATAACGAGGCTAATTACTTGTTCTTTGGAGAATCTTACAACAAGGAAGAAAACAATACTAGGTACATAAAAATGCACGGCCGTAAAATATATGAGTTTGCAGTTACTCATGTACCGCAGGCTATGAAAGATTGCTTAGATAAAAGTGGTGTAGATATAAACGATGTAAAAAAAATATTTATACACCAAGCCAATGAAAAAATGGATGAAGCAATTGTGCAACGGTTTTACAAACTTTACAACAAACCAATGCCTGAAGATATTATGCCTATGAATATCTACAAGCTTGGTAACAGCTCTGTTGCTACCGTGCCTACCCTGTTTGATTTGGTTAAAAGAGGAAAATTAGAAAATCACGCTGTAAAAAAAGGAGATGTTGTTATATTTGCGAGTGTTGGCGCTGGTATGAACATCAATGCCATAGTTTACAGATATTAAAATGTACGAAAAAACATATCCTAGCAAACGTTTTAAACATACGCTAGAGTTTCTTAATAAACACATTAATACTACAGAGAGTATTTTAGATTTAGGAGTTAAAAACCCTTTATCTAAATTAATGACCTCACAAGGTTTTAATGTAACAAATACTAGCGGAGAAGATTTAGACGTAGATTTTTCTTCTGTAACTACTTCTAAAACAGAAGTTGTAACTGCTTTTGAAATTTTTGAGCATTTATTAGCTCCACTTAATATTTTAAAAGAAATAAAGAGTGATAAGCTTGTTGCTAGCATTCCGCTTAACTTATGGTTTGCTCCTGCCTATAGAAGTAAAACTGATAAATGGGATAGACACTACCACGAGTTTGAAGATTGGCAGTTTGACTGGCTTTTAGAAAAAGCTGGCTGGGAGATAAAAGATTCTGCCAAATGGACTAATCCTATAAAAAAAATTGGCATTAGACCAATTCTACGTAGTTTTACACCTAGATATTATATTGTATATGCAGAAAGAAAAAAATAATATCTTTTTATCTTTTTAAGTATGATGTACTACATTATAATTCCTGCTCACAATGAAGAAGCCTTTATTGCAAAAACACTAGATTCTATTCTTCATCAAACAAAAAAACCAAAACAAGTAGTTATTGTAAATGATAACTCTACAGATACTACCGCGTCTATTATTAATTCTTACGAAAAAAAATACCCAATTTTTAAAATAGTAAACACTACTTCATCTACTAAACATATGCCTGGCAGTAAAGTTGTAAATGCGTTTAACAAAGGGTTAGCTGTTATAGATTCTAAGTATGACTTTATTGTAAAGTTAGATGCAGACATAATTTTACCTAATAATTACTTTGAAGAAATTGCTTCTATATTTATGTCTAATCAAAAAATTGGCATAGCTGGTGGTTTTGCTTACGAAGAAGACAAGGATGGCAACTGGATACTAAACCACCCAATGAACAAGGACCACGTTCGCGGTGCATTTAAGGCATATAGCAAATCTTGTTTTAATAAAATTAATGGCTTACGCAGCGCTATGGGTTGGGATACCGTAGATGAGCTACTAGCACAATACCACAATTTTACAATAGTTACAAACAACAATTTAAAAGTAAAACACCTTAGACCAACGGGTAATGCCTATAATAAACAAGCAAAACTATTACAAGGACAGGCAATGTACCGTATGCGCTATGGTTTTACAATAAGTTGTATTGCTTCTTTAAAAATGGCTTTAAAGCAGAAAAAAGCAGCAGTATTTTTAGACAACTTAACAGGCTATAAAAATGCTAAAAAAGAAAAATTGCCCTTTCTGGTAACACCAGAAGAAGGCAATTTTATTCGTAATCTTCGTTGGAAAAATATTAAACGTAAATTAGTTTAATTCTCTAATACAGCCTCAATAGGTTTTCCTGTTGTACCATTTGGTGATGCTATGCCTAACAATGCAGAAATTGTTGGTGCAATATCTGGTATTTCAGTTGGCGCAACAGTGCTTCCTTGTTTAATTCCTTTTCCAAAAAACAATAGAGGCGCGTGAGTATCATAAACCCTAGGAGAACCGTGTGTAGACCCTGTTCTAGAGTAACTAATATAACCAGGTTTTAAAACCACTATTACATCACCAGAACGTTTTTGATTGTATCCATTTTGCAATATGTATGGTATACCTCTTGTGTACTCATTCTGCCACATTTGGTAAGCTGTATAAGCCATATCTACATCACTAAAAGTAAGTAATTCTTGAGCAAAAGCTTCTTGTACTGTTTGCAAATCTAAATCAAGATTAGCAATAACTTTATGGTCTAAAAATATTTGATTATTAGATATATTTTTAATTAAATCCTCAGAACCAAATTTAAATTTAGCCCATTCATTTAACTTAGTAGACATGTCCTTATAATTTACATAACCACCAGGTATTTTACTATCTTTTAAATACGTAGGAACTTGTATAGCTGCATGATCTGCACTTAAAAATACAGTATACTCTCCCTTACCAACTTCTGCATCTAATTCGTTAAATAATCTTTCTAAGTCCTGATCTAGACGAATGTAAGTATCTTCAATCTCTTTAGAGTTTACTCCAAATTGATGACCAACATAATCTGTAGAAGAAAAGCTAATTGCTAAAAAATCGGTTATATTATCTTTTCCTAAATGCTCTCCTTTTAAAGCAGCTATAGCAAAATCTGCAGTTAAACTGTTTCCGTAAGGTGTTGCCTTAATAATATCAAAACCTCTATTTTTATCCCATAAAGCAGGCAAATTATGAGGAAAAGAAGTTGTTGTCTCTCCTTTAAATTTTCCCTCGTAGTTATTTTCATCACTACCGCTTTCTTGGTACGTACTAATATCTTTTAAAGTAGTCCAAGGTTTTTTATATTTTTCTGCTGCGTCTGAAGCATTAAAATTGTTTACCCAAGCAGGTAAACTGTTCATATAGTAAGAGCTTGTAATAAAATTAGCTTCATCTTTACCAACAAACCAATACGCTGCATTAGCCGCGTGGCCACCAGGTAAAACAGCTCCTCTATCTTTTATAGCAACTGCTATTACCTTACCTTTTTTTTGAGTGTGTAAACGCAACTGATCTGTAACAGTTGTAGTTAACATTCTGTGCGGACTCATTTTTCCTTCACTACCGTCAGTACCAACAGAGTTGTAATTACTATCTCCTGCACAATAAACATTTACGCCCAAATTTTTGTCGTACCAATTGTTACCAATTACGCCATGCATAGACGGTGTGGTCCCTGTGTAAACAGATGTATGTCCTGGACCAGTACTTGTAGGTGCATAGTTAAAATGATGATTTTTGGCATTAAAACCTTCATTAACCATACGTTTAAAACCACCTTCTCCATACTGGTTGTAAAAGCGTGTAAGATAATCATACCTCATTTGGTCTACCACAATACCTACAACTAACTTAGGGTTAGATTTTACAGATACAGAAGCTAATTCCTCAACAGTATTTTTATTTTTTCTTTTAGATTTTTTTTGTGCATTAACATTGTCTGTATTTGTAAAAAAACAAACAGCTAATAATGCTACAAATAGACTTCTTTTCATTGCAAATAATTTTATTGATAGCGTAAATGTAAATAAATAAACTTTTAATTTTTTTATTTGGATGTCAAATGAAAGTTAATATTATTATTTTTACAGACAGAAGTCTATTTTATATGAATTACATAGCATCTATTGGTAGTTATTTTATAATGATTAAGGAGGTTTTTAAAAAACCTACAAAGTGGTCTATTATGAAAAAACTTATTTTAAAAGAAATAGACGAATTGGTTTTTGGTTCCTTAGGTATCATTATATTTATTTCGTTTTTTATTGGTGGTGTAGTAACCATACAAACTGCTTTAAACCTTACCAACCCGTTAATACCAGAAAGTTTAATTGGTTTTGCCGCTAGACAATCTGTTATTTTAGAGTTTGCTCCCACGTTTACCTCTATAATAATGGCAGGTAAAGTTGGGTCTTACATTACATCTAGCATAGGCACAATGCGTGTAACAGAACAAATTGACGCCTTAGAGGTTATGGGTGTAAACTCTTTAAATTATTTGGTTTTCCCTAAAATTATAGCATTGCTATTGTACCCATTTGCCATAGCCATTGCAATGTATGTTGGCATTTTTGGAGGTTGGATAGCTGGTGTTTTTGGAGGTTTTACTACAAGCGCAAGTTTTATTGAAGGAATACAGCTAGACTTTATTCCTTACCACGTTACATATGCCTTTATAAAGTCTATAATATTTGCTTTTGTTATAGCTACCATACCATCTTTTCATGGGTATTACATGAAAGGTGGCGCATTAGAAGTTGGTAAAGCAAGTACCACTGCCTTTGTTTGGACAAGTGTTGCTATTATTATTTTAAATTACATATTAACCCAATTATTATTAGGATAATGATAGAAGTAAACAACCTACACAAATCTTTTGGAGAAGCACACATTTTAAAAGGTGTAACTACAGATTTTGAAAAAGGAAAAACAAACTTAATTATTGGGCAAAGTGGTTCTGGTAAAACTGTATTTTTAAAGTGCTTACTAGGCTTATTTACTCCAGATGAAGGCTATATTTGTTACAACGGAGATATTTACAACGATTTATCTGCCGACCAAAAAAGAAACCTAAGACAAGAAATGGGTATGGTTTTTCAAGGAAGTGCCTTGTTTGACTCTCTTACGGTAGAAGGCAACGTAATGTTTCCTTTAGAAATGTTTACCAAACAATCTAAATCTGAAATGCAAGACCGTGTTAATACTGTTTTAAAACGTGTTAACTTAATAGACGCTCACCATAAATATCCTTCAGAAATATCTGGAGGTATGCAAAAAAGGGTTGCAATTGCAAGGGCAATAGTAATGAACCCTAAGTACTTATTTTGTGATGAGCCCAACTCTGGATTAGACCCCAAAACTGCAATATTAATAGATAATCTTATTCAAGAAATTACTCAGGAATACGATATTACTACAATAATTAATACTCATGATATGAACTCTGTTATGGAAATTGGTGAAAAAATACTTTTTCTAAAAAACGGTCATAAAGAATGGGAAGGCACCAATAAAGAAATTTTTAAGACGGACAACGTAGCTGTAACAGATTTTGTGTATTCTTCTGAGTTGTTTAAAAAAGTAAGACAAATGTATATTGAGGAACGTAACTAATTAGCAAGTTCCCTTACTTGAATATTTTTATCTTTTAACCTTAATTTTAACCACTCTGCTATTTTTTTAATATCGGTTTGTTTGTCTTTAGATTTTGTTTTAGGCTTCCAATTAATCTCAAAAACAGGAATAGTATCTACCTTTTTAAAGTCTGTACGTATTGTGTAAGAGTAACCTATAGATGCTAAATTTTCGTAATTAGCTTTGGCTTCTGCGCTTACATCATTAAATGGTATTTGCTTAGATACAATTTTTTGTAATTGAATTAACTCTTTCTCTAACAAAGCAATTTTTTCTTCTTTACCCATTAATTCTGCTTTTTTAGCCTGGTAAAGCTCATCTACATACTTAATTTGGTCTACTTCATTGTTTTTAGAACCTTGTATAATTTTTAACTCTGTATTTTGTAGCTCTTGAAAATCTTCATTTTTTATTTCATTCCAACTTGCAATAATATTATCTGGCACTAGTTCTTCACCCATAAACATTACTTCTATTACAGATTTTTGTTCGTTTTTATTTTTACTAAATATTTTATCAAACAAGGATGTATCACCTCCGTGGTACTCTATATTAGTTAAATTATTTAAATACAAACCATTACCAGAGAATTTATATTTAGCTATATTTTCTGATATAAACTGTTGAGCTTGACTTTTAAACTTAGACTCTTCCCAAGCCTTAAAAAACGTCCAACTTGCAGGTACCATAACTAATATTGCTACTATAGATGCTAATCTACTAATTAATCTACGGCGCTCAGAATTGGCATAACGCACCATAGGAAAACGTAATATTTTTATAACTAAAAATGTTGCTAGCGCTATAAAAATAGTATTAATAATAAACAAATACATTGCACCACTAGCATAGTCCCAATTACCAATTGCCAAACCAAAACCTACAGTACATAAAGGAGGCATTAATGCAGTTGCAATTGCCACACCAAAAATAACACTAGCTATTGTTCCTTTTTTAGCACGAGCAATAACTAAAGCCAAACCACCAAAAAATGCAATAAGAACATCTCTAATGTCTGGTGCTGTACGGGCTAGGAGCTCTGACGACTCATCTCTTAATGGAAAAAATTTAAAAAATAAAAAGGCGGTAAGTATACTTAATACTACCATTACCCCAAAGTTTTTTAATGAACGGCGTAGCGTATCAATATCATTAATTGCTAATGACAACCCCATACCTAAAATAGGCCCCATTAACGGAGAAATTAACATGGCACCAATTACTACCGCTGTAGAATTGGCATTTAACCCTATAGATGCTATAAAAATTGAGCAAATTAAAATCCAAGAAGTATGCCCTTTAAAGGGAATATCTGCCACTATAGATTCTCTAGTAGCTTCTTGGTCGGTGTTATTACGAATATCTAGAAGCTCTTTTAAAAACTTTTTAGTAGATCCTAATAAACCCTGAAAATCTTTTTTTACGTTATCTGATGTTTCATTACCAGCTACGTTATTATTCTGCTCTGTATTATTATTCATACACAATGGTATTATTTACCAAACTTGTCCTTTACCTCGTTTAAGATAACTTTTATGTCTTGCTCTTTTTCTTTTGGGCAAATTAATAAAACATCATCTTTATCTACTACAATAAAATCATCTAAACTATCTAAAACTACTACTTTATCATTTTTTGTACGCACAATATTTCCACTAGCATTACGGTCTAACAATTGCGCACCAACTACAGCATTACTACTTTCGTTTTTATCTAACTTATCATACAAAGATCCCCAAGTACCTAAATCATTCCAGTCAAAAGTTGCGGGCAACACATAAATACTTTTAGAGTGTTCTAATATGGCATAATCTATGGAAATATTTTCTGCTAAAGCATAATTTTTAGCTATAAATTTTTTCTCTTCTGGAGTATTATAAGCTTCTATTCCCGAATTAAACAACTGGTATTGCTCTGGCTGAAACGCTTTAAATGCATCAACTATTGTTTTAACGCTCCACATAAATATACCTGCGTTCCATAAAAAGTTACCTTGGCTAATAAATTCTTTTGCTGTGATATAATCTGGTTTTTCTCTAAACTGATTTACCTTCTTGATTTCTGCAGCAGGATTTTTATCAAACTCTATATATCCAAAACCTGTATTAGGAAATGTTGGTTTTACACCTAATGTGCAAAGCACATCTTCATTTTCACACTTAGCAAAACATTGTTTTACGTCATTTTCAAAAGCGTTTTCATCTTCTATCCAATGGTCACTAGGCGCAACAATCATTACTGCATTAGGATTACTTTTTTTAATTTTTAGTGCAGCATATAAAATACAAGGAGCTGTATTACGCATTGCTGGCTCTAAAACTACCTGCTCTTGTGTTAACATAGGTAATTGCTCCAAAACTAAATCGTTATAACTCTCATTAGTTAACACTAATATGTTTTCTTTTGGAATAAACTTATGTAGTCTATTAAAAGTTTTTTGAATTAGTGTACTACCTGAACCCAGCATATCATGAAACTGTTTAGGGTATTCTGCCGTACTTACAGGCCAAAACCTTGACCCTATACCGCCTGCCATTATAACTGCGTAATAATTACTGTTCATATGATTAGTCTTTAATAAGTTCTACTTCTGCATTTGGCTGAAAAACATAAGTTCTCCCACTAGAAAGCTCAACACATTCGTATCTCTTTATTTTTTTTGGTCCTTTTTTAAATAGCTTACCATTGTAAATTCTAAATACACTACCAATAGGTAACTCAAAAATATACGTTTTATTTGATACTGGATCAAATTGCTTTAATGCTAACGATAATTTAGCATCAGTATCACTACTTGCCTTTGGGTTTTTAAAATGATTTGCTACAACTGGTAGTACTTTTGTTGGAAAAATTTCTGGTCTAATAAAAGGTAACATCAATGCCTGAAATGTTTTTTTCCACTCTAGGCCGTGTGGTTTTATTCTTCTTCCATACTTTTCAAAAGCGACTAAATGTGCTATTTCATGTACTAAAGTGATTAAAAATCTATATTTATTTAATGATGCATTTACTGTTATTTGATGCTTTCCGTTTGGTAATCTTCTATAATCTCCGTGTCGGGTAATTCTATCTCCAACAATTTTAAGATGCACTGCATTAACTTTTATTAATGAAGCGCAAGGTGTTACAGCCCTTTCAGGTAAGTATTTAAGAAGGATTTTCTCCATATATACAAAAATAACAGATTCTACCTTTTACAGGCGTACACTACAGTATATTTTGTAGTAAAATACAACTTTTCTTCTTATTATTTATTTGATATTCTAATTTTTTAAACAATGTACAACAAAATAAAAACCGCCTATTAGCACTAACAGGCAGTTTTTTACAATTAAATTATTTATAAAGTTATGGTGTACTATTGCTTACTTGCAACAATTTACCATTGTACATTTTATGTCCAGTAAGGGCAAAATTTTGAATATATTCTGCCATTTCTAAAGCAGTAATTGGTGCTTTATAGCCAGGAAAAGCTTCTTCTAGCATTTCTGTTTGCACGGCTCCTAATGCAAGCACATTAAAAGACGGACCCGTTTCTTTAAACTCTTCTGCCCAAAGCTCTGTTAACGTAACTACGGCTCCTTTACTAGAACTGTATGCAGATAAGCCAGCAAATTTTAAACTACCTTGCACACCACCCATAGAACTGATAGTTACTACGTGTCCGTTTTTTGGCATTTTAGGTATTACCAACTTGGTTATACTTGCTACACCAAAAACATTTACTTTATAAACAGCTTCAAAATCTGCTGTTGTAGTTTCTAAAAAGGGTTTATTCGCTAATTTTCCTGCATTATTAATTAATACATTTACCTGTTTCCAGTTTGCAGAAATAAAATCTTCAACTTTTTGTAAATCTTCCTCTGCAGAAATATCAAAAGGAAAAGAAAAAATATTAGGATTTTTAAGGGAAGCTATAGGGTCACTATTCCTGGACAAGGCCAAAACTTGGTGTCCGTTGTTTGCAAATAGCTGTGCCATTTGGTAACCTATACCTCTACTACTACCTGTTATTATAATATTTGCCATTAATTGTATTGTATTTCTTTTGTGTCTGAATTTGCAATGCTTTTTATTATAGGAGCAAATTTATTTATTAAACTAGCCATATGATTAAAGTCCATTACACTTGGCTCATCACCTACTTTGTGGTAATGGTCAAAATTTGTAAAATCAAAAGTAGAATAGGTTTGTGATGGTACATTAAATTCGTTATGAAATGGATAATTATCAGATCTCATAAACAATCTAAAGTCACCTGCTTTTGGTAAAAAACCTGCAATTTTTTCACCAGCGTAAGTATTTGTTACAGATGCCAAGTTAGACTTATTAAACCCTGTTAAATATGCTAAATAATCTTTATTTTGCATAGGAATACCTATCATCTCAAAATTAAGCATAGTGTACAAGTTAAGGTTATCTCCCTTTAATTTTTTTGCCAAATGTTTAGAGCCTAATAAGCCCATTTCCTCAGCAGAAAATAGTGCAAAAATTATGCTCCTTTTGTTAGATTTTGTTTTTCCAAAATAACGAGCAAACTCCATAACTGCAGCAGTACCAGAAGCATTATCATTAGCTCCATTTGCTATTACATCATCGCCATCTGCCTTTGCAGTACCAATATGGTCATAATGAGCTCCTATAATTATAAATTCTTTTTTTAATTTAGGATCATTACCTTCTACAAAACCCACTACATTATAGGCAACACCTTTGCTAGAGTCAAAATTTGATAATGTATCTTTGTACGTTTTAAAAAAAGGCTTTACTCCGTTAGCCTTAAAGTTATTTTCTATAAAAGTAGCTGCTTCTGCTATACCATCTGATCCAGACATACGGCCTTGTAAATCATCAGAAGCTAAAAAGCTAACTATTTTTTTTATATCTACTTCTGTTGCCTCTGTTACAGACTCTTTTACTGCTGTATTCTGAGCAACACTAGAACAAGAAACTACAGCTAATAACCCTAAAAAATAAAACGTCTTTTTCATATTTAATTTATTTAAGCACTAAAGATAAAAAAAGCATCTCATTAATTAATGAGATGCTTTTTAATATAATTTAATACTGTTATAATTATGCAAGCATAGTAACAGGATTTTCAATATAACTTCTTAATGTTTGTAAAAACTGAGCACCAACAGCACCATCTACAGTTCTGTGATCACAAGCTAATGTTAACTTCATTGTATTACCTACTACAATTTCTCCGTTTTTAACAACTGGTTTTTCTACAATTGCACCAACAGATAGTATTGCTGAGTTAGGTTGATTAATTATTGACGTAAACTCTTGTATTCCAAACATACCTAAGTTAGATACTGTAAATGTACTGCCTTCCATTTCTGAAGGAGCAATTTTTTTAGATCTTGCCTTACCTGCTAAGTCTTTTACAGAAGCACCAATAGTTGTTAAACTCATTTGATCTGCAAACTTAAGTACAGGAACAACTAAACCTTCATCTACAGCAACAGCAACACCCATATGAATATGTTTGTTGTAACGTGTTACATCATCTTTCCAAGTTGTATTTACTTGCGGATGTTTTCTTAATGCCATTGCACAGGCTTTTAAAACCATATCATTAAATGATACTTTAGTATCTGGCAAACTATTAATTTGTGCTCTAGATGCTTTAGCGTTATCCATATCTACCTCTATAGTTAGGTAAAAATGTGGCGCTGTAAATTTAGACTGACCAAGAACTTTTGCAATAACCTTACGCATTGAAGAGTTTTTAACATCTTCAAAACCTTCTTCTCCTACAGGTGCATAAATCGCTGGTTGAGGCGTAGCTGACGTTACTGAACTAGAAGAAGCAGTTGTAGAATTAGCAGCCGCAGACGGCTTATAGTTTTCTACATCTTTTTTAATAATTCTTCCGTTATCACCAGAACCAGTTACGTCTGATAAATTTATTCCTTTGTCTGCTGCAATTTTCTTAGCTAATGGAGATGCAAAAATACGTTTACCATCTGTAGCTACATTTTCTACTGGAGCCGACTTTTCTTCTTTTTTAGTTTCTTCTTTTGGAGCCTCAGCTGGTGCACTAGCAGTAGCAGAACCATTACCTGCCTTAAGTACAGCATCTACATCTGTCCCTTCTGGGCCAATAATTGCCAAAACTTCATCAACGGGAGAAGATTCTCCTTCTTTTATACCTACATATAATAGAGTACCTGAGTAAAAAGACTCAAACTCCATTGTAGCTTTATCTGTTTCTATTTCTGCAAGAATATCTCCTTCTTCTACTTTATCACCAACTTGTTTTAACCAAGCAGCAACAGTACCCTCTTCCATAGTATCACTAAGGCGTGGCATTTTTACAACCTCTACTCCTTCAGGAATAGCAGCTGTAGAACTTTCTGTTGCAGGCGAAGCAGCATCTTTAGGTCCTTCTTCTTTTTCCTCTGTAGCAGTATTGGCTGAAGCATCACCAGATAATAATCCAGAAATATCTTCACCTTCTTCTCCTATAATAGCTAAAAGAGAATCAACAGGAGCTGTATCTCCTTCTTGAATTCCTATATGCAAAAGAACACCTTCATTAAAAGACTCAAACTCCATTGTAGCCTTATCAGTTTCTATTTCTGCAAGAATATCTCCTTCTTCTACTTTATCACCAACATTTTTAAGCCAAGCAGCAACGGTACCTTCTTCCATGGTATCGCTAAGTCTTGGCATATTTACTATAACTGCCATCTTTTATAATTTATGTTGTACAAATGGAAAATCTTCTTGTTCGTAAACCATATCATATAATTGGTTTACTGGTGGGTAATCAGAACTTTCAGCAAATTCTTCACACTCCTTTACCATACGCTTAACTTCTTTATCTATAGCTGAAATCTCATCATCTGTAGCGTATTTATTTTCTTTTATTACATCTAAAACTTGAGTAATAGGATCTATTTTTTTGTATTCCTCTACTTCTGCTTTAGTTCTGTAGTGTTGTGCATCAGACATAGAGTGTCCTCTGTAACGGTATGTTTTAATTTCTAAAAACGTTGGTCCGCCTCCAGATCTTGCTCTTTCTACAGCCTTACTAACTTCTTCTGCAACAGTTACAGGGTTCATACCTTCTACTGCTTTACAAGGCATTTCATATCCTAAACCAAGTTTCCAAATTTCTGTAGAATGTGATGTTCTTTCTACAGATGTACCCATTGCGTAACCATTGTTTTCACAAATAAAAACAACAGGCAATTGCCAAAGCATAGCTAAGTTAAATGTTTCATGTAAAGATCCTTGCCTTACAGCACCATCTCCCATATAACATAATGTAACAGCATCATTACCAGCGTATTTATCTCCAAATGCAAGACCAGCTCCTAGAGGAATTTGACCACCAACAATACCGTGACCACCGTAAAAACGGTGTTCTTTAGAAAATATGTGCATAGAACCACCCATCCCTTTAGATGTACCAGTTACTTTACCATAAAGTTCTGCCATTACTTTTTTAGGGTCTACACCCATACCAATAGGTTGTACGTGGTTACGGTAAGCCGTAATCATTTTATCTTTAGTAAGATCCATTGCATGTAACGAGCCAGCTAAAACAGCTTCTTGTCCGTTATACAAGTGTAGAAAACCTCTAACTTTTTGTTGAATATATACTGCAGCAAGTTTATCCTCGAACTTTCTCCAGAATAACATATCCTTGTACCAATTAAGGTAAACTTCTTTGGTTATTTTTTTCATTGAAAACTATTTTAAAAAGTCTGTTTTACAGAATAGCAAAAATACACATTAAATCCACTATCAAAAAAAAATTAAAGAAAAAGCACAGACTAGTTGATGAATGTTTTTTTTAATTAAATTTTTATCAAAAAATTAGGAATAAAAAAATAATTCATCAAAAAAAACAGCTTATAAGAAAGAATTACTAAATGCTAACGGTAAAATATCAGAAATAGAATTGCATTTTACCACAGTACCTTCTTCTCCCATTAACAACAAAGTCATAGGTTCTTTTTGTTTTTGCTCATACTCAATCATAGATTGTCTGCAATTACCACAAGGTGCGGCAGGTTCCAAAACTTTATAATTTTCAGATGTAGCTGAAATTGCTACTGAGCATATTTTAACATTGGGGTATATTGCTGCTGCTTGATAAATAGCTACACGTTCTGCACACAAACCAGAAGGGTAAGCGGCATTTTCTTGATTATTACCTAAAACAATTTTTCCGTTTTCTAATAAAACTGCAGCACCTACAAAAAAACTAGAGTAAGGTGCGTATGCATTATTACGTGCTTCTACGGCTTTGAGCATTAATTTTTTGTCTGTTTCAGGCAACTCATTTATAGAGTCGTAAACAAACATATCAAAAGATAAGGTATGTTTTTTCATTTAGTCGTTTAATAATTCTTCACCTAAGTTAAAGGTAAGAGAAAAACGTAAAGTATTTTCTAACGGATTTTTTATTTTTGATGTAGAAAATAAATAAGATAAATCTACCTGTGCAGCTTTAAATTTAAATCCGGCACCTAGTGAAAAGAATTTACGAGCTCCTTTTAGTTCATTTTCATTAAAATAACCTGTTCTAAGCATAAATGCATCTTGGTAGGTGTATTCTGCTCCTAGCGCCCATGTTACTTCTTTTATTTCTTCACTAAAACCATCTGGTGCATCTGTAAAAGAATCAAAAGCACCTTCTAAAAAGCTAATTTGTTGGTAACGCTCATTGTCTTCACTATCAATTTGGCCATCTTCATTAAAATCTTGTGGTGTTGGCACTAATAACTTATTAAATTCTGTATTTATAGATAATACATTGTCTTGATCTAAAATAAAATCAAACCCTGCTCCAAATTTTAAGTTTCCTGGCAAAAAGTTTTCTTGTCCGTTGTTGTCATATGATATTTTACTTCCAAGGTTAGATATGTTAAACCCTGCTCTCCATCTTCCATCAAACTTTTCGTAAGCAATTTCTGGAGATCTATAAAAACCAGATATATCTACGGCAAAAGCTGTAGCTGCACTAGTATCTTCACTAGAATCATCTGAAGGAAATTTTAAATTAGACGTAATAAATCTACCACCAACACCCATAGAAAAGGTATTAGATAATTTTAATGCATAAGCACCTTCTAAAACAAACTCATTTGGTTTTGCTATTCTAGCTGGTTCATCTATAGTTTGCCTAAGTTCTACTTCTCCTAAACCAAAATAACGCAGTCCAAATGCAAAAGCACTTCTATCATTAATTTTATTATGAAAAGTTGCATTAAGTAAAGCTACATCTGTAACTATGTTTTCTAGGTAAGGAGTATAACTTATACCAAATCCCATTTTTTGCTCTGCAAAAGCAAATTTTGAAGCGTTCCATTGTAAGGAATAAGCATCTGCCGAAGTGGCAACCCCCATATCTCCCATACCTGCAGCTCTGGCGTCTGCGGCTATATTTAAAAAAGGTACTGCTGTTGTAATTGCTCTGTTCTGCTCTTGAGCATTACCAAAATATACGGACACCAAAAGTGCTAAGGCTAGTATTTTTTTCATCATCAATTTTATAATATCTGTTCTTTATCCAAATGTCACTACAATAAATAGTGCAATATTTTAATAAACGCTCTTTTTCAAAATATCTTATAAATTAAGAACTTTATTTTTAATAATACATAACAATGCCCAATATACTATAAAAAATAAAACTCCTTATTTACTTATTATTAAGCAACTATAAATTTCTATTAAAAAGAATTCATAAAATAATACTAATATAATATTTACGCCGTTATAGATTTGTTGAACATTGTTTTATAGCTTGTTTTATATTTTTTTGGGAATTGTAAAATATTCTAAGAAAATTTGCGTTTAATAAGCCGATAGTAAGCAAAGTTTAAATAGAAAATAAGTATAGTATAACTGCAATTAGCAGTAAAGTATAGAACTCAAGTCTTAATTATGAAAAAACAATTCATTAAAGTTGTACTCTCGTGTGCTGTTGTAGCAGGTAGCATAACTAGTTGTAAAAAATCATCTTCATCTAAAGATGTATCTCGTGCCACAGGTTGGAAGATAAATGCCAAAGAGGGTGGTTTTCAGCACAACTCTGATTTCAAAGAACAAGTTACCGCACCGGGACTTGTATTTATAGAAGGTGGTACATTTACCAAAGGTAAGGTACAGGATGATGTTATGCATGATTGGAATAATACTCCAACGCAACAACATGTACAATCCTTTTATATGGATGAAACTGAAGTAACTAATAAAATGTACCTACAATTTTTAGATTACTTAAAATCTGTTTACCCACCAGAAGACCCTAAATATGCAAATATTTACAAAGGGGCTTTGCCTGATACTTTGGTATGGAGAAACAGACTTGGTTTTAACGAAACTATGACTAACAACTATTTAAGACACCCTGGCTATGCAGAGTATCCTGTCGTTGGTGTTAACTGGGTACAAGCTACGCAATTTGCAGAATGGCGTACAGACCGTGTTAACGAATTAATGTTGGAAAAAGAAGGCTACCTTAATAAAGAAGCTAAATACAAAGCATTAAATGGTGAAGCTGCTGGTACTTTTAGTACTGAAGCTTACCTAAACAGACCAGAGTCTGTTTATGGCGGACAAATAGATTCTTTACAAGGTAAAGCTAAAAAGAACGACTCTGTACCTTCTTTTGCTAAAAGAAGTAGTGGTGTAATTTTACCAGAATATAGATTACCTACAGAAACAGAATGGGAATATGCTGCACAAGCTAACCAAGGTTCTAGAGAATACAATAACTACAGAGGTAGAAAAAAATATCCTTGGGAAGGAGATTACACTCGTAACGGACAACGTGTTGGTAGAGGTGATCAACTAGCTAACTTTAAACAAGGAAAAGGTGATTATGGTGGAATTGCTGGTTGGTCTGACGATGGTGCAGATATTACAAACGCAGTAATGTCATACAAACCAAATGATTTAGGTCTTTATGATATGGCAGGTAACGTGTCTGAATGGGTTGCTGATGTATACAGACCAATAGTAGATGATGAAATTAGTGACTTTAACTACTATAGAGGTAACATTTACATGAAAACAGCAATTGGTGAAGACGGTAAAGTAAACGTACTTAGAGACTCTGTTGTTTATGACACCTTACCTAACGGAAAAATAGTAGCTGTTAATTTACCTGGTGAAATTAAAATGGTTGCCGTAGATGAAGAAGAAACTTATTTAAGAACTAATTTCTCTTCTAGTGATAACAGAGGTTATAGAGATGGTGAGCCTGGATCTACAAGATTTTATGACAGATTTAATGAAGCTGATGGTGATGAAGAAAACAAGATATCTATGTACAACTCTCCTACTAATAAAATAGAAAGAGATAGCGCTGGTAATTTTGTTAGAAACTATGACAAGTCTAACTACAGAACGTCTTTAATTAATGATGAAGTTAGAGTATACAAAGGTGGATCATGGAGAGACCGTGCATTTTGGTTAGATCCTGCACAACGTAGATACTTACCACAGTATATGGCTACAGATGATATTGGATTTAGATGTGCAATGTCTAGAGTTGGTTCTAAGTCTAAAACAAAAAACAAAACTGCTAGAGGTAAAAAAGTAAAATAATTTACTACAACATATTTTTTAAAAAAGACTGCTCCTTTGAGCAGTCTTTTTTTTTATATTCGCTTTATGACAATAGCACAAATCCATCAACTATTTTTAACACATTCTACCGTTTGTACAGACACTAGAAAAATAACTAAAGACTGTATTTTTTTTGCGCTTAAAGGCGATAATTTTAACGGTAATACATACGCTTCTGAAGCTTTAGAAAAAGGTGCTGCTTATGCAGTTGTAGATGAAAAAGAATACGCAATTAACAACAAGTTTATTTTGGTTGATGACGTATTACAAGCATTACAGCAACTCGGTAAGTATCATCGTAAAAAATGTAAGGCAAAAGTAATAGGCTTAACGGGCAGTAACGGAAAAACAACAACCAAAGAACTTATTAAAGCTGTTATTCAAAAAAAATATAAAACCGTTGCAACTGTAGGTAACTTAAACAACCACATTGGTGTTCCTTTAACGCTTTTAACCATACAAAAAGATACAGAAATTGCAATTGTAGAAATGGGCGCTAATCACCTTAAAGAAATAGCATTTTTAAGTAGCTTAGCAGAACCAGATTATGGGTATATTACCAATTTTGGAAAAGCACATTTAGAAGGTTTTGGCAGTACTGAAGGTGTTATACAAGGTAAAAGTGAATTGTACAAGTACCTAACCACAAACCAAAAACACGTTTTTTTAAATGCAGATGATCCTATACAAGAAAGTAAGCTTGGTACGTATGTAAAAAAAATAGGGTTTAGCAGTAACAATAGCAATTATTTTAAAATAGAATTACTTAGCGCAGACCCGTTTGTTACTATTAAAGTAAAAGATATTACAATAACCACTAAGTTGGTTGGTGCTTATAATTTTACCAATTGTTGTGCTGCTATAATTATGGGTAAATATTTTAACATAGCACTACCATTAATTAAAGAAGCTATAGAAGGTTATACACCAGCAAATAACAGATCTCAGATACTAGAACAAAACGGTTACAAAATAATACTAGATGCCTACAATGCTAACCCAACAAGTATGGCTGCAGCATTAGATAATTTTAATGGTATAAAAGCCGCACATAAAATTGTTTTTTTGGGAGATATGTTTGAGCTTGGTACTACTGCAGAAACAGAGCACCAGCATATAGCAGATAAGGCTTGTAAAATGAATTTTACCACTACTTTTTTAGTAGGCGAAAATTTTGCAAAAGCAAAAACAGAAGCTACACAACTAGCCACATTTAAAGATTTAGAAGAGTATTTAAAAAAGCATCCTTTACAACCCAATAGCAGCCTTTTAATAAAAGGATCTAGAGGTATGGCTTTGGAACGCATTTTAGATATATTATAAAAAAACCTCTCTTTTCAGAGAGGTTTTTAGTTTTTAAAAAATTTTTAAAATAAGCATATCTAATACTTCTATTACAATAAGTATTATAATAATCCACTCTAGCCTACTGCTTTCTTTGTGGTCCATAATATCTTTAAACAATTCTAGATTTTCTTTAATAATCTCTAATCGTTCATGAATATACCTATACCTATCTTTTAGGTCAAACGTTTTTTTAAGTTCAAGGTTTAAAAGACTTAAAGCTTCATTATCCCAAGTTATATCTGGAGAATCAAAAATATATAGGTTTTCAGAAATCTCATTTTTAATATTTAAAACTCTACCTATAAATCTTTTTAGTTTATTACCAGAAATATCTAGTTTTCCTTTTTGCTCCAAATACTTTGTGTGCTCATTTGTTTCTCCCAATAGTTGCTCTGTAATATCAAAATAATTATCTAAAGCCACAGACTGCGATGCATTTAAAACTATTAAACGTATAGCCTCATAATCAAAAAAAGGTATTATTACCTTGTTAAATGACACCTCTTGTTTTTCTGGTTCTATAACAACATTTACTTCTTCAGAAAAGCGTTCATCTTTTAAGCCTTTACAAAAGGGTTTAATACTATCTAAAATTGTTCTTTTTTCTTCTAAAGTATGATTAAAAAAGCCAACCATACCATATTGAAAAATGTAAACAAATTTTTCATTTCCCATTTTATAAAATAACTCGTCTCCGTCTGAAAAAAGGAGCTCCCAAGTTAAACTACGCTTGCATTCTCTAATACTTATAGAGGCTGCAATTTGGTATGCATCTACGCTATACATGGCTAATCTTCAACATCGTCTATAGGAATATCTGGTATAGCGTTAGGATCGTCATCATCAAAATCTTCATAATCATCCTCATCATAATTAGCCATAGTCACCTCTAACTTTTCACTAATTTTAACCAAATACTTAGTATCTTCTGTTAGTACCTCTACAGCTTCTATACGCTCTCCTTTTGCGTTGTAAAAACTTATAACATTAAGGTCATCATAACCATCTGGATACTTCTCTACCAAAAGTTTTAAAACTTCTGGAGTAAGCTTTTTAAAATCTACAATAACTCTTTTTAAATTATCCATAGTTACATATCTAATAAGTAAGCAAAAATTAATGGCGCAACAATTGTAGCATCACTCTCTATTATAAATTTAGGCGTATCTATATCTAATTTACCCCAAGTAATTTTTTCATTTGGCACTGCACCAGAGTAAGAACCATAACTTGTTGTAGAATCGCTAATTTGACAAAAATAGCTCCAGAATGGTGTATCTGTACGCTCCATATCTTGGTATAACATTGGCACTACGCAAATAGGAAAATCACCTGCAATACCACCACCTATTTGAAAAAATCCAATTCCGTTTTCAGAATTCTCTGTATACCAATCTGCCAAGAATGTCATATATTCTATACCAGATTTCATAGTACTAGCTTTAAGCTCACCTTTTAACACATATGATGCAAAAATGTTACCCATTGTACTGTCTTCCCAACCAGGACAAACTATTGGTAAGTTTTTTTCTGCTGCTGCATACATCCAAGAATCTTTTAAATCTATCTCATAATACTCTTCTAAAACACCAGAAAGTAGCATTTTGTACATATATTCATGAGGCAAGTAACGCTCACCAGCAGCTTCTGCATCTTTCCAAATTTTTACAATATGCTCTTGCAAACGTCTAAAAGCTTCTTCTTCTGGTATACACGTATCTGTTACACGGTTTAGGCCTTTTTCTAGCAAATCCCACTCTTGTTGCGGAGTTAAATCTCTATAATTAGGCACACGTTTGTAATGTGAGTGTGCTACCAAGTTCATAATATCTTCTTCTAGGTTTGCACCAGTACAGGATATAATTTGCACTTTGTCTTGACGAATCATCTCTGCAAATATTTTTCCTAACTCTGCAGTACTCATTGCACCAGCCAAAGAAACTAACATTTTAGATCCTTTGTTTAACTGATCTTCATACCCTTTTGCAGCATCTACCAAAGCAGCAGAATTAAAGTGCAAGTAGTATTTTTCTATAAAATTAGAGATAGCTCCTTTAGTCTTCATCTTCTTCAAATTTTGAAATAGTAGAGTTACCAGCTTTTAGATCTATAGCATATGTATTATCATAAGCATCATCTACACCTTCACCCATAAATTTATAACTTAACATTTTGTAGTATAATTTTGCTGCTAAAAAATCTGACGATTTATCTGCCTTATTTGGACAAAGTTCAACAATATCAAAACCTACAACATTTTTTTCTGTAAATACTTGTTTTAAAAACTCTAGTGTTTCATACCAAAACAAACCTCCTGGTTCTGGTGTTCCTGTAGATGGTAATATAGATGGGTCTAAAGCATCTAAATCTAAGGTAATAAAAACGTTTTCTGTCATTTGGTCTACAACCTTATCCATCCAATACTCATCATTAACCATATCATGAGCAAAGAATGTTTTTTCTTCATCCATATATGTTTTTTCTATAGCATCCATACTACGTATACCTACTTGTAACAAATTAGTTTGTTGACTTGCCTCATGCACTGCGCAAGCGTGGTTACAAGCTGTTCTCTCATAAGATGCTCTTAAATCTGCATGCGCATCAATATGCAAAACAGTTAGGTTATTAAAACACTCATTAAAAGCCCTAATAGTGCCTATAGAAATAGAATGTTCACCACCAAATAACGTTACAAACTTGTTACGCTTAATGTACTTTTTAGTGATTTTATGCACCTCGTCTACCATAGCTTCTGGCGAGCTATTTTCTGTAATTGCATCAGCAAGGTATATTCCTTGTTGGTATGGTTCTGTACCGGTTTCAATATCGTACAATTCCATATTTTCTGATGCAGCTAAAAAAGCCTCTGGCCCTTTATCTGCTCCTTTTCCCCATGTACTTGTTCCGTCATAAGGAACTGGGATTAAAACTACTTTTGCGGTCTCCAATTGCGCAAACTCATCTGGAATGCCTGCGTAATTATTTGTTGTGCTCATATCCTAAAATTTTAAGCAGATCTTCTGCCTTTTGTTGTTCATTAAATAATTTGGTTGTTATTTTTCCTTCTGCATCTTTGTTTATTAATATGTGCTTTGGCTGTGGTATTAAGCAATGTTGCAAACCGCCATAACCACCAATACTTTCTTGGTAAGCTCCAGTATTAAAAAACCCAATGTATAAAGGCTTATTTTTTTTATATTTTGGTAAATAAATAGCATTTGTGTGTTGCTCACTGTTGTAATAATCATCACTATCACAAGTTAAACCACCAAGCAATACACGCTCATACTCATCATTCCACCTATTAATTGGCAGCATAATAAACCTTTTATTTATTGCCCAAGTATCTGGCAATGTTGTAATAAAAGAAGAGTCTATCATGTTCCACTTTTCTCTATCGTTTTGTTGTTTTTGGTATAAAATTTCATAAATAGCACCACCTGCTTCACCTACAGTAAAACTACCAAACTCAGTAAAAATATTTGGTACATCTACGCCTGCCTCATCACATGTTAATTTAATCTGATTAATGATTTCATCAATCATATATTGGTAATCATAATCAAAAACTAAAGAGTTTTTGATTGGAAAACCACCACCTATATTTAAACTATTTAGAGACGGACAAATCTTTTTTAATTTTACATAAACCTTTAAACACTTTAAAAGCTCGTTCCAGTAATATGCATTGTCTTTTATACCTGTATTTATAAAAAAGTGCAACATTTTTAACTGTACCTTATCATTATCTCTAATTTGATTTTCATAAAAAGGAACAATGTTTTTGTAGCCAATTCCTAAGCGAGAAGTATAAAACTCAAATTTTGGTTCTTCTTCAGACGCTATACGAATTCCTACTTTAAAGTCTTCATTAATTTCATTAGACAACAAGTCTATTTCCTCATAATTATCTATAATTGGTATGCAATTACGGTGTCCTTCATTAATTAACCTTGCTATGTTTGTTATGTATTGGTCTCTTTTAAAGCCGTTACATATTACATAAGTATCATCTTTAATTTTACCTTCTTTTTTTAAGTGCTCAACAATATTAATATCAAACGCAGAAGACGTTTCTATATGTATATTATTATTTAAGGCCTCATGCAATACTGGTTTAAAATGAGAACTTTTAGTACAATAACAGTAATGGTATTTACCTTTATATTGGTATTTTTCCATTGCTATAGCAAACCAATTTTTAGCTCTAGAAATATTATCAGAGATTTTTGGTAAGTATGTAAACTTTAACGGGCTACCGTATTGTTCTACTAGTTGTTTTAATGGTATGTCATGAAACATTAAGTTTTCACCATCTAACTTAAACTCTTCTTGCGGAAAATGATAAGTCTGGTCAATTAAATCAATATATTTAGTATTCATTAAATTATTATTTGATAAATTAAAATTTTAAAACACAGGAAAACCTTGTGCTTTTGGGCGTTTTTTGCGACTAAAATTTTAAAATACTAAACAATGATTTGACGTTCCGTGGTTGGCACGAAAAAGTAGTCATGCTGGCTGCAGACTATAGAGGTGTTACCGGAAGTTAGCTTTAAAATTCGGTTTCCTATCTTATAGGTTGTTTTTGGGTATGACTTCCTAATTCCCAAAAACCCGAACATAGAAACATTATACATTTATGCTCAGCTATGTGCTAAATTGCCAAAATTTAATCCTTTATTTTGACGGGACAAATGAAAACAAAAAAAATGAAAAAACTAATATTCCATCAAAAAAAATAAAAAAAATAATTTTCTGATAACACAAAGCTAACAGAACACTTAAAAACCCCTTTAAAACAAGGAATACAAGAGTTATAATCAATTTAAAAATAAGTCTTAAAAATCTTATATTTTTTAAAAAAAGTTCTTTTTAAAGTCAAAAACACTTGTTACTTTAAGTTATTTTAATGCCGTTTATAACTTATTCTCTCTTAAATTTACAAAACAATAGTAATAAAACGTATGAAAAATACCATATCACATAGAGTAGCAGATTTTTTAAAAAACTACCCTCCTTTTAATCAATTATTATTAGAAGAATTACAAGAATTAGCTACACAAATATCTATTGTTTATAAAGAAAAAGATGCTATTATTTTTAATGAAAATGATGCGCCACATACTCATTTTTATATTATACATAAAGGTGCCGTATCTTTAAATAAAACAGAAACCAATACTATTGTAGATATTTGTGATGAAGGAGATATTTTTGGTTTACGCCCTTTAATTGCTAATGAAAATTATAAAATGCAAGCAAAGGCACATGAAGAAAGTATATTATACGCCATACCTATTGTTACTTTTAAACCATTTGCTACTAGCAACAGAGATGTTGGTAATTTTTTAATAGATAGTTTTGCCTCTAACACTAGAAACCCTTATTCTAAAAGCTACAGAGGTACCTTATACGGAGAGCCTGAAAGCGGAGAAGTTTATAACCCTAGTGCAGAGTTGTTTGACTTGCAGCCTGTAAAATATTCTAAAAAACTAGTAAGTTGCTCTCCTAAAACACAAGCAAAAGTGCTAGCTGCAAAAATGACAAGCAAAAATGTTGGTGCTATTTTAGTTTTAGAAGACAAATTACCCATTGGTATTATTACAGACAAAGATTTGCGTAACAAAATTGTTACTGGTAAACTACCTATTTCTGCTCCTGCAAGAGAGATAATGACATCTCCAGTAATTACTTACTCAAAAAAATTAACCATTACGCAGGCACAAATGGCAATGATAAAAAGTAATATTAGCCATTTATGCTTAACAAAAGATGGTACTGTTAATTCTAAGGCTGTTGGTATTTTATCTAAACATGATGTTATGCTTGCGGTTGGCAATAACCCAACAGTACTAATTAAGGCAATAAAAAGAGCCACTAGAACTAAGGAAATTAAGCAGGTAAGAAAAAGTATTATGATGCTGTTAAAGGGATATTTAAACCAGAATATACCAATGACATTAATTTCTAAAATTATTTCTGAGTTAAATGATGCCTGTATTAAACAAATTATAAAAAATTCTATTGCTAAGTTAGGTACTCCGTTACCTGTATCTTTTAGTTGGCTTGCATTAGGTAGCCAAGGCAGAAGCGAACAATTATTGCACACAGACCAAGACAATGCTCTGGTTTTTGAAGATGTACCACCAGAAAAACTAGAAGAAACAAAAGCAATATTTATAAATTTTGCCAAACAAGTAACACAAAGACTAAACGTTATTGGCTACGAGTATTGCCCTGCAGAAATGATGGCTTCTAACCCAAATTGGTGCTTAAGCCTTAGTGAGTGGAAAACAAATGTTACATCTTGGATTACAAATCCTGGTAAAGATGAAGTATTGTTATCATCTATATTTTTTGATTATAACAATGTATATGGCAACCAAGAGTTGGTTACAGAACTATCAAACCATATATTTGAAACAGCTAAAAATTACCCAAACTTCTTTTTACATTTAGCTAGCGGATCTTTACAAAACCCATCTCCTACCGGTTTTTTTAGACAATTTTTAGTAGAGCAAGATGGTGCAAATAAAGACTTTTTTGATATTAAAAGACGTGCGCTTATGCCATTAACAGATGCAGCTAGAGTTTTAATATTATCTCACTCTATAAAGTCTATTAATTATACTGCAGAGCGTTTTGAAAAATTAGCCGAGTTAGAACCCAATAACGCAGAACTATTTATTGCTGCATCATATGCTACCAAAGCATTACTAAAATTTAGAACCAAACAAGGTTTATTACATAACGATTCTGGCAGGTACATATCATTAAGCAAACTAACTAAAGCAGAAAAAATAAAACTAAAACGAACCTTTAGAACTATTAAGGAAATACAAGAATTAGTGTATATTAGATTTAAAGTATCAAACCTATTAAGATGATAAATTTCTTTAAAAAAAGTAAATTAGATTTACCAGATTATTGGCTTGAATATGAAAATCTTTTTAAAACCAAACAACCAGAAAACATACAAGATATTACGTTTGTTGTTTTAGATACAGAAACTACTGGCTTTAGTTACCAAGAAGATCGTATGCTTTGTATTGGTGCTTTAAAACTTAAAAATAATGATATTAATATAGGTGATAGTTTTGAGGTTTTTATACACCAAGATCATTACAACCAAGAAACGGCAGAAATACACGGAATATTAAAAGAAGGTAAAACTACTAGACTTGAAGAGCTAGAAACCTTAAAACTGTTTTTAGCGTACCTAAAAAACAGTGTCATTGTAGCCCACCACGCTGGTTTTGATGTTACTTTTATAAATATGGCATTAGAGCGCCATGGCTTACCCAAATTAAAAAACAAAATTTTAGATACATCTACCTTGTATAAAAAAACACTTATACGCTCTAATTTATTGGTGAAAAAAGAGCATTATTCTTTAGATGAATTGGCAGAAAAGTTTAGTATATCTGTAAAAGATAGGCATACCGCTCTTGGTGATGCGTATATTACTGCTATTGCTTTTTTAAAGATTTTGGTAAAATTAAAAGAGAAAAAAATTACCACTTTAAAACAGTTACTCCGAATTTATTAAAACAGCATAAAAAAAGCGACAAACTAGGTCTACCAGATTGCCGCTTTTTTAAGTTATTTGCATATTATTCTTCTACACTCATTGCCATTTCATGATCATACTTGCAACAGGCAGGTAATTCTTTATAAGCTTCTTCACTTCCGGAAGACTTTTCTGTATCGTAACCAGATTCTGCTATAGCTTTATGAAATGCATCTTCATTAGTTTTATCACCATTAAAAGCAATTGTAATTTGTTTCTTTTTAACATCCCAATTTGCACTAGCTACACCGTCTACAGATTTTGCTGCTTTTTCTATAGTACTTTTACACATACCACAGTTACCACGCACACCAAAAGTAGTTTTAGCCGTAGCCAACTCATCTTCTACATTTACACTAGTGCTGTTACCACCATCTGTAGTCTGCTTTTCATCATTTTTACAACTGGTAAAGGCTAATAAGCCAAGTACAGCTGTAGTCAAAATCATCTTTTTCATAGTAGATATTTATTAATCGATGTTAATATAGTAATTTTTATTTTTTATACATTTAAAAAATGCATCTACTTATTTATATTTTTATTTTTTTTAATCGTAATGCATTTGCAATTACAGACACAGAACTAAAACTCATAGCTAAAGCTGCTATCATAGGGGAAAGCAACAAACCAAAGACAGGATACAAAACACCTGCTGCAATTGGTACACCTATAGTATTATAAATTAGCGCAAAAAATAAGTTTTGTTTAATGTTTTTAAGTACTCCACTACTTAAGTTATGTGCTTTAACTATACCGTGTAAATCTCCTTTTACAAGTGTAATCATTGCGCTCTCTATAGCCACATCTGTACCAGTACCCATTGCAATGCCAACATCACTTTTTGCTAATGCAGGCGCATCATTAATTCCATCACCAGCCATAGCAACTATTTTACCTTGTTGTTGTAATTTTTCAACTTCTTTTAACTTATCTTTTGGCAACATACCGGCTTTAAAACTATTTAAATTAAGTGAGTCTGCTACAGCCTTAGCAGTTTCATAAGTATCACCAGTAAGCATAATTACGTCTACTCCTCTATTTTGTAGTTCCTTTATTGCTTTAGCGCTTGTTTCTTTAATTTTATCAGCAATAACAACATAACCTATGACCTCTTTATTTATTGCTACATAAGAAACTGTTTTTCCTTGTTTTTGATATTTTTGTACTTCCTCTTCCATTACAGAAGAAATAGTAGCATTAGCATAGTTCATCATTAATGCATTACCCAAACTTATTTTAGTATCAGAAATAACACCTTCTACACCTTTACCTGTAACAGCATTAAAGTTTTTTGTTTTTAAAAAATCAACTTTATTTTCTTTAGCATAATTTACTGTAGCTTCTGCTAAAGGGTGCTCACTAAAATTATTTAATGAAGCTATAAATTGTGTTACTTTATCTACCGTAAAATCTTTATTAAAAACACCTACATTTTCTACTGTGGGTTTCCCTTCTGTAATTGTTCCTGTTTTGTCTACAATTAAAACGTCTACTTTATTCATTAACTCCAAAGCCTCAGCATTTTTTATTAAAACACCGTTTTGGGCTCCTTTACCAACACCAACCATAATAGACATTGGTGTTGCCAAGCCTAATGCACAAGGACACGCTATTATTAATACCGCAATAGCATTTACTAAGGCAAAAACATAAGCAGGCTCTGGACCCCAAATTACCCAAGCAATAAAGGTTAGTATAGAAACAATAACCACTACTGGCACAAAATAACTAGATATTTTATCTGCTAATTTTTGTATTGGCGCTCTACTACGACTGGCATCATTCACCATTTTCACAATCTGAGAAAGCAATGTATCTGCACCCACTTTTTCTGCTTGCATTAAAAAAGACTGGTTACCGTTAATAGTACCACTACTAACCTCATCTTTTACAGTTTTACTAACAGCAATGGGTTCTCCAGAAATCATAGACTCGTCTACCGTTGTGCTACCCTCTGTAATATAACCATCAACAGGAATTTTTTCTCCTGGTTTCACTTTTAGAACATCTCCTTTAACAACGTTATTTATAGCAACTTCTTCTTCTACTCCGTTAACAACCTTAACTGCTTTGTTAGGTGCAAGTTTAAGTAACTCTTTAACGGCTGCATTAGTTTTACTGTGCGCGCGTGCCTCTAACACCTGCCCCATTAAAACTAATGTTAATATTACCGTTGCAGCTTCAAAATATACGTGTACTGCTCCACTTTGTGTTTTAAACTCAGCAGGAAAAAAATCTGGTACCAATAAGCCAAAAACACTAAATAACCAAGCTACACCTGCGCCAATACCAACCAGTGTAAACATATTTAAATTCCACGTTTTTACACTTCTGTAAGCACGTTCAAAAAACATCCACGTACCATAAAAAACTACAGGTATAGACAACACTAATTGTACCCAATTCCAATATTTTTGATCTAAAATGGTATACAATGGGTTGTTAACCAGCATCTCGCTCATTGCTATTAAAAAAATAGGTAATGTAAAACCTAAAGACAACCAAAATTTATGTATTAGTTTTTTATATGTTTTTTCTTCTGCAGAAAGACTAGGTTCCATTGGCACTAAGTCCATACCACAAATAGGGCAATCTCCGGGCTCATCTTTTACAACCTCTGGGTGCATTGGACACGTATATTGTTGTTGAGTAACAGGGTTTAAATTTTGTTCCTCTACCAAATCCATTCCGCAGACAGGACAGTCACCAGCCTCATCGTAAGTTTTATCATCTTCACAATGCATAGGACAATAAAAAACACCTGTGCCTTGCCCTTTTGGCTGTGCTTCTTTTTTTGGAGTATGCACGTGCTCACCTAAATTATGTATACTATACCTGTCGCCATCTTTTTTTAAAGCTTCTTTAAAAGTATTTATAGGTATATGAGATTCGGATTCTATTGTAGCTTCTGCTTTTCCTAAATTAACGCTAGCATTAGTAACACCATCTACATTAGCCAGTGTTTTTTCTACGTGCCCACGGCAACCATTACAAGTCATTCCGTGTATATGATAGGTATGTTTCATTTTGTTTCTTTTTACACTACAAAATTAAGCACACAGTCTTTGTTGCACTTTCACAATTCCGATTCTTATTTATACAATTTGGTCTAGTGTTTTTCTATCCCAATTCTCCAAATTTTTATAATCGCTCATAGACATTCCTGTAACAGTTTTAAACTGGCGGGCTAAATGGCTACTTGTTTTATAATTTAAACTATAAGCTATTTCAGAAAAATTTAGTTGTCCTAACTGTATGTATTCCTTTACTTTTTCTATTTTTAAGTTGATGGTGTATTTCTCTAACGTTACACCTTCAGACTTACTAAAAAGCTTACTAAGAGCTGTTTCTGTTTTACCAAATTCTTTTGCTAAAGCCTGAAAAATATGAGCTGTTTCTCCATTTTCGATCTTATGAATTATAGCCACTTTTAATTGTTCAATTAAAGTATCTGTCTTGTTAGCTATTACTTCAAAACCAATTTGGGTAAGCATTTTACTTAAGTTTTTAAAACTACTTTTAGCACCTTTTGTAGCAATAACTTTTCCTAATTCTACAGATTCCACCACATAATCTTCAGCATTAAAAATATCTAAAACCGAAGCTATACAACGGTTGCAAACCATATTTTTTATATAAATTGTTTCTTGCATAATTAATTGAGGGTGCTATTTTTTTTAAAAAAAATTGACATAAAAAAATACACAAATGGGCAATTTTAAAACTGCTACAATGGTGTGTTTTTTTATAATGAATACATTGTAAACAATGCTTCAAAATTACTTAAAAAAAAGAATTACTAGTGTTATAAACCTCTTAAAACAATGCTTTTAAAGTTTTGCAACTAGCTTTTAAAACGATTATAAGCTTCTTTACTTAACTCCTCTCTAAAATTAGGGTGAGAAATAGATATTAATGCCTTTGCTCTTTCTTGTAAATTTTTACCATATAAATTAACCACTCCGTATTCTGTGGCTACATAGTGTACATGAGCACGTGTTGTAGTAACACCCGCTCCTTGTTTTAAAAACGGTGTTATTTTAGAAATGCCTTTAGCGGTAATAGATGGCATTGCAAAAATAGGTTTACCACCTTTAGACAAAGATGCACCACGTATAAAATCCATTTGTCCGCCTACACCAGAATATTGCCTGCTACCAATTGTATCTGCACAAATTTGACCTGTAAGATCTATTTCTATAGCGCTATTAATAGCTGTAACCTTAGGGTTTCTGCGTATAATGGAAGTATCATTAGTATAAGCAGCTTCTTTAAAATGCACCAATGGATTATCATCTACAAAATCGTAAAGTTTTTGTGATCCTACAGCAAAGCAGGTTACAATTTTACCGTGTTTTACTACTTTATCTTCGCCTGTAATTACACCACTTTCTATTAAAGGCAAAACACCATCAGAAAACATTTCTGTATGTATACCCAAACGTTTGTGGTTGCCTAAATTACTTAACACTGCGTTTGGTATATTACCTATACCCATTTGTAAGGTAGCACCATCTTCAATTAAACCTGCTACGTGTTTACCAATTTGTTGTTCTATGTTAGATATTGATGAAACACCGTGCGTATGTATTGGTGTATTAACCTCAACAGCACAGTCTATATCTTTTATGTGTATAATACCATCACCGTGAGTTCTGGGCACGCAAGGGTTTATTTGTGCTATAACTTTTTTTGCTGTTTGTATGGCTGGTAATGTTATGTCTACAGAAACACCTAAAGAACAATACCCGTGTTTATCTGGTGGAGACACTTGCACAACAGCAACATCTAACGGAAGAATTCCGTTTCTAAAAAGCAGGTTAATTTCGCTTAAAAAAATTGGAATATAATCTCCTTGAGTTGTATTTATTAATTGCCTAACATTGCTACCAACAAAGCAACTATTCATTTTAAAACTTTTACTATAAGGCTCTTGTGCATATTTTGCTTGCCCCTCTGTATGTATAGATACAATTTCTACGTTTTTTAATTCTTCATACCTATTACACAAAGCATCTATTAGCACATTTGGCGTCATTGCAGCTCCTTGCAAAAAAACTCTATTACCAGATTTTATAGATTTTGCGGCTTGCGCTGCAGAAACAATATTCATAACATTAAATTTTTTAGTAATTAGTGACACTCCATATTGGTAGAAACCATTTCTACAACAGGTTTAGGAGACACATAAGGAATACCAAGGCCCAAGCCTCTAAGAATAAACAACACTCCAATTACAATTACAAAAACAGGAATTAACTGTTGTACTTTTTTACGCGCAACACCTTTTAGCATTCCTCCAAAATAAACAGCAATTGTCATAAGTGGTATGGTACCTACACCAAAGATTATCATATACAAAGAGCCTTGTGCTGCATTACCCATAGCAATAGCACCAAACAATGCCATATATACCAAGCCACACGGTAAAAATCCGTTTAAAAAACCAATAGTTAAAAACGTATCTGGAGTTCTTTTTTTAAGCTCCTTTCCTAATTTAGATTTTACTTTAGAAATAAGCTTATAAATAGGTTTAGACACATTGTATTTTTGTATTTTTTTAGATGGAATTAATACTATAACAATCATTAAAATTCCTATTACAATTGATAGTTTTTGTTGCAAACCAAAAACATACAAACCTTTACCTAGCAGCCCAAAAACAAGACCTATTACTCCGTAAGCAAGCAACCTACCAAAATGATAAATAAAGATCTGAACAGTTTTTTTTAGTTTGCTATGCCTATCTACTGGTAACATAAAGGCTATGGGCCCACACATACCTACGCAGTGCAAACTTCCCATTAACCCTAATATAAAAGCAGATAGTAACATACTTAATACGTTATACTTTGTTTGTGTAAAAATTCTTTTTTATTGTATACCCATGCAATTTTAATGTCCCACCGACCATCTAACAAACGTTTGTCAGGTATGAGCAAATGTGTTTTGGATAAACTTATGGGTAAGCTAAAATCCAATTGTTTATTAGATGGTCTATATAGGGACACCTTACCTGTTATTTTATTAAAATCTTGATCCTTTGGAAAAGCTATTAATAAGCCATCTTCAGTTTTTTCTACAGTTAGTTTATTGGTTAATTTATACGCATTGGTAACGTCATTAATTTCTTTTTGATACCCTAACTCTGCCTTATAATACTCCTCTGTAACCAAATCATGTTTAGCCCTGTTCTCAGAATTCATTCTAACAACAAAGTATAATATAAAGCTAATGAAGCCTACAAATGCCAGTACTATTCCTGTTCCCCAATTTATTTTCATAACTTATTTTTTTTATTTGTAGCTTCTTGGTGCTAAAAAACGTGCTGTAGTTGTTTCTACTAATTTATTATTACTATACACTCCTATTTTAAGCTTGTCTTTGTCACCATTTAAAGCTGCATTATTAATTTCTATAAATAATGTGCCTTCTGCCAGCTCTTGTGCTGGCACGTTAAAGTTTTTATGTGTAACCAGTTTAATTGTTCCTTTATGGGATAACAGTTTAAAACTAACATCTGTAACATCCTCTGTAGTTTTATTTACCAGTTTAAAAGTATATACATTACTAATTATGTTTCCTTCTTTATGTTCATATAACTGACCTGGAAGTCTTAAAATATTTGCTTCTAAATCGTTTCTTAAAAACAGCATACCAATAAGCAATCCTATTAAAATTATTAAAACTGCCGAGTAACCTTTTAGTCTTGGTGTAAATTTAAACTTGGTCTTTTTCTCTATATTATCTTCACTAGCATACCTAATTAAACCTTTTGGCAAGTTTACTTTTTCCATTATGGTATTACACTCATCTATACAAGCTGTACAGTTTACACACTCTAGTTGTGTACCATTTCTTATATCTATGCCAGTAGGACAAACGTTTACACATTGGGCACAGTCTATACAATCTCCATGACCAAGTGCTGTACGATCTTCATTTTTTCTAAACTTTTTTCTTCCATTTTCCCCTTCTCCTCTTTTATGGTCATACGCTACTACAATAGATTTGTTATCTAAAAGTACACCTTGCATACGCCCATAAGGACAAGCTATAATACATACTTGCTCTCTAAACCAAGCAAAAACAAAATAGAAAACTGCTGTAAAAATTAATAATGATATCATTGTACTGGTATGCAACAATGGTCCGTCTGTGATGTATTTAATTAGCGTATCACTACCAATTAAATATGCTAAAAAAACGTTAGCAATTATAAACGAGATGACAAAAAAGATAATCCATTTGGTTACTCTTTTTCTAATTTTAACAGCATCCCACTTTTGCTTATCTAAACGCATTTGTGCTCCACGGTCACCTTCAATCCAATATTCTATTCTACGAAAAACCATTTCTAAAAAAATGGTTTGCGGACACATCCAACCACAAAAAATACGCCCAAAAGCAACAGTAAATAAGGCGATAAAAACCACACCTATAATCATTGATATTACAACCAAATGAAAATCTTGTGGCCAAAAAGGAAAACCAAATATGTTAAAACGACGATCTATTACATTAAACAATATAAATTGGTTGCTCTTTATTTTTATAAAAGGAGATACTAGCAAAAACAACAGTAATGTGTAACTAACTATTTTGCGATAATTGTAAAATTTACCACTAGGTTTTTTTGGAAAAACCCAAGCTCTTTTACCGTCAGTATCTATTGTACCAATAGAATCCCTAAACTTTTCATCTGCAGCCATTTTGTTGTTTTTACTAGTAATACTCCTTTGTTATTCTTCTGTTGATTCTGGTTTCCAAATTTCTCCTTGCGGTTCTTTAGGATTTGCTGGTGTTGTACCTTGTAGTGTTAATACATAACTAGCTACTTGTGCACGCTCCAACGGCTTTAATATTTGTTTCCAAGCAACCATACCTTTACCATCTCTACCACCTTCAGATATGGTGTTAAAAACGTTTTTAATACCACCACCTAAAAGCCAATATTCATCTGTTAGGTTAGGTCCTATACCACCACCACCATCTGCAATATGACAAGCAACACAACTTGTTTGGTATATTTTTTCACCAGCTTTTATATCTGCAGCATCTGTTAAAACTTCAACTGTGTTTACATCTACTAAACCTTTAGCGGTTTTTTTATACTCTTCTATTTCTATTTTTGCAGCAGCAACATCTTGCTCATACTCCAATGCTTGGTCATAATCATTAAAAACATGAAATCTAGCTAAGTACACTGCTCCAAATATGATACCTGCATAAAAAAGATACACCCACCATGGCGGTAAATTGTTATCTAACTCTTGTATACCATCATAATTATGATCTAAAATTATTTCATGCTCTTCTTCCATAGGTTTAGATCCTAATAGTTTAGCATAAACTCTTTTACCCCATTTCCACTCAACCTTCTTAGTATCTTCTTCTAAATATTTCTGTTTTGCTTCTTCTGGCAATGTTTGGAACATTACATTTTCAATAGACCTAACAATTACTTCAGACGCTATTAATATTAGTAATACCAATACTAAAAAACCTAAAACAATTGGATAGGCTATAAACGCTGGTTGGTCACCAGAGTCTATAAAGTATTCCATTAATCCAAAAACGATAAAGAAAACTAGAGGTATCCTTATCCACCAAGGTGTCATATTTTTCATAGTACTATTATTTTGTTAGGTTGGTTTTATCATCATCTTCTAGAGGTATGTTACTTACCTCCTTAATATGTTCTTTTGTTGCTGTAAACACCCACCAAAAAAGTATGGTGAAGAACACAAAAAATATAAGTAGTGATATCATAGGATAGGTCGCTATACCCTCCATACTCTCCATATGTCCTTTTATAAACTTTAGCATAATATTATTTTTTAGCAGTTGTTTCTTCTGTATTCTTTATTTTAATATCTGTACCTAAACGCTGTAAATAAGCTATTAGAGATACAATTTCCCTGTCTTTCATTTCTACAAAAGGCTTTCCGTTATCTTTAGCAAACTTTTTATCTGCCTCGTAGCTCTTTGCAAAATCTGGATCTGTATATAGGTTCTTTTCTATTTTAGTAGCTTGCTCCTCCATAGATTTTTCTGCGTTAGCAATATCTTCTTTTGTATAAGGCACACCTAAAGAAACCATAGCCTCCATTTTGCTTTTTACATTGCTCCTATCATGTTCATTACGTATAAGCCATTGGTAGGCTGGCATTATAGAACCAGATGAGGTACTTTGCGGATCGTACATATGGTTTAAGTGCCAATTGTCTGAATATTTACCACCAACTCTTAATAAATCTGGACCAGTACGCTTACTTCCCCATAAAAATGGATGATCATAAACAAACTCTCCAGCTTTAGCATACTCACCGTAACGCTCTACCTCTCCTCTAAACGGACGTACCATTTGCGAGTGGCAACCAACACAACCTTCTCTTATATATAAATCTCTACCCTCTAACTCTAAAGGTGTATACGGTTTTACACTTGTTATTGTTGGTATGTTAGATTTTACTAGTATTGTAGGTATAATTTGCACTATACCACCAATTAAAATAGCTACTGTTGCCAATATGGTTAATTGCACAGGCTTACGCTCTAACCAAGAGTGGTATGTTTCTCCTTTTGTTCTTTTTTTAGATACTCTTGTAAGGGGTGCAGCTTCTGCCAATTCATCTTCTACTTTTTGGCCAGAACGTACTGTTTTAAATACGTTAAATAACATTATAAAGGCACCTAATATGTACATACTACCACCAATTGCACGCATCCAATACATTGGTATAATTTCTTTTACGGTTTCTAAAAAGTTACCATAAACTAAAGTTCCATCTGGATTAAAATCTTCCCACATTAAGGCTTGTGTAAACCCTGCTACATACATTGGCAATGCGTAAAGAATAATACCCAAGGTACCAATCCAGAAGTGGGCATTTGCTAAACCAGTAGAGTGTAACCTTGTTTTAAACATTTTTGGCACCAACCAGTAGATCATACCAAAAGTTAAAAACCCGTTCCAGGCTAAGGCTCCAACGTGTACGTGAGCAATAATCCAGTCACTAAAATGCGCAATTGCATTTACATTTTTTAATGATAACATAGGACCTTCAAAAGTTGCCATACCATAACCTGTAATGGCTACTACCATAAATTTAAGCGTAGGATCTGTACGTACTTTATCCCAAGCACCACGCAAGGTTAAAAGTCCGTTTATCATACCTCCCCAAGACGGAGCAAGTAACATAATAGAGAATGCTACACCTAAATTTTGTGCCCAATCTGGTAAAGCAGAATACAACAAGTGGTGAGGACCTGCCCAGATATAAATAAATATTAAAGACCAAAAGTGTACTATAGATAACCTGTAAGAATACACAGGTCTGTTTGCTGCCTTAGGTACAAAATAATACATTAACCCTAAAAATGGTGTTGTTAAGAAAAATGCTACCGCATTATGTCCATACCACCACTGCACCAATGCATCTTGTACACCTGCATAAACAGAGTAACTTTTTAGTGCACTTACTGGCAACTCTAAACTATTAAATATATGCAGTACAGCTACAGTAACAAACGTAGCTAAGTAAAACCAAATTGCTACATACAAATGTCTTTGTCTTCTACGCAACATTGTTCCTATAAGGTTCCAACCAAAAGCTACCCAAACTACTGCAATAGCTATATCTATTGGCCACTCTAGTTCTGCATACTCTTTAGATGTGCTGTAACCCAATGGCAATGTAATAGCTGCGGCTACAATTATAGCTTGCCAACCCCAAAAGTTAAAATTACTTAACCCATCACTAAACATACGTGCCTTTAACAAACGCTGCGTAGAGTAATATACTCCCGCAAAAATAGCATTACCTACAAAGGCAAAAATTACTGCGTTTGTATGTAATGGTCTTAACCTACCAAAACTTAACCATGAAATACCATCGGTTAAATTTGGAAAAAGAAACATAAAGGCTAATAACAGACCCACTGACATTCCTACAATACCCCAAAATATTGTAGCATAGAGAAATTTCTTTACGATTTTATTGTCGTAATAAAACTGTTGTACTTCCATAATTTAATTCATCTTAGTTTGTTCGATTTTTTTACTTTCTTGAGTCTTAGAGCTCTTTTGTACCAATTCGTCTTCAAAAAGCATACGTATAGAAGGTGTATAAGAATCATCATACTGACCACTCTTTACCGATATTATAAATGCTAAAAAGAAAAACAACGCCACTATAATACTTATAGACAGCAACACATAAATTACACTCATACCTACCTGAATTTATAAGACAAAATTACCGGCTATGCACTTCTTATAATATGATATATATCATACTTTAAAGAAATTTTAAAAAACATTTATGAGGTATAAGCTGTTAAGATTGTGATTGTAATTAGCCTATGTAATAAAAGCTAGTATATTTGAAAAAACATTACAAAAAGAGAACTAATATGAAGTTATTGAAGAATGCATTTTTTACTGGTTTAATACTTTTAATACAGCAAGTAAATGCACAACAGTTTAATTTAGATGCAGAAATAAAACCACGTTTTGAGTTTAGAAACGGTTACAGCACCTTAAATTCTGATGCCGTTGACCCTGCTTCTTTTGTATCACAAAGAACTAGATTAAATTTTGACTACAAAGGAACTGAATTTAACGCCTTTGTTGCTGCACAAAATGTAAGGGTTTGGGGAGATGCTGCTACATTATCTACAACAGATGCAAATGGCATAACATTACAACAAGCTTGGGCAGAAGCTTTTTTAGGAAAATGGAGTTTTAAACTGGGAAGACAACATATTGCTTATGATACAGAGCGTATTTTTGGACGTGCAGACTGGAACCAACAAGGTAGAAGCCACGATGCTCTTAGAATAAAATTTAAACCAAATGCAACTAACAGAATAGATATTGGTTTTGCACTAAACGAAACATCACAATCTATTTTTGAAGAAGATTACACCCTAAATAACTACAAAAACTTTCAGTATTTATGGTACAACACTAAGTTTAACAAAATAGGTTTAAGCTTTTTATTTTTAAATACTGGTTTTGCTTTTGATGACAATAACGAACAAAAAATAGCGTACAACCAAACCATTGGTTTAACAAGTGCCTTAAATGATAATAGATGGAGTGCAAATGCATCAATTTATTTGCAAACTGGTAAAATTGAAAATTCAGATTTATCTGCTTTAAATGCCAGTGCAATCATAAACTACAGCTTAAACTCTGAGTTTTTAGTAGGGCTTGGAGCCGAGTATATGTCTGGGACAGATATGAACGAAACTACTAGCGATTTAAATTCTTTTACTCCTTGGTTTGGAACCAACCACAGGTATAATGGTATTATGGATTATTTTTATGTTGGTAATCACAGTAACTCTGTTGGCTTAGTAGATATTAACGCTAAAATTAATTACAGTAAAAATAAGTTTTCTGCCAACTTAGCACCTCACTTTTTTAGTTCTGCTGCTACTATAGTAAATGGTAATGGTATAGAGCAAGATAGCTATTTAGGTACAGAAATAGACCTTACTCTTGGGTACAAAGCATCTAAAAGTATAGTTTTTAATGCCGGATACTCACAAATGTTTGCTTCTGATTCTATGGAAATTATTAAAGGAGGAGACGCCTCTATGACCAACAATTGGGCTTGGGCTATGATTACTTTTAAACCACATTTTTTTAGTTATAATGGCAATTAAACTTTAATGTTTTACACATAAAAAGAGCAGTTTTACAATTTGTAAAACTGCTCTTTTTTTATTCTATTTTTTTACCCACTAAATTGGTTGCAATAGTAGTAAACAAAACAATACTTATAGAGCTTAAAGGCATTAATATAGCTGCAATAACAGGCATTAATTGTCCTGTAGTAGCAAAATACAATCCAATTAAATTATACAATAAAGAAAAACCAAAACTTAATTTTATAATTTTCATTGCACTTTTAGATGCGTTTATATACTGGTACAATTGCTTAAATTTTGATGCATCTAAAATACCATCACAGGCAGGTGAAAATACATTTACATTTTCTGATATAGCAATACCTACATTACTTTGTGCCAAAGCACCAGCATCATTTAAACCATCACCAACCATAAGCACTTTTTTTCCTTGCTCTTGTAAACTCTTTACAAAGTCTAATTTATCTTCTGGTTTTTGGTTAAAGTAAAGTGGAGTTAATTTGGGTAACAAAGCTTGCAAACGTTCTTTTTCTCCTTCATTATCACCAGATAAAACACCCAAATCTAAAGTTTGTTTCATTTCTTCAAACAATTTAGACACACCTTCTCTATATTGGTTACTAAAAACAAACTTGCCTTTGTATGCATCATTACTACTAATGTATACAGCTGTATTCTCTTGTGCGGTTACACTGTTATTTCCAACAAAATTTGCAGACCCTACTTTTATATTATTATCTTCTAAAACTCCTATTATTCCTTTTCCTAAATGTTCTTCATAATCATCTAAGGTTAAAATATCTTGCGCTGCTAATAAATTATAAAGGGTTCTACTTAAAGGGTGGTTAGAGGCTCTTAATGTATTTTTTAATAACGATTCTTCTTCTGCGCTTAACGCCATACCCTCATAACTAGCTGTGCTTTTTTGAGCTGTTGTTAAGGTTCCTGTTTTATCAAAAATAGCTGTAGTTAACTGTGCTAACTGCTCTATAGTTTGTGTGTTTTTTAAATAGAATTTTTTACGCCCAAAAATGCGTAACATATTACCCAATGTAAATGGTGCTGCTAATGCTATTGCACAAGGGCAAGCAATTATTAAAACCGCAGTAAAAACATTTATAGCCTTACTACTATCAATAAACATCCAAATAAATGTAGCCATAAAAGCAATACTTAAAACTGCAATTGTAAAACGCTGACTAATTTTATCTGTAATGGTTTGGAACTTACTTGTTTTATCTATAGAAAAAACTGAATTGCCCCATAATTGTGTTAAGTAACTTTGTGATACCGTTTTTAAAGCTTCCATTTCTATTGCTCCTTGCAACTGCTTACCACCTGCCAAAATTTTATCTCCGCTTTCTTTTACAACAGCCTCAGACTCTCCTGTAACAAAACTATAATCTATACGTGCATTACCTTTTAACACAATACCATCTACTGGTATTAATTCTTCATTTCTAATTAAAAGTCGGTCTCCTTGCTTAATATCATAAACCTGCACAGTTTCTTCTTTTCCTCCGGTTACAATTCTGGTTACTGCTATTGGAAAGTACGACTTATAATCGCGCTCAAAAGATAAAAAGGAATATGTTTTTTGTTGAAAAAATTTACCTAGCAGCAGAAAAAATATCAACCCTGTTAAACTATCAAAAAAACCAGTTCCCCAATCAAAAATAATCTCTAATGTACTACGTACAAAAAGCACCAAAACACCTAATGCAATAGGCACATCTATATTTAAAATTTTAGAAGAAATACTTTTGTAAGCAGATATTAAATAGTCTTGTGCAGAATAAAAAACTACAGGCAATGAAAAAGCAAACATTAACCACCTAAACACATTTTTGTATTGATCTAACCAAAACTCTTGCACCTCAAAATACTCCGGAAAAGACAAAAACATAACGTTACCAAAAGCAAAACCTGCAACCCCTAATTTATAAATAAGACTACGGTCTACGTTTTTTTTACCTTTGTCATAATCATCTAAAGAAATGTATGGCTCATACCCAATTTTAGCCAATAAAATAACCAACTGCTTTAAACTTAAATCTTCTGGGTTATAGGCAATACGCACCATTTTTTTTGGAAAATCTACCTGAGAAGAACTTATGGATTGTTGCAATTTATTTAAGTTTTCTAAAACCCAAATACAAGAACTACAATGTATATGAGGTATGTAAAGATTTACTATTTGATGTTTTTTTTCATTAAACTCTATAAGCTTATTTAAAATTACAGGATCATCTAAAAAGTTATACTTATCCGCTACTTCATTTGGTGTTGCACCAGCAGCAGATTGTAAGTCATAGTAATAAGTTAAGTCGTTAGACTCAAAAATTTCGAAGACTGTTTTACATCCATTGCAACAAAAATGCTTACCTTTAAATACAATAGGTATTGTGTCACAATCATCTCCACAATGAAAACATTTTTCTTTTATCATCTTTAACATTTTAGACCAAAACAAAGGTCTGTTAAAGTGCTATTTTAAAATATGACAAATGTCAGGTTTTGATTTTAACATTAACCGTAAATTTGTATTGTAAGCAAAAACAATGTTATGAGTAGGTGTGAAAATTGTATTATTCGTCAGTTTAATTCGTTACGAGCTATGAGCAAAGACGAGTTAAAAAAAGTATCTGACACCAAAGTTTCTAAAACTTATAAAAAAGGTGATGCAATTTTTGAAGAAGGAGAGCGTCTAGACGGTGTATTTTGTGTTAGAGATGGCGTGTCTAAACTATCTAAACTTAGCTCCAATGGAAAAGACCAAATAATAAAACTTGCAACTAAAGGAGAGATTTTAGGGCAACGTTCTGTAATTGCAGAAGAATCTGCTAACTTAAGCGCTGTAGCTATTAAAGATGTAGATCTTTGTTTTATTCCTAAAGAAAGTATTTTACATACTTTAAACACCAATCCTAATTTTGCTGTTGAGGTATTGCGCCATATGGCCAATGATTTAAGAGAGGCAGATGATGTTATTGTAAATATGTCTCAAAAAACAGTAAAACAACGTATTGCTGAAGCCTTTATCTATTTAAAAAATGAGTTTGGTGAAGATGAAAATGGTTTTTTAAAATTAAGTTTAAGCAGAGAGGATATGAGTAATGTTGTAGGTACAGCAACAGAATCTACCATTAGAATTATATCTGAGTTTAAAAAGAAAGGTATGATTGAGACTTCAGGAAAACAAGTTCGTATAAAAGACTTAGTTAAATTACAAAATGTAGTAAGCGGCTTATAGGTTTATAAAAGCTTCTGTTTTAAAACTGACAAATATCATAGTTTACGGTTGCTACTACTTTTATTTTTACATTGGATATTTAATACAGTCTGATGAAAAATATACTTTTACCAACAGATTTTTCTGAAAATGCAAACAATGCAATTTCTTATGCTCTAGAGCTTTTTAAAAAAGAAAATTGTACTTTTTACTTATTAAACACCTATGTGCCGGCTATACCACATAGCAGGTTTATGGCAGAAAACTCTAAAACTTTAGTTTTAGAAAAGAATACAGAAACAGCTTCTAAAAACGGTTTAAAAAAAACAATAGAATACATAAAGCAAAAACACAGTAACCCATTACACAATTACAAAACTATATCCTCTTTTGATTTGCTAACCCATGAGGTTATAGATATCATTAAAAACGAGCATATAAACTTTGTGATATCTGGTACTAAAGGAATTACAAATTTTAAACGTGTTTTTATTGGCGCAAATACAATGCATATTATAAATGCAATTAAAGATTGCCCAGTTTTAGCTATTCCAAACCATTATAACTTTGGCATACCAAAACAATTAGTTTTAGCCACTGACCTTAAAAGAAGTTTAAGCCTTGAAGCATTACAAGCTTTATTATTTATAACAAAAATGTGCAACTGTACAGTACATATTCTTCATTTAAAAACTAATACTGTATTAGATGATTTTCAAAAATCTAACTTAAAAATAATACAAAACTGCTTGGCTAGTATCCCTTTAAAACTGCATTTACTACCGTTTTACGCAAACAAATCTGAAATTATAAGTAGTTTTATAAAAGACCACACAATAGATACATTGGCATTAGTATATAATAACCGTAGTTATTTGGAGGAATTAATACAAGAGCCTGTGCTAGAAAATGCAGATTACCACACAAAAATTCCGTTATTGGTTTTACCTAGCTAACCATTAGCTATAAAAAAAGCGAAAGAAATATCTTTCGCTTTTTTTTATAGTTTTTATATTTTAAAAACGCCACCTTACAAATGCTTCCATAGCAGCATAACGTGCCATACCTAGTTGGTCATAAATATCTGCCGTTTCTTTATTACGGTCTTCTGCTCTTTGCCAAAACTCACGGCTATCTGAACCCTGAAAAACTACTCCATCTTTTTGAGATTGGTGCTTAAAAATACCACGTCTCTTTTCTAATACCTGGTCTGGACCCATTGGTACTGCCATTTCAATTTCATCTATCCCCCACTCTTGCCAAGCTCCTCTGTACAACCAAACCCAACAAGTGCTCATAAAAGGTTCTGCTTTTAACCTTTTAACTGCTTCAAAAATAGCATCTAAACACACCTTGTGTGTGCCGTGAGGATCTGCCAAATCTCCTGCTGCGTAAATTTGATGTGGTTTTATTTGTGCTATTAAATCTACCGTTAACTCTATATCTTCTTCTCCTACAGGATTTTTCTCTATTGCTCCTGTTTCATAAAATGGAAGATTCATAAAATGAATTTGATCATCATTTAAACCTACAAAATGACTTGTAGACCTTGCTTCTCCTTTTCTTATCAACCCTTTTATATAACGTACTTCTTCAATATCTACTTCACTAGCTTTTTTATTGGCTAAAAACTTGGCTGCTTTTGCAAAAATACTCTTTGCTGTATCGTCATCAATACCAAACTTCTCATTATAATCACAAACAAAACTAGCAAAACGCAAAGCCTCATCATCTGCAACAGCAATATTACCAGAGGTTTGGTAAGCAACATGCACATCATGGCCTTGTTCTACCAATCGTTTAAAAGTACCTCCCATACTAATAATATCATCATCTGGGTGCGGACTAAAAATTAATACTCGTTTTTTTTCTGGGGTAGCACGCTCTGGCCTGTTACTATCATCTGCATTAGGCTTTCCTCCTGGCCAACCTGTAATTGTACTTTGTAGCTTATTAAATATTTTTATATTAATGTCGTAAGCCGGACCAGAATCTGCCAATAAATCACTCATCCCGTTTTCTATATAATCGGCATCGGTAAGCATTAAAACAGGCTTGTTTAAGCGCAATGCTAAGCCCAATACTGCTTTACGTATAAGCTTGTCTGTCCACGCTACTTTTTCTACTAGCCAAGGAGTATTAATTCTTTTTAATTTTGATGCTGATTCTTTATCTAATACAAATACTGCATTATTATGTTCTTGTAAAAATGATGCTGGTACTTTATTGGTAACCTCTCCTTCTACAGATTGTGCTATTATGTTAGATTTACCCTCTCCCCAAGCCATAAGAATTACTCTTTTGGCTTCCATTATTTTTTTAACTCCTAATGTAATTGCTGTTCTTGGTGTATTACTTAAACCTCCAAAATCTTTACTAGCAGCTACTCTGGTTATATGATCTAAGGCTACCAGTCTTGTTTTAGAGTTTTGTAATGAACCAGATTCATTAAATCCAATGTGTCCGTTACCTCCAATACCCAAAATTTGCAAATCTAAACCGCCAGCTGCTTCAATTTTAGATTCATAATCATTACAATATTTAGATATGTTAGCTTTTGCTAATGTACCATCTGGAATATGATAGTTTTCTGGTAAAATATCTACTTGGTCTAAAAGTAACTCTTTCATAAACCTAACGTAGCTGTGTATAGAGTCGGGCTCCATTGGGTAGTACTCATCTAAATTAAATGTAACTACATTTTTAAAACTTAAGCCTTCTTCTTTATGTAGCCTAACCAATTCTGCATACAATCCCTTTGGTGTAGACCCTGTAGCTAAACCTAAAACACAAGGTTTGTTATCTTTTTGCTTTTCCTTAATAAGCTGGGCTATTTCTTGGGCTACTGCCTTAGATGCTGTTGTTGAGTTTTTAAAAACAACGGTATTTATGTTTTCAAATCTTTTTTCAAAACCTGTGGCCTTATCAATCTTACTTTTCAACATGTTCTCACAATTTATTTTGGGGTTAATTAAATCAAAGATTAAAAGTCTTTTTGTATAATTTGATAGTTTTTAGACTAACACCATGTTTGGTACAGTATAGGTTAAAAAACATCTAGTAAAAGACCATAATTTTTATTGCTAGTAAAACAAATTGAGGCCTATTACTTAGTAGAACCTAAATAATGTTCTGAAAACAATAAGCCAACTAAGGTATAATTAACTATGCTAGAAGCAAAGTATATTTAACATACTAATAAAGAATTAACAATAAATTAAGACACTACGTAATACATTTACATAAAACGTAAGTTTATATTTATTAAACACAAAAAAAGCTCCTAAAATGCGAAATACATTTTAGGAGCTTTTAGTAATGTGCAAAAAGTACTACTTATTGTTTAGCAGCCTTTTTAAACTTGTATGTTACACCTACATTAATTCCAAAAGAAGAATAAGGCACTTTTTGAGATAATTTTTTAGATGGGTCAGTATTATCGTTTGGTAACTCATCTACATAGTTAGTTTTCTTATTGTAACCTGCAGGTAAGTTGTCTAGAGTATAAACACTTTCTGCAACCATATTACCGTCTGGAGTAAAAAGATTTGTATTGAATTCTTGTAATTCTGAATCTTTACGTTTTAAGCTAATACCGTAATACTCGGCTTCTACATAAATACTAAAGTTGTTATCTATAGGGAATTTATATCCTAAAGCACCAACAAAGCCTAATGGAAACTTACCGTGAAAATCTTCTGTATAGTTAGTTTCTGAATAAGAACCTTCTGGAAGATTATATGGTTCTCTCTCTGCCTCAGACATTAATGTACTACTAAAAACTACAGCTTCTGTTTTACCTGCAATTTTTAATAATGCACCTGCACGACCATAAAAGTTATCTGTAAATTTGTAAGCTACAGCAACAGTAGCACCATAAGCTCTACCTCTTGCAATTGCATCTACATCTACTCCAGGTACAGTTGTTTTATTTATTGTATGGTCTACACCATTTAAGTAACCAACACCAACATCTAAACCAACTTTTTCATTAAAAAAATAAGTTCCTCTTAGTTGAAAGTTTACACCCTCTCCATAACTACCATAAGTATTCTCTACACTTGTTGTTGTTGTTTCTGTTCCTAATTTCATCTCAGCGCTTCCAATTGCATATCCAGTACCTGCCGAAATTTCAAATTGAGCATAAGACATAGTACTAATTAAAATACCGACTAATAATATTACTCTTTGTTTCAAAATATTTAGTTTTAAGTTAATATAACGTAAAGGTAGAAAAAAGGAAAATTAAGAACACGTGAATTGCTGTAATTTCTGACGTTTAACACTAATATTGCAGAAATGATAATTTATTATTTAAATTACAGAATAATAATAAACACAACTACTAACAAGCTTAATTATACCTAAATTTATTAAGATATATTGTAGTTTCAGTATAAGATTGTATAACAAGAAGTTTACTTACAAAACGATACAAAATAAAAAAGCTTCCGATAAAAATCGGAAGCTTTTGTTACTGTGGGCCCTACTGGATTCGAACCAGTGACCCCCTGCTTGTAAGGCAGGTGCTCTGAACCAACTGAGCTAAGAGCCCTCATTCACAATTTAGAAATTTGTTTTCCGTATTGCGAGTGCAAATATATAACTGTTTTTCGTTTCCCGCAAATAAAAAATGAAAAAAAATTAAACTATTTCTGCAACAACAAAAGTACTGCCGCCAACGTAAATTAAATCTTCTTTTTTGGCTAAAGATTTTGCTTTTTTAAGTGCTTCTTTTACAGATGAATAAGCATCTCCCTGTAATAAAAAGCTACTTGCCTTAGCTTTTAACTCAGCTGCATTTAACCCTCTTTCTATTTTTGGACAGCAGAAAAAATATTTTGCATTTTTAGGAAAAAGAGGCAAAATAGCATCTAAATTCTTATCCTTAACAACTCCTAACACAATAAAAAGCGACTTATAAGTTTGCTGATTTAGTTGTTCTATAGTTAAACTTAGACCTTCTTTATTATGTGCCGTGTCACAAATTACTTTAGGATGGTCTTGTAATTGTTGCCACCTACCCATTAATCCGGTATTTTCTACAACACGTAATAAGCCTTTTTCTATTGCTTTATCATTAATTACAAATTCTTTTAATTGTTGCAAAACCGCAACTACTCCTTTTATATTTTTTTGTTGATAATTACCAAGTAAAGATGTTTTATAAGTTTTTACAGAAGTAGAATCTGCAAAAATTATAGGCGCATTTTTTAAAGCAGCCATTGTATTAAATATTGGAGCAGTCTCTGTTTGGTACTCACTAACAACAACAGAAACACCTTCCTTAATAATACCCGCTTTTTCTGCTGCTATTTTCTCTAGAGTATCACCCAACAAATCTGTATGATCTAATCCAATATTTGTAATTAAAGATATTTCTGGTGTTATGATGTTAGTAGAATCTAATCTCCCACCCAAACCAACTTCTATTATTGCTATATCTACCTCTTCATTGGCAAAATATTTAAATGCCATAGCTACTGTCATTTCAAAAAAAGACAATTTATGATCTTTAAAAAAAGACATATTATCTTTTACAAAACTAATAACAGTATTCTCTGGAATTTTACTGCCATTAATTCTTATGCGCTCTCTAAAATCTTTTAAATGCGGAGAAGTATACAAACCAACTTTGTAGCCAGCCTCTTGCAAAATAGACGCTAACATATGACTACTAGAGCCTTTACCATTAGTACCAGCTACGTGTATACTTTTAAACTGTTGTTCTGGAGATCCTAAAGCTTTAGAAAATAGCTTTATATTATCTAACTTACCATTAAACGCAGATTTTCCTTTGTTTTGGTATATTGGAAGTTGAGCAAACATCCAATCTAACGTTTGGCTATATGTCATTAAAGTTTATTAAATTGAGTAAATAAGGAGTAAAATTAAAGTAATTTTAGATAATTACTCTCCTAATTTAAAGTTTACAACAACAAATCCTATTTGTCTGCTTGGTGCATTAGCATCTAAGTTCCACTTATGTAAACGTGCAGTTGCCTCTGCAGGCTTTAGTAAACAAGGATGATTGTTTGTAGTACCTTTTACACCTGGTGTTGCAGATAGCACCTTACCATTACGGTCTACTACTATTTTAACAACTACCCTACCTTCTTCATTACAGTCTTGTTTTACCTTACCTTTAGCAAGTAATTTTCTTCCAGAAAGACCATAACCAGAACCACCATTTCCTGACCCTGGAGCACCATAATAGCTAGTTGCATAAGGGTTTCCTTGCGGATTACCTTTATCACCTGCCTTATTATCATCTCCTTCACCACCTTTTGCAGTACCGTCAGATTTTGCTAGGCCGCCAAAAAGGTTATCTACCTTATCTCTTTTAGCCTGTTCTGCTTTACGTTTGCGTTCTGCCTCTGCCTTTTCTGCAGCAATACGTTCTTGCTCTTTACGCTCTGCATCTGCTTTTGCTTTTTTTGCTGCAGCATCTGCCTTGCGTTTAGCTTCTTGCTTTTGTTTTATTAAAATTGATTCTTCATTATCTTGAGTAACCAATTTTTCTGCAGCCTTTTCTTGTGCAGACTCCTGTTGTACTTGAGGCTCTGCAACTGGCTTAACTTCTTCTTGTTGTTCTTCAACAACTTCTTTAGTTGTTTTAATTGGCTCAGATTTTATTTTCTCCTTTGGCTGTACATTCCCCTTTCCAAAGTCCATCTGACCAAAATTTACGGCAATACCCTTTTCTTCTGGAGGATCCATATAAGTTAATCCAACATAAAAAAGCAACAACAAGAGTACGCTTAGCAACAACGTTGTAAGCGTAAAAGATTTTTTCTTGTGTTTGGTATCTAAGAACGACATTATTTGGCTCGCACAGCTAAGATTACCTTATAATTATTTTTATTAGCAATATCCATAACGTTTACTGCTTCTTTTACAGGCACTGTTTCTTCTGCCCTTAAAATAATTGTTGGTTTTTCTTGACCTTCTAGTGCTTTCTTTAATTCAATTTCTATATACTTCCCGTTTATTTTTTCATTATTCACAAAATACTCTAAGTTTTTATTAATACTTACAGATACATTTTGTGTGTTGGTTGACTTCCCTTTTGCCTTAGGGAGCAACAGATCTAGTGCATTTGGTGCATTTGAAGTTAGCATAAAAAACACCAACAATAAAAACACGATGTCCGTCATAGACGACATACTAAAGTCTGGACTTACTTTATTTCTTCCTTTTAATTTCATCTAAAGGAATTTTAAAGTGGTTCGTTTAATAAATCTAAAAAGTCTACTGCATTAGCCTCCATAGCGTGCACAACTTTACCTGTTCTGTTTACAAGGTGGTTGTACCCAATATATGCAATAATACCTACAACTAAACCAGCCACTGTGGTTGTCATTGCTGTATAAATACCTGAAGCTAAAGAACCCATTTCTGCTTGTCCGCCTGCAGATGCCATTTCATGAAATGCCAAAATCATACCAATTACGGTTCCTAAGAAACCAATCATTGGAGCTGCACCAGCAACAGTTGCCAAAACGCTTACATTTTTTTCTAATTTGTAAACTTCTAAGGTGCCCGCATTTTCTATAGCTGTATTAATATCATCTAAAGGCTTTCCTATTCTAGAAACACCTTTTTCTGTTAGTCTAGCTACCGGAGAATCTGTTTGCGCACATAACATACGAGCAGCCTCTAGCTTGCCATTTGTTACGTGATCTTTAATCTGATTCATAAAATTTTTATCAATTTTAGAAGCAGCCTTTATTGCAAAGATTCTTTCAAAATAAATATATAGAGCAACAAATAAAAGAATTCCTAAAATTGCTATAATAATAATGCTTCCTGCACCACCATTTACAATTAAATCTATTACTGATAGTGTTTTTTCTTCGGATACACTTTCTCCCATTACTACCTCATTAGCAGCATCTTGAAACAATAACATATATTTTCCAGTATTTAAGTTGCTCTTATAACGCTATTTTGTAAATAAAATTATACGTTTAATATAAAATCTCTAATTAAAATAAAAGATCCTGCACCTGCTAAAAACCCTACTAGAGCTAACCAAGTGATTTTCTTTAAATACCAAAAGAAATCTATTTTTTCCATACCCATTGCAACTACACCAGCGGCAGAACCAATAATTAACATACTACCACCTGTACCTGCAGAATATGCAATAAAGTGCCATAATGGATCATCCATACCTTGTGGGAACATACCAATACTTGCTGCTACTAAAGGAACGTTATCTATAACTGCAGAACCTGCACCTAATAACATTACTACAAAATCTGAATTTGGAATTGCAGCATTTAAGTTTTCTGCAAAGTGGAATAACATACCTAAAGATTCTAATGCTGCAACAGCTAATAAAATACCTAAGAAAAATAAGATACTTGGTAACTCTATCTTAGATAAAGAATGATGAACTGGACTATGGTGAGAAGCTGCTTCACTTTCTCCGTCTACATTAGAAATACTAAATTTAGAATTACTGTATATTTCTGCAAAAGTTGCAACTACCGCTAAAGACAACATCATACCTACGTATGGTGGTAAGTGTGTAATAGTTTTAAAGAAAGGAACAAAAACAATAGCTCCTAAACCTAAATACAACATTGTAGATCCAAATTTAGATTTCTTTTCACTAGCTGTTTCTTCAACCTCTTCTATATTACCCTGAAAAGCCTTAAATCTACTTGCTATAAGTGTTGGTACAACCATACATACTACAGATGGTACAAATACGTGCTCTACTAATTGTGCTGCAGAAACTTTATCTGCAATCCAAAGCATTGTTGTTGTTACATCTCCAATAGGAGACCAAGCTCCACCTGCATTTGCAGCAACAATAATCATCCCAGCAAACCACAAACGAGTTTCTCTGTTTCTAATTACTTTTTGTAAAATTGTTATTAATACAATAGTAGCTGTTAGGTTATCTATAATTGCTGATAAGATAAAAGCAAGAATGGAGAACAACCATAATAATTTACGTTTACTTCTAGTTTTTATAAATCCTTTAATAGTAGCAAAACCATTAAAGTAATCTATAATTTCTACTATAGTCATTGCTCCTAGTAAAAAGACCAATATTTCTGCCGTTTTCCCTAAGTGATGTAGTAGAATTTCATCTACGTGGCTTGGCGCTAATTCTCGCAAAGCAGCATCTACTTCAAAAACTGGCATATGAGCTAAAGCTATTACTGCCCATAACAATGCCATCATTGCAAGTGCAGGTATTAACTTATCTATTTTAAGATTGTGCTCTAAGGTTATTGCTAAATAACCAACAAAAAAAATAATTATTATAATGGTCTCCATTCTTCTTCTTCTTAGTTTAGTTTATATTAATTGTTTTAATGCTATCTCAAAAGCTGTTTTACTTAACTGCTTTTTTGAAGCGTTATTTTTATATACATTTTGCATTGCCTTTTTAATGGTTTCAGAAGTATCTTTAAAAACCAACTCATCATTCATTTCTACTCTTCTTTCCATAAAGTAAGCAAATACTCTTGCCATACCACAGTTAGATATAAAATCTGGAATTAAACTTACGCGTTCATCTGTATATTCCATTATAGGACCAAAGAAAATTTCTTTATCTGCAAATGGTACATTAGCCCCGCATGTAATAACTTCTAGGCCTGTATCTATTAACTGTGTTATTTGTTCTTTGGTTATTAGTCTAGATGCGGCACAAGGTGCAAATATTTCCGCTTCTAAACCCCAAATTTGTTTATTAATTTCTTCAAACGGAATCATATTATCCGCTACAAGAGTATTTCCGTTTTTATTAAGGTAAAGCTCTTTTACTTCTTCAAAAGAAAAGCCTTCTTTATTAATTATTCCGCCATCACGGTCTATAATACCTACTATTTTAGCTCCCATTTGACTTAGGTAATATGCTGCTGCTGCACCAACATTACCAAAACCTTGTACTATTGCCCTTTTACCTTCTACAGTACCGCCGTAAATATCATAATAGTGTTTGGCTGCTTCTGCTACACCAAAACCTGTAATCATATCTGCCACTGTATACTTACGTTCTACAGAAGGAGAATAGGTATTACTTTCTATTACTTTTATAACCCCTAAACGCAATTGTCCAATACGGTTAATTTTATCTGCTTCTGTAGGTTTAAAATGTCCGTTAAAAACCCCTTCTTGTGGGTGCCACACTCCAGCATCTTCGGTAATAGGAATAACCTCGTGTATTTCATCAACATTTAAATCGCCACCAGTACCGTAATAACTTTTTAATAATGGTGCAACGGCATTGTACCAACGTTTTAAAACTCCTTTTTTTCTTGGGTCACTTGGATCAAAATTAATTCCTGATTTAGCACCACCAATTGCTGGCCCAGAAACCGTAAATTTAACTTCCATTGTTTTAGCTAAAGAAAGAACCTCGTTCATATCTAATCCTTTACGCATTCTTGTACCACCACCAGCAGCACCACCACGCAAAGAATTTATAACTGTCCACCCTTCGGCTTCAGTCTCAGAATCTTTCCAATTAAAAACAATTTCAGGTTGTTTATCCTCGTATTTTTGTAGTAAATCTTTCATTTTAAATTGATTGTAAATTATGTAACATTCTTATTGCATTGCTATTGTTGTTAAAAATATCCCTCCCAAACGGGAGTTACTGCTGTCTCATAATTTTAATATTAAATCAATTACTAAAAGTTCAATTCAACAAATATAAAAATATTGCGGCATTTTTAAACTTTTAACAACCATAGAATGATTAATTTTTCATTAATTTTACGTTGAACAGTACTAAAACATAGAGAAAGAGAATGCTATGTTGTTGAATATATCACAATATAGACCTATATTTGTACACATAAATTAACATTATCGCAATAAGATGGACTTTAAGTTAACAGAAGAACAATTAATGATTCAACAAGCAGCAAGAGATTTTGCTCAAAATGAATTATTACCAGAAGTAATTGAAAGAGATGACGCCCAAAGGTTTCCTAAGGAAGAGGTAAAAAAAATGGGCGAACTAGGCTTTTTAGGAATGATGGTTGACTCCAAATATGGAGGAAGCGGCCTAGATACACTTTCTTATGTACTAGTAATGGAAGAATTGTCTAAAGTAGATGCTTCTTGCTCTGTAATTGTTTCTGTAAACAACTCTTTAGTTTGTTGGGGATTAGAAACATTTGGTACAGAAGAACAAAAGCAAAAATATTTAACACGTTTAACAACAGGAGAAAGTATTGGTGCTTTTTGCTTATCTGAACCTGAAGCTGGTAGTGATGCTACTTCTCAAAAAACAACAGCTATAGATAAAGGAGACCACTACGTTTTAAACGGTACTAAAAACTGGATTACTAACGGTAGCTCTGCGGATATTTATTTAGTAATTGCACAAACAGATATAGAAAAAGGACACAAAGGAATTAATGCTCTTATTGTTGAAAAAGGTGCAGAAGGTTTTGAAATTGGGCCAAAAGAAAATAAACTAGGTATTAGAGGTAGTGATACACATTCTTTAATTTTTAACGATGTAAAAGTACCTAAAGAAAATAGAATTGGAGAAGATGGTTTTGGTTTTAAATTTGCCATGAAAACGCTTTCTGGCGGAAGAATTGGTATTGCTGCACAAGCATTAGGTATTGCTGCAGGCGCTTATGAATTAGCATTAAAATACTCTAAACAAAGAAAAGCATTTGGTACCGAGATTGCTAACCACCAAGCTATTGCTTTTAAATTAGCAGATATGCACACTTCTATTGAGGCCGCAAGAATGTTAGTTTACAAAGCTGCAATGGATAAAGACAATCATGAGAACTATGATTTATCCGGTGCTATGGCCAAATTATATGCATCTAAAGTTGCTATGGATGTTGCTGTAGAAGCTGTACAAATACACGGTGGCAACGGTTTTGTTAAAGATTACCACGTAGAGCGTTTAATGAGAGATGCTAAAATTACACAGATTTACGAAGGTACTTCTGAAATACAAAAAATTGTAATTTCTAGAAGTATTTTAAGAGATTAACTTAAAATAATATTTTGTTTTAATACAAATGCTGTACAATAATTATTGTGCAGCATTTTTTTATGCAAAATCCATAAATTAACATTATGAATTTGATAATTTACACACCCTTTAAAATTAAAAATTTCATTTAATTTATCAATACACTGAAAATGCTGAATTAATTTCTCGGTTATCAATAATTCTTTAAAGATAATTTAACAATTATAATATATTTGAAGAAATGTGATAATTTATGAAGCTGAAAAAACAAGGGTTATACCTACCGGATTTTGAACATGACAACTGTGGAGCAGGTTTTATCTGTAGCTTAAAAGGAAAAAAGTCTAACGACATAATACATAAAGCCTTAGAAATACTAGATAAACTAGAACACCGTGGAGCGGTTAGTTCTGATGGCAAAACAGGAGATGGGGCTGGTATACTAATAGATATACCACATGATTATTTTACAGAAGTATGTGATTTTAACTTACCAGAACCTGGTGAGTATGCAGTTGCAAACATTTTTTTACCGCAAAAACAAAATCAAAGAGATTTTTGTATTTCTGTCTTTGAAGAAAACATAAAAAAACAAGGGTTAAAATTACTTGGCTGGAGAGATGCACCTGTAAACAAAAATGTTCCTGGCCGTATTGCTATGGAAACAGAGCCTTTTGTTAAGCAAATATTTATAGCAAAAGAAGACAGCTCACAAGATTATGCTACTTTTAATCTTAAACTATACATTGCTCGTAAAGTTACAGAGCATACAATTTTAAGTTCTAAATTGTCTGAAAGTGGCTTTTTCTATGTACCAAGCTTATCTACCAAAATTATTATTTTTAAAGGACTATTAATGCCACAAGACATTAAATTTTACTTTAAAGATTTAATGGATCCAAGAGTTGTTACTAGACTAGCATTAGTACACCAACGTTTTTCTACCAACACTTTCCCTACTTGGGATCTTGCACAACCATTTAGGTACATGTGCCACAACGGAGAAATAAATACCTTGCGTGGTAATGTTTCTAGAATGCGCTCTAGAGAAGAGTTATTAAAAAGTGATTTATTTGGAGATGAAATAAAAAATATACTACCTATAATATTACCTGGCAAATCTGACTCCGCAACTATGGATATGGTTGTAGAACTGTTATTAATGACAGGCAGATCTCTACCAGAAGTAATGATGATTATGGTGCCAGAAGCATGGGAAAAAAACCCAGACATGTCTCCTGCTAAAAGAGCATTTTACGAGTACAACTCTTGCATGATGGAACCTTGGGACGGACCTGCATCTGTACCATTTACAGACGGCAACTACATTGGTGCCGTTTTAGACCGTAATGGATTAAGACCTTCTAGATATTCTGTAACCAAAGATGGTTACGTAATTATGTCATCAGAAACTGGTGTAGTAGATATAGAACCAGAAAACATTGAGTTTCACGGCCGTTTAGAGCCTGGAAAAATGTTTTTAGTTAATATGGAAGAAGGCCGTATAGTTAATGATGAAGAAATAAAAGAAAAAATTGCTCAATTAAAGCCTTACCAAAAGTGGTTAGATAATAATTTGGTGCATTTAAAAGACATTCCTTATAACGACTGTCCTTTATTTTTAGGAGAAGAAAGTTTAGAAAAAAGAAAATCTCTTTTTGGCTATACTTTAGAAGACATAAATACCATTATACTACCAATGGGCAAAACAGCAAAAGAACCTATTGGATCCATGGGGTCTGATACACCAATTGCTGTTTTATCAGAAAAACCACAACTTATATACAACTACTTTAAGCAATTATTTGCCCAAGTAACAAACCCTCCATTAGATGGTATTAGGGAAGAGCTAATTACAGATATTAGCTTAACTCTTGGTAGTGATCATAATATTTTTGATTTTTCAGAATTGCATTGCCGCAAACTTAAAATTCAAAATCCTGTAATATCTAAAGAAGATTTAGATAAGATTAAAAACTATGATGCTAGTCCAGATTACAAAGTAACATCTATTCCTATTTTATACAAAATAGCACGTGGGCACAATGCTTTAGAAGAAGCATTAGCTAGCATACTAGACCAAGCCTCTAAAGCAATAGATAACGGAACTAACATAATTATTTTATCAGACAGAAATGTAGATAAAGACAACGCACCTATACCTGCTTTGCTGGCTTTATCTTTTGTAAATAGCGGACTTCAAAAACTAGGAAAAAGATCTAAGCTAAGTATTATTATTGAGTCTGCAGAACCTAGAGAAGTGCATCATTTTGCATTATTGTTTGGTTACGGAGCAAGTGCAGTAAACCCATATTTGGTAAACGAAATTATTGCTGAGCAAATAGAAGAAAATGACATTACAGACATTACTTTTGATGAGGCAATTAAAAATTACAACAAAGGTATTGGCAAGGGAGTTTTAAAAGTGATGAACAAAATAGGCATCTCTACATTAAACTCCTACAGAGGTTCGCAATTATTTGAGTGTATTGGTATAAACACCAAGGTTGTAGATAAATATTTTCCAAATACCCCTACAAGAATTCAAGGTATTGGCTTGTATCAAATTGAAAAAGAAATATCTAAAAGACACCAAAAAGCGTTTAACACTAAAGAAGTTGCTGCTAGTTTAGAGCTAGAAATGGGTGGCGCATATAGGTGGCGTAGAGACGGAGAAAAACACTTATTTAACCCCCTTACTATTGCTAAACTTCAAAAATCTGTTCGTAACAACGAGCCAGAAACTTACAAAGAATACTCTAAGCTTATTAACGAGCAGTCTAAACATTTAATGACCATTAGAGGTTTATTTGAATTCTCTAACTACGATCCAATTCCTATTGAAGAAGTAGAGCCATGGACAGATATTGTAAAACGATTTAAAACGGGTGCAATGTCTTACGGATCTATAAGCAAAGAAGCTCATGAAAATTTAGCTATTGCCATGAACCGTATAGGTGGTAAAAGCAACTCAGGAGAAGGTGGTGAAGATGCAGAACGTTTTTACAAAAATGAAACTGGAGATTGGAAAAACAGTGCCATTAAGCAAGTAGCTTCAGGTAGGTTTGGTGTTACATCTAACTACTTATCAAGCGCAAAAGAAATACAAATAAAAATGGCTCAAGGAGCCAAACCTGGAGAAGGCGGACAATTGCCTGGACCAAAAGTAAATCCGTCTATTGCAAAAACAAGAAATTCTACTCCATATGTAGGACTTATTTCCCCTCCTCCACATCATGATATTTACTCAATTGAAGATTTATCTCAATTAATATACGATTTAAAATCTGCCAATAGAGAGGCAAGAATAAATGTAAAATTAGTATCAGAAGTTGGTGTAGGCACTGTAGCCGCAGGTGTTGCTAAGGCTAAAGCAGATGTTATATTAGTTTCTGGCCACGACGGTGGTACAGGAGCATCTCCGCTTACCTCATTAAAACACGCTGGTTTACCTTGGGAACTTGGTATTGCAGAAGCACAGCAAACCTTAGTTATGAATGATCTTAGAAACAGGGTTGTTGTAGAATGTGACGGACAATTAAAAACAGGTCGTGATGTTGCCATAGCTTGTTTACTTGGAGCAGAAGAATTTGGTTTTGCAACCGCACCATTAGTAGCTTCTGGTTGTATTATGATGCGTGTTTGTCACCTAAACACTTGCCCTGTTGGTATTGCTACTCAAAACCCTGAGTTGCGTAAAAAGTTTAAAGGAAAACCAGAACACGTAGTTAACTACATGTACTTTATTGCTCAAGAATTAAGAGAAATAATGGCGCAATTAGGGTTTAGAACGGTTAACGAAATGGTTGGTCAAGTTCAAAAATTAGATAGAAAGAAAGCTATAGAACATTATAAAGCAGAAGGAATAGATCTTACTCCAATATTACACCAAGTAAGTGTTCCTAAAGAAACCAAACTATACAATACTCAAAAACAAGAGCACGACATTTACAAATCTATTGAGTTTAAAATCATAGAAAAAGCGCATCCATCTTTATTTAGAAAAGAGAAACTAACCTTAGATTTCCCTATTAAAAATACAGACAGAGCAGTTGGCGCTATAATAAGTAATGAAATTTCTAAGACCTATGGTGCAAAAGGCTTACCTATAAACACGCTACGTTTAAACTTTACTGGCTCTGCCGGACAAAGTTTTGGAGCCTTTGCAACCAGAGGTTTAACTATGACTGTTAATGGTAATACAAATGACTATTTAGGAAAAGGTCTTTCTGGAGGTAAACTAGTAATAAAAGTTCCAGAAGGCGCCACTATTATACCAGAAGAAAATGTTATAACTGGTAATGTTACCTTATACGGTGCTACAGCTGGTAGAGCATATATTAATGGTAAGGCAGGTGAGCGTTTTTGTGTACGTAACTCTGGAGCAAAAACCGTGGTAGAAGGAATTGGAGATCACGGTTGTGAATATATGACTGGCGGTGTTGCTGTAATTTTAGGTGAAGTAGGCCGTAATTTTGGAGCAGGTATGAGTGGTGGTATTGCCTATGTTTTAGACCCGAATAAAACATTTGAAAAAAACTGCAACAAAGAGTCTCTTAATTTACTACCTGTAGAAGAAGCTAATGACATTGCAGAGTTAAAAGACCTTATAGAGAGTCATTACAACTACACTATGAGTCCTTTAGCACAACGTCTATTAGAAAACTGGGAAAACAGCCTACCAATGTTTGTAAAAGTATTCCCTGAAGAATACAGACAAGCACTAAAAAGATTAGAAGAAGAACAAAAAGCTAGCATAATATAAAGCACTATGGGAAAAATAACTGGATTTTTAGAGTTCGAAAGAAAAATAGAAGACTATGCTCCTGTAGAAGAGCGCATAAAAAATTATAAAGAGTTTACACAACCACTAAAAGAAACTGAATTAAAAAATCAAGGTGCACGTTGTATGGATTGCGGAGTTCCGTTTTGCCATAGCGGATGCCCTTTAGGAAATTTAATTCCAGATTTTAATGATGCTGTATACAAAGGCAAATGGGAAAAAGCAGCAACCATACTACATTCTACTAACAATTTTCCTGAATTTACAGGCAGATTATGCCCTGCTCCTTGTGAAGAAGCCTGTGTACTAGGCATTAATGAAGATCCTGTATCTATAGAAAATATAGAGAAAAACATTGTAGAAACTGCATTTTCTAAAGGATGGATAACAGCACAACCTCCTAAAACAAGAACTGGTAAAACAGTTGCTGTTATAGGTTCTGGGCCAGCTGGTTTAGCTACTGCACAACAATTAAACAGAGCCGGACATCTAGTTACTGTTTTTGAGCGTGATGCAAAAGTTGGAGGATTATTACGTTATGGTATTCCAGATTTTAAAATGGAAAAAAACGTAATAGACCGAAGATTAGAAGTTCTTAAAGAGGAAGGAATAATTTTTAAGACTAACACACATATAGGAGTAGATATAGATGCTAACACACTAAAAGAAGATTTTGACGCCGTAGTACTTTCTGGTGGGGCAACAGTACGCAGAAATTTACCTATTAAAGGAGCAGATTTAAAAGGGGTTGTACAAGCAATGGACTTTTTAAAGCAAAACAACAAACGTGTAGATGGTATTACAGATCTAGGAGAAGAAATAAAGGCTACCAACAAAGATGTTATTGTTATTGGTGGTGGTGATACCGGGTCTGACTGTATAGGAACATCTATACGCCACGGAGCAAACTCTGTATCTAATTTTGAAATTATGAGTAAAGCAACTCCAGAAAGACCAGCAGACCAACCTTGGCCGTTTTGGCCAATGCGTTTGCGCACAAGTTCTTCTCATAAAGAAGGGGCAGAACGCTTTTTTAGCATATCTACCAAAGAATTTATTGGAGATGAAAAAGGAAACTTAAAAGGGCTTATAACCGCAGAAGTAGAGTGGATAAAAACACCTGGACAAAGACCTACATTAAAAGAAGTTCCTGGAACAGAAAAAGAATGGAAATGTGAGCTAGTATTACTTGCAATGGGTTTTACAGGGTCAGAAATGACTGTAGCTCAGCAATTAGGCTTAGAAGCCGACTCTAGAACAAATATTAAAGCATCTGCAAAAAACTATATGACCAATGTACCCGGTGTTTTTGTTGCAGGAGACCAAAGAAGAGGTCAGTCATTAATTGTATGGGCCATCTCTGAAGGCAGACAGGCAGCGCATCACGTAGATGTTTACTTAACAGGAAGCTCTACTTTACCACTAAAAGGAGAAGGAGATTTACCTAGAGTTTAGAAAAAAAAATAAAAAACGCTTTGTATTGATATTATACTATCTTTGCACTTTAAATTAAAAATAAAATTATGAGTAACGGTACAGTAAAATTTTTTAACGACTCTAAAGGTTTCGGTTTTATCACTCCAGATGATGGTGGTAAAGACGTTTTTGTTCACATTAGTGGATTAACACACGAAATAGCTGAAGGAGACAAAGTTAGTTATGACGTTGAAGAAGGAAAAAAAGGACCTAATGCAGTAAACGTTGAAGTCCTTTAATATATAAAGAATTTAACTTATTACATGCAAAGCCTGTTGTTAAAAACAACAGGCTTTTTTGTTTTTTACAAGCATCAATCTTAAACAAATTATAAAGGTTAATTTCCACTATTTCAATTTATATCAAATGCGTACTTTTGTACAAATATCAATCTAAAATAAAATGAGCAACAATAAAATTGCACCCTCTTTATTAGCAGCAGACTTTGGAAACCTACAGAGAGATGTAGAAATGGTAAACAACAGCGAGGCAGATTGGCACCATATAGACATTATGGACGGCGTTTTTGTTCCTAACATATCTTACGGTATGCCTGTGTTAAAAAGTATTGCACAGCACGCAACAAAAACATTAGATGTGCATTTAATGATTGTAGACCCAGACAGGTATATAAAAACCTTTGCTGAGTTAGGTGCAAACGTATTATCTGTACACTATGAAGCTTGCACACATTTACACAGAACTTTACAAGCTATTAAAGCAGAAGGAATGATGGCTGGCGTTGCTTTAAATCCACATACTAACGTAAACCTTTTAGAAGACATTATTAACGATATTGATGTTGTATGTCTAATGAGCGTTAATCCTGGTTTTGGCGGGCAATCTTTTATTGAAAACACATACAATAAAGTAAAAGCTTTAAAAGAACTAATTACTAAAAATAATGCAACTACACTTATAGAGATCGACGGCGGAGTTACCTCTAAAAATGCAAAAGCATTAGTAGATGCAGGTGCAGATGTGCTTGTTGCGGGTAGTTTTGTTTTTAAAAGTGACAACCCAACTGATACAATTAAAAACTTAAAAGAAATTATAGGCTAGTGAATTTATTAGATGTTGTAATTATTGGTGGCGGTCCAATTGGTATTGCCTGTGGGTTAGAAGCTAAAAAAAATGGGCTTTCTTATCTTATTATAGAAAAGGGATGTATTGTAAATTCACTTTACAATTATCCTGCTAAAATGCAATTTTTTTCATCATCAGAAAAACTAGAAATAGACAACATTCCTTTTATAAGTAATGAAGCCAAACCCAAAAAGGAGGAAGCTTTAGAATATTACAGAAGAATTGTGAGTAGTAACAACCTAAGCATTAATTTGTTTGAAAAGGTAATTAGTGTTACTAAAAATACCACAACATATACCTTAGAAACCAGTAAGCAAACTTACAACACTACAAACGTTATAATTGCTACTGGTTTTTATGATATACCAAACAAATTAAATATACCCGGAGAGAACTTACCAAAAGTAAGTCATTACTACAATAATCCTCATTTTTTTTCTAAACAAAAATTAGCGGTTGTAGGAGCAAGTAACTCATCTATAGATGCTGCATTAGAATGTTGGCGTAAAGGCGCAGAAGTTACTTTAATAATTAGAGGATCTGAAGTTGGTAAACGTGTAAAATATTGGGTACGTCCAGACATTATTAACCGTATAGAGGAAGGTAGTATAAAAGTTATATACAGTGCTAATATTACAGAAATTAAAGAAAGAGAGCTTGTTATAAAAACAGCTAACGAAACTATAGTATTAGAAAACGATTATGTTTTAGCTTTAACAGGCTACAGACCTAATTTTGAATTTTTAACCAAAATGGGAATTACTTTATCTAATGATGATAAAAAAATTCCGACTCACAATACACACACAATGGAAACCAACTTAAACAATGTTTTTTTGGCAGGCGTAATTTGCGGAGGTATGGAAACACATAAATGGTTTATAGAAAATTCTAGAATTCACGCTAAAAAAATAATAAGTACTATCTTAAAAAAGAAATAATAATTATATTACACTGTTTTCAGGGATATGCGTTTCACTAACTTACGGGTTTTTTAAACAAACAATTATCACAAACTTTGCTAACAACACCAAAACAAACAGTTAACGCATTTTTTTAAATCTTAAAATGGTTTAAAACACAATATGCAATTACATAAATTATTATTTTTTTGACTACCACCAAATCTACATACCACCTACAAGAGCACATTAAATTTAAACACATTTTAGTTTTTCTTTTAATTGGAGTTTTTCAGTTTGCAAATGCTCAAGAAGCAGATAGCATCAAAAAAGAAGAGGATGACACTCCTTTTTTCTCATTCTCTTGGTCACAAATTGAATTAGACGAAACTCTACAACCCTATTACAAAGCTCTTAAAAAAGCAGAATTTGGAGCACAACGCTTTTCAATTTTTGACCAGTTAATAGAAAAACATGCCTATAAAGCAAATACAGATTCTGTTTTACATTATGGCAATTTATATGTCCAGGAATTAGGCAATTGGGATAAACCCGAAAAAGAAAAGAAATATTTGTTTGCAAAGGCATATTATTTTATGTCTTTAGGCAGTTCTTTAAACGGACTTGTAGATAAATCTATTGAGTGGAATATAAAGGGACTACAAGAAGCCGAAGCAATTAACGACTCTGAATATATGTACTTGCACAATGTGAGTCTTGCAAAAAATTACATAGCCCAAAACAGTATAGATAAAGCCATTAGCTTACTTAAAGAAAGTATTTCCGCATATGGAAAACAACAGCCAGCTACCACAAATAAAGCATTAATGCAATTAGGTAATGCATATTCACAAAAAAAAGAATATGATAAAGCTAAAGAATATTACAACTCTTCTTTAGAGCTTTCTAAACAGCTTAAAGATCTGGAAATGGAGCTAGATGTTAGACTAGAGCTAGCTAAACTAATAGAAATAAACAATGACTACCCTACAGCACTACAGCAATATGCACAAATAAGCAATCAAGCAAAAGCAAACGAATACAACGCTATTTATTACAAAGGAGCGCTACTCGTTGCCAAATTATATTACAAGCAAGAATACTATGACATTGCAAATATAGGTCTTACAACAGCTTATATTAATGCTATAGATCATGAAAATTTAGAATTTCAAAAGCAAATTTTAACCATACAAGCAAAAAGCTACTACAAACAGGAAAGCTATAAAAATGCTTACGCTATAATGACGCAACTCTTTAGTGTTTTAAATCAAATTAAAGCAAAACAACAAAGAGAAATAATAAAAGAACTTGAAATACAGTATGAAACTATAAAAAAAGAACAAGCTATATCTGATTTAAAAGAAGATCAAATTAAACAGCAAGCCGAATTAGATAGGCAAAAAACCATTAAAGCTGCTTTTTTAATTGGATTTTTAGTGATTCTTATCCCTGTCATTGCTTTGCTATATACTTACTACCAAAAAATGCAAGCACAGAGCGAGCTGGCTAAAAAAAATGAAGAAATTAATAGTCAAAAAGTAGCCGCACTTAAACAAGAACAAGAATTAAAATTAATAAAGGCCGCTATTGAAGGTCAGGATGAAGAGCGCAAACGTATTGCTCAAGAATTACATGACAGTATTGGTGGCAACTTAGCCGGCATAAAATTGCAATTAGCAAGTGTAAAAGAAAAAACCCAAACACTAAACACAATTTCAGGTCAGTTAGATGAAACCTATCAATTAGTTAGAGACATTTCTCACACCCTAATTCCTAAAAAGTTTAGACAAGATGATTTTACGCAGCTTATAAAAGAATATACTAAATCTATCACAAGCACTGGCAAACTAAATGTAGAGTTTCACCCTCACCCAGAGGATAAAATAAACACTCTTAATGAAATTGTTAAAATGGAGTTGTTTAAAATTATCCAAGAGTTAATGACCAACACCTTAAAACATGCAAAAGCATCTACTACTGATATTCATTTAAATTATTTTGAAGATAGCATTACTTTACTTTTTGAAGATAACGGAAAAGGTTTTGACACTAGTAAAAACGGAGAAGGTATTGGATTTAAAAACATTAAAAGCAGAATAGAAAAACTAAACGGTACGCTACACGTAGACTCAGCAATTAACAGAGGTACTGTAGTATCTATAGAAATACCAATTAAAAACACAACCAATGACAACATATAACCTTATTATTGCAGATGACCACAAAATGTTTATTGATGGTCTAATGAGTATTTTAAATGATGCACCTGAGTTTAATGTAATTTTAACAGCCAAAAACGGAGCACAAGTTGTAAAGTACTTAGACATTAATGGCGCAGCAGACATACATTTACTAATTACAGACTTAACTATGCCAGAAGTTGATGGCATTGAACTTAACAACATAGTTAAGGAACGTTTTACTAGCCTAAAAACTTTAGTTGTAAGTATGCATATTGATGGAACTATGATTGACACGTTGATAAGAAATAATGTAGATGGATATGTACCTAAAAATGCTGAAAAAGAAGAATTACTAGAAGCTATTAGAAGCATTGTAAAGGGTGAAAAATATTTCTCTTCAGAAATTAAAAAAGCATACACAGATGCTATGTTTGCTAGTAAAAAGGAAAAAGAAATTTCTTTAACCAATAGGGAAAAAGAAGTTTTGAAACTAATTGCAGAAGAATATACCACACAAGAAATTGCAGACGAGTTATTTTTAAGCAAACACACTATAGAGAGCTACCGTAAAAATTTAATTTCTAAGCTAAACGTAAAAAACTTAGCCGGACTAACCAAACACGCAATAAAAATAGGCCTTCTAGACGATTAACAAATCTACACCCCTGTTTTCAGGGTGTGTATTTTCACTTATTTAGGCGTATTCTTAGGCCTGTAATAGCTTCATCTTTGTAGTGTATTTAAAAAGCACTCAATTATGAAAACTAAATTATTTGTATCAGTATTAGCAACAGCATCATTATTTTTATCTTGCAGTAACGATAAAAAATCTGCAAACCAAGCAAAAACAAATGCAGATATTAAGTCGGACATTATTATTGAAAACACAAAAATAAGAACAGGTATTTCTGCTGTAGACGAAGAACGTTCTTTTATAATAGTAACAGGAAAATCTTTATTAGAAGGTACTGCAACTGTAAAAACTACCAATATTAAAGGTGAAGAAATACACTGCGAAACGTTTCCTGCGAAAAAATTAATAGACCAAGAATACAAAACAGCCAACTCTACATTAAAAGAATCTCATATTATGGAAAATGTACAAAACTATTTTGAAGTTAACCATAGTAGAGACTTGGCTAAATCATAAAAAAACATACTAGACACCAACCAGAAAACCACGCAAGTTGCGTGGTTTTTACATTATATATGCTTTATAAAATTTATCTAAAAGCTCCGCTTTTAAAGCAAAGAATCCAAAATTGAAAACACAAGTAAACTTAATTTTCAATTTTGGATTCTTTGTTTATTCGTGACCCCGGAGGGACTCAAACCCCCAACCCTCAGAGCCGAAATCTGATGCGCTATTCAGTTGCGCCACGGGGCCTTTTATTAGCCTATAAAAAAATTAAGCTAATTTACTTTTTACTATAGTAGAAATTGTTTTACCATCTGCTTTACCTGCCAACTGAGAAGATACCATACCCATAACTTTGCCCATATCTTTCATACCTTCTGCTCCTGTTTTTGCTATTACACTTTCTACAACCTTAGCTATATCATCTTCTGACATTTGCTCTGGTAAAAATTGTGCAATTACTTCTGCCTGTGCTAACTCTGGAGCTGCCAAATCCTCTCTTCCTTGTTCTTTATAAATAGCTGCACTGTCTTTACGTTGCTTAACTAATTTTTGTACAATTTTTATTTCTTCTTCTTCAGTTAATTCTGTTTTTGCTCCTGACTCTGTTTGCGCCATTAACAAAACAGATTTTATAGCCCTTAATGACTCTAAAGCAACGCTATCTTTAGCTTTCATAGCTGTTTTCATTGCCGTCATTACATCTTGTTGTAAGCTCATAATTTATAATTTTTAGGAACACGAAGATAAAAAAATAAACCCGAAAACAATTATTGCTTTCGGGTTTATACACTAAATTATATAGTTTAAAAACTACATTAATCTACATTATCATGTAAAAAAGAATTATTAGAACGTAATTGAATATCGTCTCCGTCTTCACTTAACGTTGTTCTAGAAATTCTGTTTTCAGGGTTGTTCTGATTTAAATCTACACCCTGACGTAAATAAGCTGGTTTTTTCTCCATATCATTTACGGTATTAATATTGTTTTTAAACTTATGGTTAAAGTCTTTTAATTTCCTTCTACGCTCATCTGCTCTGTTTCTTAACAAATCTTCAATAGGGGTATTCATTGGATCTACCTCTATTTCTTTTTCTTCTGGAGCAGGTGCTGGAGCCGGTGTTGGTGCCTGAGTTGCTTTTGGCGCAACTGTCTTTTTCTCAAAAGCTAACTCTTCATCAATAATTTTAGGCTCTGCCTTTTCTGCTTTAGATTTAGCTCCTGTAAGCTCTTTTTCTAACTCCATATAGTCATCTAAACTATATCTTTTTTCTCCTTCTTTATTATACTCTAAAACAGGAACAACCTCTACATGATCTTTTACATCCATATTATTTACATCTTCATCATCTAAACTAAATGTAATAGTATGTTCTTGCTCTTCCTCTTCTACTTTCTGTTCTTTACGAGGAATATCAAAACTAAATGCAAACTGATCTTCTTCTTGAACAACTTTAACTTCCTCTGCATCTACAACGTCAAAATTTCTAACGTCTACAATAACAAAATCATCTTCTTTAGGAGTTTCTGCAACTACTTCATCATAAAAAACATTAAAATTCTTTATAAAATTTGTTGTAGGTATTAAATCCATTTCTGGTTTTTCATCCTCAAAAAGCGTGTGTTTAATTACTTCTGGTTCTTCTGGAGCAACCTCTTTTTTAACAGGAGTAGTTTCTGGCTCTACAACTTCATAAACAACATTTGCATTATTTGGTGTTAAGTTATGAGTAGCCTTCTGCTCGTCTTCTAGAGTATGAATTATTTTTTTAGATTCTGTATTTACAATATCATCTTGCTGATCTACATTAAAACCCGTAGCTATAACAGTAACTGCTATTGCATCACCTAAATTTTCATCTTCACCAACACCCATAATAATGTTAGCTCCGTGTCCTGCCTCAGTTTGTATATGATCGTTAATTTCACCTATTTCATCAATAGTAATTTCCTGAGCACCTGAAACTATTAACAACAATACGTTTTTAGCACCAGCTATTTTATTATCATTTAATAATGGCGAGTCTAAAGCTTTCATAATAGCCTCTTGCGCTCTAGAAGAGCCAGATGCATTTGCTGAACCCATTATTGCAGTACCACTGTTTGATAATACTGTTTTAGCGTCACGTAAATCTATGTTTTGTGTATAGTGATGAGTTATAACCTCTGCTATACCACGAGCAGCAGTTGCTAATACTTCATCTGCTTTAGAGAAACCGGCTTTAAAGCCTAAATTACCGTATACTTCTCTAAGTTTATTATTATTAATAACAATTAATGAGTCTACATTAGCACGAAGTTTTTCTATACCAGTCTGAGCTTGCTGGCATCTCATTTTTCCTTCGAACTGAAAAGGCATTGTAACAATACCCACTGTAAGGATATCCATACCTTTTGCTTGCTTAGCTATTATTGGGGCAGCACCTGTACCTGTACCACCACCCATACCAGCAGTAATAAATACCATTTTAGTATTAGAATCTAACATACTTTTTATGTCTTCCATACTTTCAATGGCAGCTTGCTCACCAACTTCTGGGTTGGCACCCGCACCTAAACCTTCTGTTAAGGTAACACCTAATCTTATTTTATTAGGCACTGTACTGTTTTCTAATGCTTGTGAGTCTGTATTACAAACAATAAAATCTACACCATTTATTCCGGCTTGGAACATGTGATTTATTGCGTTACTACCACCGCCACCAACACCAATGACTTTTATTACGTTACTTTGATTTTTAGGCAAATCAAAAGAGATATTACTTTCTAATTCAGTGTTCTTGCTCATACTGTTATTTTACTGAGTTATTTTTTTCAATTTTTCTATTTATGCGTTACTCTGCATTATCTAAAAAGTCTTTCAACTTATCAGACCATTTTTCAAAAATGGATTTACGTTCTGGTTTCACTTCTTTTTTGGTTGATGTGGTATTTGGTTCTTCTGTTTGGAAACCTTCTTCTGTTTGATTATTTTCTACTATTGCTTCTTTTTCTGCTTGGGCTTCCTCTAATGCTATTTCTTTATTTTTAGCATTGGTCTCTATTGCATTCATTAACAAACCTACGCCTGTTGCATAAAGCGGACTTGCTATATCTTGAGTAGAATCTCCTGCCAAATGTTCATTAGGATACCCTATTCTGGTATCCATACCGGTTATATACTCTACTAATTGCTTTAAGTGTTTTAACTGGCTACCACCACCTGTTAATACAATACCTCCAATTAGCTTCTTTTTTTGATCTTCGTGTCCGTAATTTTTAATCTCCATATATACCTGCTCAATTATTTCTACAACACGAGCATGTATAATTTTAGAAAGATTTTTAAGTGTAATTTCTTTAGGCTCTCTACCTCGTAATCCTGGTATAGAAACTATTTCATTATCCTTATTTTCTCCTGGCCAAGCAGACCCAAATTTAATTTTTAATAGTTCGGCTTGCTTTTCAATAATAGAACAGCCTTCTTTTATATCTTCTGTAATTACATTACCTCCAAAAGGAATTACTGCAGTGTGCCTAATGATACCATCTTTAAAAATAGCAACATCTGTTGTACCACCTCCTATATCTATTAATGCAATACCTGCTTCTTTTTCTTCCTGGCTTAGTACAGCATTTGCAGATGCCAAAGGCTCTAACGTTATGCTACCTAAGTCTAAACCTGCACTTTTAATACATCTACCAACATTTTTAATAGATGATACTTGCCCAACTACCACATGGAAATTAGCTTCTAACCTACCACCATACATACCAATTGGCTCTTTAATTTCTGCCTGCCCATCTACCTTATATTCTTGTGGTAACACATGAATAATTTCTTCTCCAGGAAGCATAATTAGCTTATAAACCTGATTTACAAGTATATCTACATCATCTTCATTAATAACCTGCTCAGAGTCTGGTCTTGTAATATAGTCACTATGCTGTAAGCTACGTATGTGCTGCCCAGCAATACCAACTACAACAGAACTAATTTTTAAGCCAGAGGTAGCCTCTGCTTCTTCTACAGCCTGTTGTATAGATTTTATAGTTTGCGTAATATTATTTACCACGCCTCTATGTACACCAAGGCTTTTAGATTTACCAATACCTAAAACTTCAATTTTACCGTACTCGTTTTCCTTACCAATTATGGCAACAATTTTTGTTGTTCCTATGTCTAATCCTACTGAATATTTACCTGGCTCCATAACTTAAATTTTGGTACACACTACTTGATTATTGTACTCTAAACTAACAGCTTTATAACTACCTAAAGCTTTATCTTTTATTGCTTTACTATAAAAAGCCTTGTAATTATTAAACTTAGCTTTTAAATTTTCTACGCCACCTATATTTACCACATAATCCTCTAACCTAAGCTTAAGCTGAAAATCGTTTTCATCTGCAATGTGAATACCAATAATATTTTTCTTTAAAAAATCATCAGAATTGATAAAATTCAAAAAAGCAAAGCAATTTTGAAGGCTACTATCTGTAATTTTTCCAGTAATAATTGGCACTCTTGCAGAGTGGTTACTAGATAAAGGCATACGCTTACCCTCGTCATCCAAATAAAAATTTGAATTTCCTTGAATACGCCCTAAAGGTTTACGTTGTACAATTTTAGATATAAGTTCCCCATTTACAGTAAGATAAACCTGAGCACTTTTAACCATTTTATTGGCTTCTAAAACCTTTTCTACTTTATTCAAAACTAGCGCATCTTTTGGCACGTTTGTAAGACTTCCTAAATTTTGTATTAACAATTTATTAACCATCTGCTGAGTTATAAACAAATTGTCTTCGCCTAGAAACTCAACTTTAGTTTTTACTATTTTTTTAGATTGATGCCTAACACCCGAAAAAGCGTACACTCCTAATAATAAGAGCAATAGAAACATCAATTTTATATAGTTCCAATTTACTTTCATTTTGTAAAAGCGTTTTTTATTTTATCAATCTCCTGCCCTATATCTCCTGCTCCCATAGCTACTAACACTTCTGGGTTTTGTTTTTTTAATTCACTAATTAATTCTTTTTTAGAACATATTTTTTTATTCGGATTTTTTATTTTTCCCAACAGCCATTCCGACGTAACACCTTCTACTGGCTCTTCTCTGGCTGGGTAAATATCTAGCAATATAACGCTTTGAAATTGCGATAAACTAACTGCAAAATCGTCTATGAAATCTTTAGTTCTAGAATATAAATGCGGCTGAAATACTGCTACAGTTTTTTTATTTGGATGCATTTCTGAAACTGCTTCATACACAGCATTTATCTCTGTAGGATGATGCGCATAATCATCAATAAAAACAAAATCTTCTTCTTTTATACGGTATGAAAATCTACGTTGCACTCCTTTAAAAGTACCTAGTGCAGCAGCAACTATTTCTGGAGACTTACCAGCTTCTAATGCCATTGCAAAAGCAACCAATCCGTTAAGTAAATTATGCCTACCAGGCTTATTAAACTTAACCCCATTTACAACTGCATTTGGTGTTTTTATGTTAAAAAAGTAAGATCCGTTTTTAATTTCTATATCTGTAATACAAAAATCAGAATCGTCTTCTATACCATAGGTAATACCACTTAATGGCAAACCGTTACGCACAAACAATTTACCATTTGGCTCTAACCTATTTACATAAGCAACAAAAGCATCCTTTAAATCGTCTCCTGTACCGTAAATATCTAGGTGATCTGCATCCATAGAGGTAATACAAGCTACATTTGGAGATAGCTGTAAAAATGATCTATCAAACTCATCTGCTTCTACAACAGAATAGTCCGTTCCTTCTAATAAAAAATTACTATTAAAATCTTCAGATATACCACCTAAAAACGCCGTGATTGGAGTACCTGTTTCGTGCAGCAAATGTGCCAAAATACTAGACGTAGTAGTTTTACCGTGTGTACCGGCAACACCAAAACAGAATGTATTATTGGTTATAATTCCTAAAACTTCAGAGCGTTTTTTAACTCCAAAACCATTAGTCAAATAATAATTTAACTCTAGGTTATTTTTAGGCAAAGCAGGCGTATACACAACCAGCGTATTATTAATATTTTTATAATATTCTGGTATAAGACTTACATTATCTTCATAATGAATTTCTATACCAGATGCAGCAAGCTCTTTAGTTAAAGTAGTTTCTGTTTTATCATAACCAGCAACTTCTTTACCAATAAATTTAAAATAGCGAGCCAAGGCAGACATTCCAATGCCACCTATACCCAAAAAGTAGACGCTATGTATATTTTTTAAATTCATTTATTTAATAACTTTTGCACTTCTAAAGCAATATTTCTTGTGGCATTAGGGAGTGCCTGCTTTTTTATATTTTCACCCAACTCTACTTGTCTTTCTTTATTCTGAAATAAATCTGTAAAAACAGTTTTAAATTTAACGTCTAGTTCTTTTTCTTTAATTAAAATAGCTGCATTTTTATCTGCATAAGCCAAAGCATTTTTTGTTTGATGGTCTTCTGCAACATTAGGAGACGGTATAAAAATAACCGGCTTCCCCACAATACTTAATTCTGATACAGAACCAGCACCTGCTCTAGAAATAATTAGATCTGCCGCTGCGTATGCAAAATCCATTTTATTTAAAAAATCGAACACCAAAACATTTTCATTTTGGCAGTTTTTATAGTCTTGATAATACAACTTACCACATTGCCAAATTACTTGCACACCTAAAGATGCAAACAATGGTAATTGCTCTTTTATAAGTGTATTTACTCTTTTAGCTCCTAAACTTCCACCTAAAACAAGCAATACTGGATTATTACTCTTTAACCTAAAAAACTCTAATGCCTGTTGCTTAGTAGCTTTCATCTCTACCAAATCTTTACGAACAGGATTACCTGTTTTTACAATTTTATTGGCCTCAAAAAAGCGATCCATACCATCATAAGCAACACAAATTTTTTGCACTTTACCGGCTAATAATTTATTGGTTATACCTGCATAGGAATTTTGCTCTTGTAACACACACGGAATATTTTTACCCGCTGCCATACGCAATAATGGCCCGCTTGCAAATCCTCCTGTGCCTATTACAGCATTAGGTTTAAATTTTTTTATAATTTGTTTAGATCTGTACAAACTGCTAATAACCTTTAACGGAAATAACATATTTTTAAACGTTAACTTACGCTGTAAACCAGAAATCCAAAGCCCTTCTATTTTATAACCAGCCTGTGGCACTTTTTCCATCTCCATACGGTCTTTAGCACCCACAAACAAAAATTCTGCATCAGGATACATTTCCTTTAGCTCATTTGCTATTGCTATAGCCGGATATATATGTCCGCCAGTGCCTCCTCCAGATAATATAAATTTATAATTGTTCACTTAACACATCTAAAGGGTTAGACTCATCTACTACTTTTTTCTCTTTAACTGGATCTTTATTACTTGCACTAAGTACAATACCAATTGCCAAACACGTCATCCAGATAGACGTACCACCACTACTTATTAATGGTAATGTTTGTCCCGTAACAGGAAATAATTCTACCGCTACAGCCATATTTATAAACGCCTGAAAAACTATAGGTAAGCCTACGCCTACTACTAACAATTTACCAAACACACTAGGGTTTGCATTTGCCACCACCACAATTCTAAACAGCAGTAATAAATAAAAAAACATTACTACCAAACCACCAACTAATCCGTATTCCTCTACTATAATAGCATAAATAAAATCTGAAGAACTCTGTGGTAAAAAGTTTTTTTGCACACTTTTACCAGAACCTTTACCTAAAACACCGCCAGATGCAATTGCAATTTTAGCACGTTCTATTTGGTAATCTTCACTAGTATCTTCACCATTAAAAAAGTTAGCTATTCTATTTTCCCAAGTATCAATTCTATTATCAAACAAATCTGGTACAGCTTTAGCTATAAGAATAAATAATGCCAAACAAGCAATACCTGTACCAACAATACCTAACAAATATTTAAAAGGGTAACCACCTAAAAAAGTTAGCGTAAGTACCATAAAAAATATAATTGCAGCAGTTGAAAAATTGGCTGGTAAAATTAATACAACTACTAAAAAAACAGGCAGCCATAATGGAAGAATACTCTCTTTAAAAGTAACCACTTTATTTTTAATTTTTGCTAAATATCTAGCAACATAAATCATTAAAACAACAGCCGCTAAAGTTGATGTTTGGAAAGAAAAACCAACAAACGGAATGTTTATCCACCTACTTGCATTTGCGCCACCAATAGTTTTACCTTGTGCTAACGTATACCCCAAAAGCAACAGTACAATTGGCATAGCAATAATAGACAAACCTTTAAAAAAGTGCATTGGTATTTTATGTACACCGTAAATAATACCAAAACCAAGCAATAACAAAAAAGCGTGCTTTATTAGGTGACTTACAGCAGTACCATTACCAACCACATACACTAAATTACTACTAGCACTGTAGACTGGCAAAAACGAAAATAATGCCAATAGCGCAACTATGCCCCAAATAGCCTTATCTCCTTTTATATTTTTAAAATAACTTAACACTATACTTTATTATACTAATTATAAGCTTTTTACAGCTGCTTTAAATTGATTACCTCTATCTTCATAATTCTCAAACAAATCAAAACTAGCACAAGCAGGAGATAACAATACAGTATCACCACGTTGACCTATTTTATAAGCCATTTTTACAGCTTCATTCATACTTTTTGTTTCAACTAACAGATCTACAACATTACCAAACTCTTCAATAATTTTAGAGTTGTCTACTCCTAAACAAATAATAGCTTTTACTTTTTCTCTTACCAACGGCATTAACGACTTGTAATCGTTTCCTTTGTCTACTCCACCAACAATCCAAACCGTAGCAGATTTCATACTTTCTAATGCGTAATATGTAGCATTAACATTAGTAGCTTTAGAGTCATTTACATAATGTACGTGAGCAATTTTTAAAACACTCTCTAAACGATGCGCTGCACCCTGAAAATTTTCAATACTAGCCCTAATAGTAGCTTTTCTAATATTTACTAATTTAGAAGCTGCTGAAGCTGCCATTGTATTTTTTAAATTGTGTTTACCTTCTAAAGCTAAGTTATCTGTTGCCATCTCTATTGTATTATTTTGGGTCGTTATATGTATTTTATTATTCTTTAAACAAACACCTTCTTTAAACTGTTTTGTTAGTGAAAAGGGTATTAATTTTGATTTTACTGGGTGTTTCTCTAACCAACTTACAAGTACTTCATCATCTGCATCATAAATTAAATAGTCATCTTCTGTTTGGTTTTCTGCAATTCTAAATTTTGATGTTATATAGTTATCAAACTCATAATTATACCTATCCAAATGATCTGGCGTAATGTTGGTTATAATGGCTATATGCGGTTTAAAATCTACAATACCGTCTAATTGAAAACTACTAATCTCCAATACGTAATAATCAAAGTTATTTTCAGATACCATTTTAGCGTAGCTATCACCAATATTACCAGCCATACCAACGTGTAAACCTTCTTCTTTTAAAATATGGTTTACCATCATTGTTGTGGTTGTTTTACCGTTACTGCCAGTAATACCAATTATTGTAGCGTCTGTATACTTACTTGCAAATTCTATTTCAGAAATTACAGGTATGTTTTTAGCTGCCAATTTTTGCACTAAGGCTACTTTGTCTGGTATACCAGGGCTTTTCATTACCAAATCTGCATTTAAAATTTTAGATTCTGTATGCTGTTCCTCCTCCCAGTCTATCTCAAAATGTTTAAGAACTTTTTTATATTCTTCTTTTATTTTTCCTTTATCAGACACAAACACATTGTATCCTTTTTTTATTCCTAAAAGTGCTGTACCAACACCACTTTCTCCACCACCAAGAATCACTAACCTCTTCACCTATCTTACTTTTAAGGTTACAAAAGTTACAATTGCTAAAATGATGCTTACTACCCAAAAACGGGTTACTATTTTACTCTCATGATATCCTTTTTTCTGGTAATGATGATGTAAAGGCGCCATTAAAAATATACGCTTACCCACACCAGATATTTTTTTAGTGTATTTAAAATAGCCCACTTGCAACATTACAGAAATAGACTCTGCAAAAAAGATTCCGCATAAAACAGGTATTATTAATTCTTTACGAACAATTATAGCAATTACAGCAATTACACCACCAATAGTTAAGCTACCTGTATCTCCCATAAAAACACTTGCTGGGTAAGCATTGTACCATAAAAAACCAATAAGCGCACCTACAAATGCCGCTATAAAAACTACCAATTCTCCTGATCTAGGAATAAACATAATGTCTAAATAATCCGAAAAAATAATATTACCAGATACCCAAGCAAAAATACCAAGCGTAAAAACTATAATTGCAGATGTACCAGCAGCCAAACCATCTATACCGTCTGTTAAATTAGCTCCGTTAGATACTGCTGTTACTATAAATATTACAATAGGAATAAATATTAACCAAGCGTAATCTTCTGCGCCATCACCCATCCAAGAAATAAGACTTGTATAGTCTAACTCATTGTTTTTTACCAATGGCACAGTAGTAGCCATAGATTTAATTTCTGGCACAGAAATAGGTGTAACAACAGAACCTTTTGTTGCTATACCGGCAATTGCATTTTCTTTAATTGTTACTCCTGGATGAAAATAAAGTGTACAACCCACAATTAAACCAAGTACAACTTGACCAAGAATTTTAAATTTTCCTTTTAATCCTTCTTTATCCTTTTTAAATATTTTTATATAGTCATCAATAAAACCAATAACCCCCATCCAAAGCATTGTTACTATTAAAAGTAAAATGTACACATTGTCTAATTTTGCAAATAATAAAACAGGAATTAAAGTGGCCATAATAATAATTAAACCACCCATTGTAGGTGTACCAGCCTTTTGCGTTTGCCCATCTAATCCTAAATCTCTAACAGTTTCTCCTATCTGCTTTTTTTGAAGAAAAAGAATAATTTTTTTACCATAAACAGTAGCTATCAACAAAGACACAATTATTGCCATAGCAGCTCTAAACGTGATAAACTGAAACAGACTTGCTCCAGGCAATTGATACTCATTTTCTAAAAACTCAAATAAATAGTATAACATATATTGTGTGTTGTATAACTAGTGCTTACTTTTCTAAACTTGTTAGTAATTGTTTTACAATTTTATAATCGTCAAAATCTATGCGCACACCATTAGTTTCTTGGTATGTTTCATGACCTTTACCTGCTATTAAAATAATATCTTTAGGTTGTGCTAACTGACAAGCAGTTTTTATTGCTTGCTCTCTATTTTCTATTGTTAACACCTTGCGCGTATTTTGCGCTTCTACACCAGCCTCTACCTCTTTTAAAATTTCTGAAGGAGATTCTGTCCTTGGATTATCTGATGTAAAAACCACTTTTGTACTCATTTCTGAAGCAATATGACCCATAACCGGACGTTTTGACTTGTCTCTGTCGCCACCACACCCCACAACGGTGATGACGTCTTCATTTCCTGTCCTCAATGCATTGATAGTGTTCAGTACATTTTTTAAAGCATCCGGAGTATGAGCATAATCTACTATAGCTGTAATATTTTTACCAGATATGTAATATTGAAATCTTCCGTCTACGTTTTCTAATTCACTTAAAAGACGTAGAATTTCCATTTTTTCTAATCCTAACAATTGCGCAGTTGCATATATAGCAAGCATATTGTAAGCATTAAAATCTCCTATTAATTTAGACCAAAGCTCATTATCATCAATCTTTAGCAATTGTCCGCTAAACTGATTTTCTAATATTTGAGCTCTAAAGTCTGCGTATGTTTTTAATGCGTATGTCTGCTTTTTTGCCTTGGTATTTTGCAGCATAACAGCACCATTTTTATCATCTATATTGGTAAGTGCCCATGCAGTTTTTGGCAGACCATCAAACAACAACTTTTTAGTATCCCTATATTCTGCAAAAGTTTTATGATAGTCTAAATGATCATGAGATAAATTGGTAAAAATGGCGCCTTCAAAAACCAAACCTTCTATTCTTTTTTGATGAATACCGTGAGAGCTCACCTCCATAAAACAAAACTCTACTCCTGCATTATTCATCTCTGCCAAAGATTTGTTTATTGTAATAGCATCTGGTGTTGTATGTGTTGCCTTAATCTCTTTATCATCTATCATTATTTTAATAGTTGATAGTAAACCCACCTTATAACCTGCTTTTTTAAATAATTGATACAACAAGCTGCTAATAGTGGTTTTACCATTAGTACCTGTTACACCAACTAGTTTTAAATTTTTAGATGGCGTACCGTAAAAATTAGAAGCCATTATAGCCAAGGCAGCATTACCATTTTTTACTTGTACATATGTAATACCATTAACCAGGTTAACTGGCATAGTTTCACATATTATAGCATTTGCACCAGCATTTAAAGCGGTATCTATATAACTATGACCATCTACAAGTGTGCCTTTTACAGCTACAAATACATCATCTAACCCTACTTTTCTAGAGTCAAAACATATGGCATTAACCATAGTATCTGTAGTGCCATTTACAGCAACAATACCTACACCGTATAATATGTCTTTTAATAATTTCACGATAATTCTAACGTTATTTTAGACACTCCGTTTACAGCTGTTCCCTGAGCCACAGATTGTGCTTTTACTTTTCCGTTTCCTTTAACTACTACCTTAATCCCCATATTCTCTAAAAGAGATACAGCATCCATACCACTCATTCCTTTTACATTAGGAACGGTTCTGTATTTTTTTTGAACACTTTTATAGTAAGCTTCATAATCTCCATTTAACTTTTTACTACTAACAGCTAAACCTTTTACAATATCTGTTTTTGGTGACGTAGCATATATTTTATGCGCTACAGATTTAAACACAGGCCCAGCAACATCTGCTCCATAAAAACCTGCTTTTTTATCTGGGTCATGCACAACTACAATACAAGAGTACTTTGGTTCATCTGCCGGAAAATATCCTGCAAAAGATGATATGTATTGCAACTTATTTGGGTCTTTAGCCACATAGTTTTTTTGCGCAGTACCTGTTTTACCAGCCATTGAAAAATTTGGAGAATACAATTTATGTCCTGTACCCTTTTTACTTTCTACCACATTTTTTAATAAGGCTTGTACTTTTTTTACTGTTTCCTTAGAACATATAGACGGATTTATAACCTCTTTATCAAACTTATAAATAGTTTTATTCCACTCTTTCACCTCTTTTATTAGCCTTGGCCTTACCATTTCCCCGCCGTTAGCAATAGCATTATAAAAAGTTAATGTTTGTAATGGCGTTAAAGACACCTCATACCCGTGAGACATCCAAGCTAATGAAATACCAGACCAACCTTTATCTCCAGGATACCTAATAACTGGTTTCCCTTCTCCCTTAATAGGCAAACCTAAATCTCGGTTTAAGTTCATTTCCATTAAACGGTCTACAAATTTTTCTGGATTATTTTTATAGCCATTATGTATTACTTTAGCAAAAGCTGTGTTAGAAGAATACTCAAACGCCTTACCAAAAGAAATTTTACCGTAACCACCCCATTTAGAATCACGTACAGTTCTATCATAAATTTTCCAACGTCCGTTTTCTGTATCAACAACAGTACTTGTATCTATAATTTTATCTTCTAATGCCGCTACCATAGACACTAACTTAAACGTTGACCCAGGCTCAGAAGATTCTCCTACAGCATAGTTAAGACGCTCATAATAAGTATTGTTTTTAGTACGCCCCAAGTTAGATATTGCCTTTACCTCACCTGTAGCCACCTCCATAACAATTACACAACCATGATCTGCATTATATTTTTCTAATTGCCCCAACAAAGCGTGGTGTGCTATATCTTGTATATTAATATCTATTGTAGAAACAACATCATAACCATCTTTTGGCTCCACATCATTATCTGGACCAATTGGTTTCCACTGTCCTTTTGCTATTTTCTGCTTTAAACGCCTACCCTCTTCACCACGTAAATACTGTCCAAAAGCACCTTCTAGCCCAACTCTAGTGTAATGACCTTCTTCATCTACACGCTCATAACCAACACTACGCTCTGCTATTTTTCCTAAAGGATGCTCACGAACTGTTTTTTGCTCAACTATAAGTCCGCCTCTATTTGGCCCTTTTTCAAAAAGAGGAAATTTTTTAATTTTTATATAGTCCGAATAATCTAAATTACGAGCAATAAGCTTATACCTATTTTTATTAGACCTTGCTTTTCTTAATAGTTGCTGGTAATAAGATGATGGTTTCTGAAACATTTTACCCAATGCATCTGACAAAGGTTTTATATTTTCATTAAAATCTGAGTTACGAACCGTTACAGCATCAAACCTTATTGTATACTTATTTACAGATGTAGCCAACAAGCTACCATCATCAGAAATTAAGTTTCCTCTGTTAGGCTCTATAACAAAAACACGCTCTGTACGATCCATAGCCAGTTTGCGGTACTTATCACCATCTACTACCTGAATACTTATTAGCTTTACAGCCACAGCAATAGCAAACAGAAACAGAAAGCCTGCAACTATATACAAACGAGTTAATATGTTTTTTTCTGATGTAGCCACTACTTAACTGGTATTACTCTTATTTTTTTTGGTGGTGTCTCTGACGGATACAAATCCCTTTTTTTAACTTCTTCTACTATTGAAGACTCTAGCTTAAGCTCTTGTAAATTAGAGCGCCCGTCTAAAAACTGACTACGCAACTCTTTTACCTCTTCACTTAAGGCTGCAATTTTATGCACTTTAGCATCTGCACTATGCGCGCTAGCAATCATTAATGCAGCCAAAAAAGATGAAAAAAGGATAAACATCCAATTTTTAGGAGCATCACCACTCACCAAAAACTTACCTTTTAATATGTCTAACAATCCTTTTCTCATTATTTACGCTCTGCAATTCTTAATTTTGCACTTCTTGCTCTGTTATTTACAGCAATTTCTTCTTTAGATGGCACTATTAACCCACCTACTTTTTTAAACGGAACATCTATATTTCCGTAAAAATCTTTTTCTGGCTCACCCTCAAACTTACCAGCTCTTATATACCTTTTCACCAATCTATCTTCTAATGAATGGTAACTTATTAAGCTTAATCTTCCGCCCTCAACCAACAAATCATTAGTTTGCTCTAAAAACTCTTTAATAACCTGTATTTCTTGATTTACCTCTATACGTATAGCCTGATAAATTTGAGCTAAAATTTTATGCTCTTTAAAAGCAGGCAAAAACTTTTTCAACACCTGTTTTAACTGATCTGTAGTTTTAATCTCACCCTCTTGCCTATAATCTATAATTGTATTTGCCATAGCATTAGCACTTCTTAAATCGCCATACTGAAACAATACCCTTCTTAAATCATCGTACTCATAATTATTAACCACATCAAAAGCAGAGACTGTATTTTTTTGACTCATCCTCATATCTAAGTCAGCATCAAAACGAGTAGAAAAACCTCTTTCTGCCTTATCAAACTGATGTGAAGAAACCCCAAAATCACCTAAAATTCCGTCTACCTTACGTATACCATGAAATTTTAAAAACTGCTTTATATACCTAAAATTTTCATTAATTAATAAAAACCTATCATCATCTAAAGCATTAGCAAGCGCATCTTCATCTTGATCAAAACCAATAAGCCTACCTTTTTCTCCAAGCCTACTCAAAATTTCTCTAGAGTGTCCTCCGCCACCAAAAGTAACATCAACATACACTCCGTCTTCCTTAATACTTAGTCCATCTACAGACTCCTTTAACAAAACTGGATTATGATAACTCATCTTCTTCACCTCCCATTACTTCTTCTGCCAAATCCGCAAAATTCTCTGCGTCTTCCTCAATTACTTTTTCATAACTATCTTTATCCCAAATTTCAATAATATTTATAGCAGAACTTAAAACCACATCTTTGGTAATATTTGCTATTTCTACTAAATTTTTTGGAATTAACAGACGCCCTGTAGCATCTAACTCTACAATTTTAACCCCTGCAGAAAAACGTCTAATAAAGTCGTTGTTCTTCTTTTTAAAGCGGTTTTTCTTGTTCATCTTCTCCATTAGAAGATTCCATTCTTCCATAGGATACAACTCTAAACAAGGTTGAAAAACAGAACGTTTTATAACAAAACCTTTGTTTAGAACACTGGCCATCTGACTCTTAAGAGCTGAGGGTACCATTACCCTGCCCTTAACGTCTGCCTTGCACTCGTATGTTCCTATGAAGTTTACCATTTAAAATCAGCTGAATTTTAAAACTGATATCAAAGATAAAAAATAATACCACAATTTACCACTAAATACCACATTGTTAATAAGTTTCCCCACCCAGAACATCACTTTTAGACTAACAACCTAAAAAACAGGATGTAATGTGGTGGTAGAAATCTAAATTTATCTACAAAAAAGAATGACGATTCTTTTTGCGGAAATGCCTATATTTGCTACTTAATAGCATAAGAGCTATCCTATTAATGGAAGAAAAGATTATTACAGAAGGCAAATACAGATATATAGAGATTGGGGAAGGAACACCACTAATTATTTTACACGGATTAATGGGTGGATTGAGTAATTTTCAAGGTGTTATGGAACATTTTCCCGCAAAAGGATACAAAGTTTTAGTACCAGAATTACCTATATATGACAAACCTCTACTAAAAACTACTGTAAAAAGTTTTGCAAAATTTGTACAAGAATTTATTACCCACAAAGGGCTAACAGACGTTATTTTGTTAGGAAACTCTTTAGGTGGACATATTGGCTTATTACACACAAAATTATACCCAGAGACTGTAAAGGCATTAGTTATTACAGGCAGCTCTGGTTTATATGAAAGCGCAATGGGAGATGGCTACCCAAGAAGAGGTGATTACGAGTTTATAAAGAAAAAAGCACAAGATGTTTTTTATGATCCTAAAGTAGCAACTAAGGAAATTGTAGATGAAGTTTTTGCTACAGTTAACGACCGTATTAAACTAGTTAAAACACTTGCTATTGCTAAAAGCGCTATTAGACACAATATGGCAAATGACTTACCTAATATGCAAACGCCAACTTGTATAATTTGGGGAGAAGAAGACACAGTAACACCACCAGAAGTTGCTAATGACTTTAACAAGTTATTACCGGATTCTAATTTGTATTGGATTAAAAAATGTGGCCACGCTCCTATGATGGAACACCCTGATGAGTTTAATACAATACTAGAAAACTGGCTACAAAAACGTAATTTGTAAGCTTAATTTAAAAATTATTTATCTTGAAAATAAAATCTGCCAGCTTTGTAATAAGTAACTCTAACGTAAAGTCTTGCCCTAGCGAGCCTTTGCCTGAGTATGCCTTTATTGGCAGATCTAACGTAGGTAAATCTTCTTTAATAAATATGCTAATGCAGCGCAAAAGCTTAGCAAAAACATCTGGAAGACCAGGTAAAACTCAACTTATAAATCATTTTAAAGTAAATGAAAATTGGTTTTTAGTAGATTTACCAGGTTATGGTTATGCTCGTGTTTCTAAAAAAGAGAAAAAAACATTTCAGAAATACATTACAGATTATTTTAAAGAAAGAATACAGCTTGTATGCGCTTTTGTTTTAGTTGATATACGCCATGAACCACAAAAAGTAGATTTAGAATTTTTAGAGTGGATGGGAGAAAATCAAATTCCGTTTGCCCTAATCTTTACAAAGGCCGATAAATTAAAACCCCAAGTAATACAAAAACAAGCAGACAACTACATTAACGCATTACTAGAAGGTATTTGGGAAGACGCACCACAATATTTTATAACATCATCTGCAAACAATTTAGGCAGAGAAGATGTTTTAGAATTTATAGATGGCATTAATGATGACTTTTATAAAGCTACCGCATCTAAATAATTTTACTTTAGATTCTTAGTTTTTATAGCGGATATTAATTGGTCTGAGCTTTTTAACTCATTCAACTCATTAGTAGTTATAAATTCCTTAAGCTCACCTCCACTCTCTTTAAATATAACTGGTAACGTAGTGTTTACAAATTTACTGCCAACAAATTTCTTTTCAAATTCATCTTTATGTAAAAACTGAAGTTCTAAATTAGTAGTACTTCTAAATTTTTTCCAAGCTTTATCCTCTGTAAAAACACCAAAAGTAATACTACACAAATTACAATTATAGGTAGACGGGCTAAATATTTTATGTGCACTATCTAACATTGCATTACCTACACCAGAATTAGCATTATAAACAAATATAATTTTTTGAATCATTGCTTTTTTTTTAAAGGTTAGTCTAAACTTAAATGCATTACTTATCATTAAAACAATTAATATTTTGTTAATTTTACCAGATACAATTTTTATTGCATTTTAAAAAAAGTATTTTCGCAGAACGTATGAAGCTGAAAGAAATTACATTATCGGTTTTTAGCGTAGTAATGATTGGGTTTCTTTTACTTGGATCTCAAAACATACACACGCTAAGCTACCACTCTGATGACGATGGCACTGCCATTGTACATTGTGAGCAGTGTGATTTTATTTTTACTAACAACCATACTTCTTTTACAAACTATAGTTTTACAACTATTGTAACACCATATATTTTTACCGAAACTAAAGCTAAAACCGTAACTAATTACAAAAAGCCTAAGGTTAAAAATACAGTTACATCTAAGCATTTAAACAAGCCTCCACCAGCTGTTTAACCCTACACTAAACACTGCTTTTTTTTATACAACAAAAAAGCACCTAATTATTTACACAAAAATATTATTATGCGCTATACGCTAACAATACTATGTATTATAGTGTGTCAGTCTTTTGTATTTAGCCAAGATTGTTCTAATATTCTTTTAGGAGAAGTAATAGACTTTCATGACAAACAACCATTAGCAGACGCTATTATACAAGTAAGAGGAAACAAGAAGCAAGTATATTCTGATGAGTTTGGAAAGTTTACTCTAAAAAATTTATGCAACGGCATTATAGAGTTAGAAATATCTCACCCAGAATGCAGTACAAGATTTGTAACAGTAGAAATTTATGGCAACACCCATAAAAAAATAACCTTAGAGCATCATTTAGAAGAGTTAAATGAAGTTAAGGTTACGGGCTCTACCATTAAAGAAACCAATTCTGCACAAGAAAAAACGATAAAAACAGAGCAGCTAGAACGCTTTGGCAGCAACAATTTGGGTGATGCGCTTAAACAAATAAACGGAGTATCTAGCTTAAACACAGGTTCAAATATTGTAAAACCTATAATACAAGGTTTAGGAGGCAGTAGAGTACTTATACTTAATAATGGTACTCGTATGCAAGATATGGAATGGGGTGCAGAACACGCACCAAACATAGATATTAATTCTGCCAACAAAGTTACAATTGTAAAAGGTGCTGCTGCATTAAAATATGGTGGTGATGCTATTGGAGGTATTATTTTACTAGACCAAAATAGAATACCCAAAAAAGATACTATTTACGGCAAAACACTTGTAAACGGAGTGTCTAATGGCAGAGGCGGAAACATAACCACAGAACTTACCAAAGCATATGAAAATGGTTTTTATGTAAAAGGACAAGCATCTTACAAGAAATTAGGAGATGCAGAAGCTCCAAATTATGTATTATCAAATACAGGAGTTTCTCAATTTGGCGCTAGTATAGATTTTGGAAAACTTGGTTTTGAGAGTGGCTGGAATGCCTACTACTCGTACTTTGACACAAATATTGGTATTTTAAGTGCGTCTCATATAGGTAATGTAGACGATTTAATTACTGCTATTAATAGTGATGAACCAAGTGAAACAACAAGTTTTACTTATGACATTAATAAGCCTAGACAACATGTTAAACATCATTTAGGAAAACTTAGATACTATAAGCGTTTTGAAGGCTTAGGGAAATTAAATCTTCAATATGACATACAACAAAACCATAGGTTTGAGTATGATATACGTGTTGGTGACGACAAAGAAAAAGCTTCTTTAGACCTTAAGCTTACAACACAAACACTTGCTGCAGATATTACTATTGATGCTTTTGAAAAGCAAAAATTTTCTTTTGGAATTCTAGGCCGATATCAAGATAATTTTGCCAATCCAGATACAGGTGTAAGACGTTTAATTCCTGATTATGATAAAGTAGATTTTGGAGTTTTTGCAACTACAGAATATAAACTTTCTGATGCTACCACTTTAGATGCTGGTATTAGATTTGATTATAGTAAAATTGATGCCCAAAAGTTTTACATAACATCTAGATGGGAAGAACGCGGGTACAACGAAGATTTTAATGATATAATTATTGATGACCTAGGCACACAACTTTTAACAAATCCTGAGCTAAGCTATCATAATTTTTCAGCGTCTGCAGGGCTAAAACACCGCTTTAATTCTGAAAATTTATTTAGATTTAATTACACTTTAGCGCAACGCGCTCCAAATCCGTCTGAATTATTTAGTGATGGACTGCATCATTCTGCTGCCCGTATAGAATTAGGCGATTTACGCATAAAGAGCGAAACGTCACACAGAATATCATTAAGTTTAGGAAAAAACACTTACACTTGGGGCTACGAGGTTTCACCTTATTATAACCTTATATCAGACTTTATTCTTTTAGAACCAACTGGTGTAGAATTCTCTTTACGAGGTGCATTTCCTGTTTGGGAATACAGACAAACAGATGCTCGTTTACTTGGTGTAGACGCATCTATCTATAATAACTGGACAAACAACTGGAGAACAGATCATAAATTTTCTATAGTTAAAGGAAAAGACAGAACTAAAAACGAAGCTTTAATTAATATTCCTTCTGCTCGTTTACAAAACCAAATAACGTTTACTAAACAAGAATGGAACAACTTTAATATTAGCCTACAAAGTGAATATGTATTTAAACAAAATGAATACATAGATAATATTATGGTATACTCACCACAACAAGACCAGGAAGTAGAACTAGATATAAACACACCTCCAAGTGCTTACCATTTATTAAAATTAGATTCAGAAATGAAATTTAACTTAAAAAATAGCAAAGCATTAACTGTTGGTTTAGGCATAACTAATTTATTGAACACAGAATATAGAGACTACCTTAACAGACAACGTTATTTTACAGACGATTTAGGAAGGTCTTTTACACTTAGATTAAAATATAATTACTAATACAAATTCCTATTAAAATGAAAACAGAAAACACAATTTTGAAAAACATTAAAAAAGCAAGTTTAATTGCATTGTCTAGTATTGCTTTAATTTCATGTTCTGATGATGACGATGCTCCAGAAGCAATTAACGATGAAGAAGTAATAACTACAGTAATAATAGAACTTACACCACAAGCAGGAGGAACAGCAGTTACTCTAACGTCTAAAGACGATGATGGTACTGATGGTCCAAACGCTCCAGTAGTTACAGTTGAAAACTTAGCAGCTAACACAACCTACAACGGCACCATTACATTACTTAATGAAACTGAAAGCCCTGCTGAAGATATTACTTTAGAAGTTGAAGAAGAAGATGATGAACACCAATTCTTTTATACTGTCTCTGGCGCTATTAGCGGTACAGAATACACAGATATGGATGAAGATGGCAACCCTGTAGGTATTACATTTACCCTTTCTACAGGAGATGCTGGTGCAGCAACATTAGGCGTAACTTTAAGACACGAGCCTAAAAAACCAAACGATGGTACTACTGCAGATGCCGGCGGAGCAACAGATGTTGAGCAAACTTTTTCTATTACAGTAGAGTAATTTACTCTTAAGATTTAAAAACTAAAAACTCCCAAATTTCTTTGGGAGTTTTTTAATTGTAATAATTTAAATAATGCTAGCCTTTTTTAAGCTCTAGCTTATCTGCAAAATACTCGCAAAAATCTTTCATTGTTGCTGTCATTTTTTCATCTTGTGTAGCTTTATAAAAAGTATCAGACAAAGACACTAATGTTTGATGAAAAAATACTTTCATTTCATCTACAGGCATATCTTTTGTCCATAAATCTATTTTTAAAGACTCTTGGTTTTTACTATCCCATACAGATAAAAGCATTGCTTTTGCCTCTTCATTCTCTATCCCTCCGTCTTCTGCAGACCAATTTAAAGCCTCTGGTACTCTGTTTTCATCCAGACCAACAGTTAACTTAATTTCTGATGTATGTAATTTTGACATTTATCTTTTTGGTTTATAATTAGATTTTTTAAATATTTCCTCAGCAGGCAGCTGTAGCATTTGTTGCAAAGTTACGTTATTATTATCCATAAAAGAACGCACAATTTGCCATCCTAAAAAACGTCCTAATCGTCCTGGCGACTCACTATCTAACTCCAACTGAAACTTAGAAAATGGTGCATGATCTAAAAAACGCTTATTTAAATTTTTATCTGTACTATATAAATATTGGTTTTCAATAAAATTACGCCAAATTGGTTCTTCATTAGCAAAAGCCCAATCCAAATCTTGCTGAGTATACTTTATTTTTACTGCATCATCTACAAAAGGTATTAGCTTATCTTTTACATATAACTCTTTTCCATAATATACCAACTGCGCTAAAAAAGTTCTGTCGTTTGCAGGATAAGGCACAACTTTTTTTGCAAATGTATTAGCTACATCTGTTAAAAGGTATTTTTTATCTAATCCCTCTGCAATATAATTTTGTAATCCTTTGTAAAATTTGTGATCCTTTCCCAGGTAGTTATCTAATCCAATTAATAAAAGTTCTTCTGTAAGTATAACAGGATTATTATAATTTACATCAGAAATAACAGTAACCACTTTAGGCTCTGTCTCTTTAGGAAAGTAATATTTTACGTGTTTGTAAAATAACTCAAGCTCATTTTTTTGCTTTTTAAAGTCTCCAAAGGCTATATTAACTTCTTTTAACAAAGATATTTGTAATGTATCTCTTAATTTTGCGACCCATAAGCTATCTGGATATTGTACAGGAAATAAGTAAGGATACTTTTCTTTTAACACAGGAATATCTGTTGGTTTAGCATCAGCAATTTCCCTATCAAACCTAGCAACATCTAATGATACATTTACTTTGGCTATCTGTTTTGCCTCTTTAGACTCTTGTTTACAACCCAAAAAAAGGATAAAAACAAGTAAAATGATATAAAATGGTTGTTTCATTTAAAAGTAATTACAGTAACATTTTAATATTAAAATGTTAGCGTTTATTTTTACAGGATACAAAGTTAACAGTTTTCAACGTAATAAAGGAATTCTATGCAAACAGAAAAAGTAACAAACCATATTGTTAATTGGCTAAAGGATTATGCTACAAAAGCAAACATAAAAGGATTTGTAATAGGTATATCTGGCGGAATTGATTCTGCTGTAACATCTACCCTGTGTGCAAAAACAGGTTTAGAGTTACTTTGTTTAGAAATGCCAATACACCAAGCAGAGAGTCAGGTAACAAGAGCCAGCAAGCATATAGATTGGTTGCAAAGCAATTTTAAAAACGTAAAAAGACAACAAGTAAACTTAACTCCTGTTTTTGATAGCTTTATAGACACACTACCAAGTGTAACTAATGAAGAAGAGAGGTTTTTATCTTTAGCTAACGCAAGAGCAAGACTAAGAATGACAACTTTGTATTATTTTGCAGGATTACACGGTTATTTGGTAGCTGGTACTGGCAACAAGGTTGAAGATTTTGGCGTAGGATTTTACACTAAGTATGGAGATGGCGGAGTAGACCTTAGCCCTATTGCAGATTTAATGAAAAGTGAAGTATACGAAATTGCTAAATTTACAGGTATTAATTCTGACATTATTAATGCTGCGCCTACAGATGGTTTGTGGGGAGATGACAGAACAGATGAAGACCAAATAGGAGCATCATATCCAGAGCTAGAGTGGGCAATGCTAGAAGACGACAAGGGTAAAACAAAAAATGATTTTAAAGGAAGACAACAAGAGGTCTTTATATTATATAAAAAACTAAACAATGCTAACCAGCACAAAATGAAACCAATACCTGTATGCGACATTCCAAATGGCTTAAAATAGCCAGTCATCGCAGATAACGTATTGTAAAACGAAAAAAAGTTAAATAATAGTAAATTCTAACAAAAAAGTATCATTTTTGTTGAACAAACATACAATTTAACCTTACATTCTCTGTCAGAATTAATGTTGTGGAAGACAGATTATGCTTAAATTTAATTAAAACCAAAAAAAATGAAAACAGTATTTATTGCAGATAGTCACCCTGTTGTGCAAGTGGGCATTACGCAGATGTTGAGTATTGAGACGGGCTTTAAAGTTATTGGCACTGCTAGAACTTCATCAGAACTTTTTGAAAAACTGGAAAATGAAACTCCAGATATTTTAATGTTAGAGATGGATTTTCCTGAGATTAACGGGATTGCTTGTTTAAGAAAAATGAAGAAGAATCATCCAGATGTTAAAGTACTTATGTACAGCGGACAGTCTGAAGATGTTTACGCTATTAGCTCTATTAGAGCTGGTGCGCAAGGTTATTTATCTAAAAACGCAGATTTAGATTACATAGTAGCGGCTCTAGAAAAAATTAGTGATGGTAAAATGTTTATCACTAATGAACTAGCGCAAAGACTAGCTTTTGATGAAGGCACACAAAAACCTAGAAGATTATTTAGAAAACTATCTACAAGAGAAATAGAAGTTTTAAAAATGCTTGCTAGCGGTAAAAGAAACAAAGATGTTGCATTAGGTCTTGGTTTAAACGAAAAAACCATTAGTACTTACAAGGCTCGTTTAATGAAAAAATTAAACGTAGATAATATGGTAGACTTATTACAACAAGCTAAAGCATTAGATATTTTCTAAGAAATAACATATGTTTTATCAAAAAAAGTCAGCTCATTGCTGACTTTTTTTTGTTTAAAACTATTAATATTAAGCTAAAAAATAAAGCAAACAGACTATAATACAATTAGTTGTTTAATTTTACAGCTTACTAAATTTACATCTAGCAATATGCTAAAAAGATTATTTAAAAGAATAATGATTGCAATAGTAACTATACTTATAACATTAGTAATATCTTATTTTTTATTTACTAATTTTTACCCAACATTTGGTGGTGATATTACCAAAGAGCGTAAAGAAATTTATAAAGAATCTCCTCAATACAAAAACAACAAGTTTAACAACACTTTACCTGTACCCAAAGATTTAAGTTTTACAGAAACACTATCATTAGCCTACAAGTTTTTTACAACTAAAGTACCTAATGCTAGACCTAAAAAAGACTTAAATGTAAAAACAGTAGACTCTGCTGATGTTGCAAATTACAACAAAGAATCTCGACTTTTTTGGTATGGCCACTCTTCTTTTCTATTACAAATTGAAGGTAAAAACATTCTTTTAGACCCAATGTTAGGTAAAGTTGCTGCTCCACATCCATTAATGGGTGCAAATAGATTTAATACTAAATTCCCTATAGCATTAGAACAGCTTAATAAAATTGATGCTGTATTGTTTTCACATGATCATTATGATCATTTAGATTATGAAACCATTTTAAAAATTAAAGACAAAGCCAAACGCTTTTATGTACCGTTAGGTGTAGGTGTACATTTAGAAGCTTGGGGCGTAGCAAAAGATAAAATTACAGAATTAGATTGGTGGCAAAATACAAAACTAGACAACTTAACTTTTGTTTGTACCCCAGCACAACATTTCTCTGGACGTAAACTTAACAACAGCCAAAGCACACTTTGGAGCTCTTGGGTAATACAATCTAAACAAGATAACATTTACTTTAGTGGAGATAGTGGCTACTCCCCGCACTTTAAAGAAATAGGAGATAAATACGGCCCTTTTGATATTGCCTTAATGGAATGCGGACAATATAACCAAATGTGGGCAGATATACATATGATGCCCGAAGAAACCGCACAAGCTGGCTTAGATGTGCAAGCCAAAAAAATTGTTCCGATACACTGGGCTGGCTTTAAATTAGCTTTACATAGCTGGACAGATCCAATTGTACGTGTAAAAGCAAGGGCAAAAGAACTAAACCTAGATGTAATTACACCCGAAATTGGAGATGAAATTATTGTAAAAGACACGACCAATAATACCACAAATTGGTGGGAGAACTATTAAATACAACTAAGGGTTAACTCATTATTTAAGAGAGCACCCTAGCTAATTTTTTACCCAATAAAGAGTTTAAGTTTAGATAATTCATTATTTCTTGCAAAATTTCTGAATTATCTAGACTTGGATCCTGAGTTTTTTCTTGTAACTCCCCTATTCTCTTTTTTATTAAATAGCAACGTAACGTTAGTATGGTTTCACTTACCAACTGACCTATACTTACAGACTTTTCTTTTGGATATATTTCTTTACGTTCCCAATCATGTAAAATGTATTTTTCTTCTTCCATTAAAATTGAAGAAATTTCGGAGACTAAATCTTGATCTAAACCACCAATAAACTTATTTGCCTCAAAATGTTCTTTTTCATTTAAGTCTTCTATAAGTTTGTAATATATATCTCTAAAATTTGCATTGGTAAGTTCTATTTCATCCTCTTGTAAATCCAGATAAATTTTTTCAAAAACACGCGCCTCTACAGTTTCTTTTTCTAAAATAAGGTCTCCCTTATCATCTTCTTTAAGCAACAAATCATCAAACTGCTGAGTAGTGTCTCCGTAAAGCAAAAGCAATTCTATTATCTTTTTTTCTAAAACATATTGAACATCTAACTTCTCTTGTACAACTTTATTTTTTACAACCTGAAAAGGTTTTTGCTCTTCTTTTTGTTTTTTAACCTCGTCTGCAATCTCCTTTTTACCTATCTGCGCAAGCGTGTTAAAAAGTACAGATTCTGAAATATTCATTAACTGCGCACACTCTTGTATGTAAATTTCCTTTTTAATACGGTCTGGTATCTTAGAAATACTATTTACAATATCGCGTACTGTTTCTGCTTTTTTTATTGGGTCATTGGCAGTTTCTTTTATTAATAAAGAAGCTTTAAACTGTATAAAATCTTTAGAATTACTTTCTAAATATTGATTAACTTCTTCTAAAGAATTGTTTTTAGAAAAACTGTCTGGGTCTTCACCTTCAGGAAAAGTACAAACCCTAACATTCATACCTTGTTCTAAAATTAAATCTATACCACGTAATGAGGCACGCAAACCAGCTGCATCACCATCAAACAAAACAGTTATGTTTTTAGTTAACCTATTTACAAGTCTAATTTGGTCTGGTGTAAGTGCGGTACCACTAGAAGCAACAACATTGTGTATACCTCTTTGATGAAACTGTATAACATCTGTATACCCTTCTACCAAATAACAGTTATCTTCTTTAGCTATAGCCTGTTTAGCGTGGTAAATACCATAAAGCACTTTACTTTTATGGTAAATATCACTCTCTGGAGAATTTAAGTATTTAGCTGCTTTTTTATCATTAGTTAAAATACGACCACCAAAACCTAACACTCTACCACTCATAGATTGTATAGGAAACATTACACGACCTTTAAATCTATCAAATTTTCTAGCCTCTTGTCCTTCTTGTTTCTTAACTATTGTTAAACCTGTTTTTTCTAGATACTCTAACTTATACCCTTTATCTAAGGCAGTGTTTGTAAAAGAGTCCCATTGATCTAAACAATAACCAAGGCTAAATTTTTTAATTGTTTCATCTGTAAAGCCCCGTTCTTTAAAGTAACTTAAACCAATAGCCTTACCCAACTCACGTTCCCACAATACTTCAGAAAAATATTTTTGAGCATACTCAGACACCAAGTACATACTCTCTTTTTCATTAGCTTGCTCTTTTTGTTCGTCTGTACGTTCGGTTTCTTCTATTTCTATATTATACTTTTTAGCCAAGTATTTTATAGCCTCTGGATAAGTAAAGTGTTCATGCTCCATTAAAAAAGCAACTACATTACCTCCTTTACCACTACTAAAATCTTTCCAGATTTGTTTAACAGGAGACACCATAAAACTTGGTGAACGCTCATCTGTAAACGGACTTAAACCTTTAAAGTTGGTTCCAGATTTTTTTAACTGAACAAAATCGCCAATAACCTCCTCTAAACGAGCAGTTTCATAAACTTGGTCTATAGTAGATTTAGAAATCAAATTTTAGTAATTTTTAAATAAGAGGGTAAATATAATGAACTAAATATCAAAAAAATAAACTAATCTAAAATAAGTGCTATAACAACTACCCCTGTTTTCAGGGTAAGCATTTTAGCTAGTCTAAGGGTAATTTAAACTCTATAATGGCCGCACCTTTGTAACATCAAAATTAAATAAACCAATATTAATCTAAAAAAAAATTAAAAATTATGAGCTGGGGAATTTCTTTAATATTATTAAGCATTTTAGCTGTACCGTCTTTATTATTATCTAAAAAACCAAATGCCAAAGAGCTACTAGAAAAAATTGAACCTTACCAAGGTTGGATAGGAATGGTATTTTGTTTTTGGGGGATTTGGGGAATTGTTAGTGCTATTTTAACTATTGGATGGTTAAGCACTTGGCCTATCTTATGGATAACATATTTAGTAGGTAACATTGTTACTGCTGCTTTGGGCTTTATGTTAGGGTACGGACTAATTAACAAGTATGTATTATCTAAAAATGAAGCAGCAAAGGCTAAAGCCGAAGAGATGAGAGCTAAAATTGCTCCTAAGCAAGGGAAATTAGGTTTAATTGGCCTTATACTTGGCGCTTGGATGATTGTATCTTCATTTTTATTTGTAGTATCCTAATAAAAAACACACAATACTTATTTGGTTGATAAGGGCAAGAATCTTGACTAGTTTAAATTGTCTCCGTAGTTTTTACTAGCTCAGGATTCTTCATTTAAAAATTCAAAAACAAAAAAAATCCTAAGCTAAATTGCTTAGGATTTTTATATTTTTCTAATACGCTATTATAAATCAAAACGTAAGCCTACTGAAATATTATGCTGATCTACTAAGGCATCTTTAAAAATAGGATTAAGATCATACTTAACATATAATGTTGTATCTCCAAAACCTGCATATGCACTTAAACCGTATATAAGGTCTGATGTATTGTAGTCTCTTTTAAACTTATCTTTAACTTTTTTACCATTCTCTTTGTATTTTAACTTTTGACGAGTACCAATATTAAATCCTCCATAGGCACCTATACCTATTCTAAACTTGTTATCTATATAATAACGCATTTTTTCTTCCGTTTCTTCTTTTCTAGATGGTCCAAACTCAAAATGCACAGGAAATACTAGGTTATCCATTCTAAGTTTTGCTTTGTCTAAATCATACTCAAAGTCCTGTAACTCCGTTTGGTTTCCGTTTTCTACAAAGTATAAGTTATCATCTACTTTAAGACCATTAAATTGAAACGAAAAACCATAATTTAGACGCACTGCATTAGAGTTTTTAAACAATCTAGTTCTCCAATTAATTCCCATTTCAAAAAAACGACTACCTCCTATTTTATAAGGAGAATCATCTAAAGATTGTCCGTCTATAATTGCATTATTTAACCCAACAGCCAAAACAAGTTCAGACACGGTTCTAATATCGTATTTAACTTCTTGTTTTTTTGTTTCACTATAAAAAATAGATTTGTCGTTAAATTTTATGTCAAAAACATCTACCTCTACTTTACCTGGCAAAGAATCTAACCTAGCAAGCTTATCTGTACCATTACGCTCTAATAATGATATTTTATTATCAATAATAGCAACCCTATTCTCTATGTTTAAAGCTCTATTTTTTGCTGCCTCAGTTTTTAAATTTTGCGCTTGTTGTGCTGTTATTTCATTCTTCTCTAAACGCTTAGTTATAGCCTCTATTTCTGTTTTTAGCGCCTCTTTTTCATACAATCTAATTTGTTCTTTTTCTTTTAATAAAAGATCAATTTTAGATTTAATTTGTTCTTGAGCAAATGTTAGTTGCACACAAAAAACCGTTATAATTAATAAAATGTAGTGTGTAGTTTTTTTCATAATAATTAAATTTTAGATGTGTTTTATTATTCCCCTAGCATATTGCAGATACAATACGCCAGAAGAAAATATAAAACTCTGATTGATGAATGTTTATTTGTTAGTTAGTACGTGCAGCTACTGCAGTTTTTAATTTGAGGTAACGCCTTTTTAGATTGTCAAAAATTTTATCTCTAAAACTTACATCTAATTCACTTTCTGCTTCTATTAATAAGGCCATAGCGTCTACAGACATACCTGCTTTAATTGCTTTTTCTGCTAAAATTTCTTGTTGTGCATTACGTAGTAAAGAGTCTACTTCTGCATCTGTAACTGCAATATTATTTTCCTCTAGCAAGGCTAGTTTCTCCATTACAACATTTAGTTTAGCATCTATAATTGTTTTCTCTGGCTGGTTAATTTTTAATTGTTTATTCGTTTTTTCATATGCAGCAATTTTTGTCTGCTCTGGTCTTTTAAATTGATTTTCTGGAGTATTAATTTTTGCTTCCTGTTTAATTACAGTGTTTTTCTCTTCTTTTATAGTTACTTCTTTAGATGCTACAACAGTAGTATTTTCTTCTTTAAAAATTGTATTTGTTTTTAAAATTGATTTTTTACTATCATCTACTTTATCTGTGTCTACAACTTGAGGAGAATTATTACTTGGTTCTGCAGTGTTAAAAAACCAAACCGATGCTATTAACAAACCAACTAAACAAGCAGCAATAGCAAAATATGCTGGCTTTTTATTTTTTTTATTAATTGGTTGACTCTCCAAACCCGCAGCAACTTTGGACCACGCATTGCTAGATGGGGTAATTTCCCTATCTTTTAGCTTATCTTTTAAATGTTCTTCAAATTTTAAAGGTGCCATTGTACTATTTTTTTTAAGATTCTATTGTAACTGAATCTGTTGTCTTTATTTTTTCTAATTTTTCTTGCAACATTTTTCTAGCTTTAAACAACTGAGATCTTGATGTATTTTCTGAAATACCCAATTGCTCTGCAATTTCAAAATGTTTGTATCCCTCAATAGCATACATTACAAATACTATTTTATAACCTTCTGGTAAAGCATCTATTAATAACTGTACTTGCTCTACATCTAAATCTGGCGTACTAGTTATGTGTTTAGGTGCAGAACGCTCATATACTTCATCATCAAAAACTATATGCTGTTTTTTACGCAAGTAAGTTATACACTCCCTAACCATAATTTTACGAACCCATCCTTCAAAACTACCCTCAAACTTAAAAGTGTCTAAATACTTAAATACTTTTAAAAAAGCACATACCATAACATCCTCTGCAAATTGCAGGTCTTTTATATATTGCCTGCAAACGCTTAACATTTTTGGAGCATATTTATTATACAAGCGCTCTTGAGCATCCCTGTCTGCAGCAGCGGCTTTTTTTATAAGGGTATTCTCGTTTTTGTAAAGTTTAATAATTTTCACAGTAATGGTGTTCTATAAGTATAGACAACAAACATTACTGTAACGTTGCCCAGAAAATAAATTTATTTTAAAATAAATTACAACGCTCTGATTTTTAAAGTGATAAAGTTATTATTTTTTTCTATCTACCACGTAATTTACCATTAGTTCTAGCGAACTTTTATAATCGGACTCTGGATATTTACTTAATAAAGCAAGAGCTTCCTTTTTAAAAGACATCATTTTCTCTTCGGCATACGCCAAACCACCACTGTCTTTAACAAAGTTAATTACCTCTTTAACTCGCTTTTTGTCTTTATTGTGCTTTTTAACAGAGTTTATTAACCAACTCTTTTCTTTTTTTGTGCAGTTATTAAGTGTATATATTAAAGGAAGCGTCATTTTTTGTTCTTTAATATCTATACCTGTTGGCTTACCAATTGCCTCATCCCCATAGTCAAACAAATCATCTTTTATTTGAAAAGCCATACCTATGAGTTCTCCAAATTTTCTAAAAGTTTCTACATCATCAGAATCTGGATTTACAGAACAAGCCCCTAAACTACAGCAAGCTGCTATTAGCGTGGCTGTTTTTTGTCTTATTATTTCATAATAGACATCTTCTGTAATATCTAATTTACGTGCTTTTTCAATTTGTAACAGCTCACCTTCACTCATTTCACGTACTGCAACCGAAATAATTTTTAGAAGATCAAAATCACCATTATCAATAGACAACAACAACCCTTTAGATAATAAAAAATCACCTACAAGTACAGCTATTTTATTTTTCCAAAGTGCATTTACTGAGAAAAAGCCACGACGCTTGTTACTATCATCTACAACATCGTCATGAACTAAAGTGGCAGTATGTATTAATTCTATAACAGATGCACCTCTATAAGTACGCTCATTAACCTTGCCACCAGATACCAATTTTGCTGTTAAAAAAACAAACATTGGTCGCATTTGTTTTCCTTTTCTATTTACTATATAGTAAGTAATTCTGTTTAATAAGGCCACCTTAGAAGACATAGAGGCGTGAAACTTTTTTTCAAAAAGCTCCATTTCTTTATTTACAGGGTCCTTAATTTGTGCTACAATTTTCAAAAAAGCAATTCGTTAAATTTGGAAAGGTAAAAGTAATTAAATTATTAGATTTCAAGGCAATGATTTACGTTTTAGTAATATTATAGCCTACCCCTGAAAACAGGGGTAAAATTTTCCCTACAAATAGGTCTATTTGTTTTGTTTAATAGCGTCATCTTTGCTGTGTTATTAAAACAAAAACAATTAATAAATCACACTTAAGATGAAAAAAAATCTATTTGTAGCAGCAATGTTACTTTTTAGCTGTAGCGCAATTGTAAACGCTCAAAAATTGAAAAAATTTGGAAGTTCTGTTGAAAAAAAAATAGGACCAAAAACTATTAAGGTTCCTTACACAGACAACATTAGCTACTTAGGTTACGCTAGCCCTGGTAATGAAGATGAAGTAAAAGACAATAAAAAGTTTTATTACATATACGTTTGGGTACCATTGGCTGCTCCTGAATTAGGTGTAAGAATGGTTTCACCTGCAAATGGTGATAAAATTAAAAATGCGGTAAAATCTGCAGATTTTGATGAGCACGCTTCTACAAAAGACTTTTTTGACACATACATTACTTTAGAAAGATCTGATATTGTTTCTGCTGATAAAGTTACTACAGAAGGAGCTAAAAGTGCTAACTGGGTTACTTTAGCTTCTAATGATGATACATCTGAGTTACCTAAGCAACCTAGCGGAAGTAGCTACAACTCTTTATTACGTTACAAGAGTGAGGTAAGCAACCCTACAAAAGCATTAACTGCTGGCTTGTACAGAGTAGGTTTTACTACATACAAAAGAGGAGAAGTAAAAGGTACATTTTTAGCAGAAGTTGCTGCTCCTATTAAAATACCAGGAGTTGTAATGGCTAAAACTATTGATGAGTTAAAAGCTCAAATGAAATAAAAAAAACATTGTGGTTAATGTGTTTTTTTAGTTAAAGGCAGGTGATTGGTTTTCGCCTGCCTTTTTTAGCTTTTATTTGCTAGCTGCCCACAAGCTGCATCTATATCTTTACCTCTAGAGCGCCTTACCGTAACTGTTATACCGTTACGCTCTAATGTTGCCACATACATATCTATAGCTTTATTACTAGCCTGCTGAAACTCACCATCATCTATAGGATTATACTCTATTAAGTTTACTTTTGATGGCGCAAACCTACAGAAATCTACAAGTGCATTAGCATCATTCTGTGTATCATTAATACCATCCCAAACTACATATTCATATGTAATTCTGCTTTTTGTTTTAGCGTACCAATACTGTAACGCCTCTCTTAAATCTTTTAAAGGAAAAGTAGCATTAAAAGGCATTATAGAGGTTCTAATTTCATCCACAGCAGAATGCAAGGACACTGCCAATTTAAACTTTACCTCATCATCTGCCATTTTCTTTATCATCTTTGGAACACCAGATGTAGAAACCGTAATTCTTTTTGGAGACATAGCTAAGCCCTCTGTAGAGGTTATTTTATCTATAGCCTTTAAAACGTTATTGTAGTTCATTAAAGGTTCGCCCATACCCATAAACACAATGTTACTTAGTTTACGGTCAAAATACAATCTACTTTCATTATCTATAGCAACTACTTGATCATAAATCTCATCTGGATTTAAGTTACGCATACGCTTTAACCTAGATGTTGCGCAAAACCTACAATCTAAACTACAACCTACTTGACTAGAGACACAGGCTGTGGTTCTTGTTTTTGTTGGTATTAGAACCGACTCTACAATTAAACCATCATGTAATTGCACAGCGTTTTTAATAGTACCATCACTACTACGCTGCATTTGATCTACTTTTATGTGGTTTATAACAAAGTTATCATCCAACAATTGCCTTGTTTCTTTAGATACATTTGTCATTGCCTCAAAAGAGTGTGCCCCTTTTTGCCATAACCACTCGTATACCTGGTTACCTCTAAAGGCTTTATCTCCTTGAGCTACAAAAAACGCTCTAATTTGTTCCTTAGTTAAGGCTCTTATGTCTTTTTTCTTATTTTTTTCCACAGTACTAAAGGTAGTAGATAAAAGTTAATCCCGCCAATTTCTATTAAAAATAGAAAACTGACGGGATTTATATTTTATGTATTAAAATGCCAATTATATAATTAGCATTGCATCTCCGTAAGAGTAAAATTTATAGCTTTCTAAGATAGCCTCTTTGTATGCTTTTTTCATAAGGTCATGGCCAATAAAAGCAGAAACCATCATTAACAAAGTAGACTTTGGTAAGTGAAAGTTTGTAACCATAGAGTTAGCAATACTAAAATCATAAGGAGGAAAAATAAATTTATTTGTCCATCCTTCATACGTATTTAAGTGTCCGTTACTAGAAACTGCACTTTCTAAACCACGCATAGCCGTTGTACCAATAGCACAAATTCTACGTTTATTATCTATAGCAGCGTTTACAACCTCTGTAGCTTTTTCATCAATAACTAACTCTTCACTATCCATTTTATGTTTAGATAAATCTTCTACCTCTACTGGGTTAAAAGTTCCTAAACCAACGTGTAAAGTTAATTCTGCAAAATCTACTCCTTTAATTTCTAATCTTTTTAATAAGTGTTTAGAAAAGTGTAAACCTGCCGTTGGTGCAGCTACAGCACCTTCGTGCTTAGCGTATATTGTTTGGTACCTGTCTTCATCAGATTCCTCTACTTCTCTTTTTATGTATTTAGGTAATGGTGTTTCTCCTAAATCTTTTAATTTTTGTCTAAAGTCTGTATAAGAACCATCGTATAAAAAACGTAAAGTTCTACCTCTAGATGTTGTATTATCTATAACTTCTGCAACTAAAGTTTCATCGTCACCAAAATACAATTTATTTCCTATTCTTATTTTACGTGCAGGATCTACTAAAACATCCCATAAACGCTGTTCTGCATTTAATTCACGTAATAAAAACACTTCAATTCTTGCCCCTGTTTTTTCTTTATTACCATATAAACGAGCAGGAAAAACTTTAGTGTTGTTTAAAACCATTACATCTCCCTCATCAAAATAATTAATAAGGTCTTTAAACATTTTGTGTTCAATTTTTCCGGTTTCTCTATGTATTACCATCAATTTAGCTTCATCCCTATGTTCAGAAGGATACTCGGCTAACAAATTGTCTGGAAGTTCAAAATTAAAGCTAGATAATTTCATTTAATATTTTTTATGATGTTAACGGTTATACATAACCTCTGAAAATTAAAAACGATATTATTTTATGCCAATAAAAAAGCACTCAACGTTTTACGGTTTAGTGCATATTTTTTTAATTTTCTTTTTATGCGATTGCAAATATACTATGCTACAATAGGCGTTGTCAAGTAAAACACCAATTAAATAACAATTTAACCACAATTATGCTTCTTTTACACCAAATTTAAGCAGTTTAAGGTCGGTCCAGAAATCTGGGTAAGACTTAGACACCACACCTGCATCATTAATAAACAAGTTTGTTTTTAGCGCCAAAGGAGCAAAAGCCATTCCCATTCTATGGTCATTATAGGTATCTATTGCAATGTCTTTGTTAATTTTTGTTGTTGGTTTTATAGTAAGTGTCTTGTCTGTAACCGTAATAGACGCTCCTAATTTTGTAAGCTCTGTTTTTAAAGCCTCTAACCTATCTGTTTCTTTAATTTTAAGCGTGTGTAAACCTGTTAAATGGCAACCTAGTCCCAAACCAAAAACCGTAACTGCAATGGTTTGTGCTATATCTGGAGCATTACTAAGGTCTTTTGTAATTTCTTGTGTTTCTTTATCTGTGATCTTTTTTAAAACTACTTTAGCATCTAAAAATGTAGTTTCTACACCAAAATCTGTATAAATATCAGCCAAAACACTATCTCCCTGTAAGCTATCTTTTTTATAGGCTGATAAGGTAATTTCTGTACCAACAGCAGACATTGCTACAATACTGTAAAAATAAGAAGCAGAACTCCAGTCTGACTCTACAACCAGTGTAGTATTACTAACAGATTTTTTTGGCGCCACCTTAATAGTATTACCTTCAAAAGAGTTTTCTACTCCTATTTGCGTAAGTAAAGCTAGCGTCATTTTTATATAAGGCACAGAGGTAATTTTACCAACCAACTCTAACTCTAAACCATTATCTAAACTTGGTGCAGTTAATACTAATGAAGAAATGTACTGACTACTAATATTAGCAGGTAAACTTACTTTGTTTGCTGTTATTTTTTTTCCTTTAATATGTAGCGGAGGATAACCACTATTTTCTAAATAGGTAATATCTGCTCCTAAAGATTTTAATGCATCTACCAATACTCCTATTGGGCGCTCTGTCATACGTTTAGACCCTGTAAGCACAACTTCTTTACCATCTTGGCAAGAAAAATAAGTGGTTAAAAAACGCATTGCTGTACCTGCGTGATGAATATCTACTTCTCCTTTAAATACCTTAATTCCTTTTTGCATTACAATTGCATCATCAGAATTAGAAAGATTTTCTATTTTTATATTCGGATATAATGCTTGTAGTAACAATAGGCGGTTAGACTCGCTTTTGCTTCCTGTTATTTTAATAGCAGAATTTAATGTTTTATTTTCTGGGGCTGATAAATATAATTTCAATGTAAAAGACTTTAAGTGATTAAAAATAAGAACTTATTTTAATTTTTGATTGTTGTGATGACGATCATGATCTCTTTTGGTTTTAAGATCTAATTTTTTATCAAAGGCATCTTGCAAATTTATACCTGTTTGGTTTGCAAGGCAAAGCACAACAAACATAACATCTGCTAGTTCTTCACCTAAATCTTTATTTTTATCAGATTCTTTTTCACTTTGCTCTCCGTACCTACGCGCAATAATACGTGCAACCTCACCTACCTCTTCTGTAAGCTGTGCCATATTTGTAAGCTCGTTAAAATAGCGAACTCCGTGTTCTTTTATCCAGTTATCTACGGCTTCTTGTGCGTTTTGTATGTTCATTATATTTTTGTTAAAACAACCTTCTCGTTTTCCTTCTCTATTAAAATTTTATAATACGTTTTAACAGCCTCGTAATACTTTGGTGTTATAATTGCTTTGTTTATTGATTCTACGACTAATAAATGAATCTGATTATTTTTTTGAGTAACATTATATTTAAAAGATCCTAACTGCTCCGGAAGAGCTATACTTTTAATTTCTGGCAACGTTTCTACTTTGTATCCTTCAGGAATATCTACAATAATTCTATAGGTTGTTTCTGATGGATAACTAAAATCTATAGGGTAACTTCTTTTTTCTAATTTAAAAGGGTTGCTTTTAGATTTGTAAAAAAACATTGGAGAAAAATATATTTTATCACCAATTACATCTGCCTGACTCTCTTTTACAAATTTATAACTTTCCAAGATTGGTTTACCTATATCTAGGCTATTTTTTACTTCAAAATCTGATATTTCTAAATCTAAGGACTTTTCAATTTTTTCTATATAACCATCTTCATCTGCCTCATTATAATTATTTCGGTATATTCTGGCATTATGAAGTTTTACTACCTTTCTATATGAGCCAGATAAATCTCCGTTTGCAGTTAAATTGGTTGTCATCATTATTGTCTTTGTAGACTGTTCATTAGGGTACAAACCTATTGTAGATGACGCTCCGTCTTTAGCAATAATCCTGCCCTCCCAATTAAGCACTCTTGTTGGTAACACATTAGGCATACTATACATACTTGTAGCATCTAAAAGTATAATACCTTCACCAGTATCTATTGCAGAAATCACATAATTATAACCTTCTCTTGTAGGGAAAATAGGAACCCCGTTTCCTCTTGTACTCACTAAAACAGGATTTGCATTTAAACCTGCGTACCTTAGCATAGATGTTAGCATTAGATTAATATCTGCCACATTACCTACATTTTCCTTATAAGCTTTACGTACGCCATTATAGGTGTACTTACCATAAATACCATTCCATTTCACCTTACTTTTTACATAATTATAAATTGCAGCTGCTTTTTGCATAGGGTCTGATAATGAAGATACTAAAGGATCTATATCTTGATTATAATAACCCGTTTTATTTAACTCGGTTCCAAAGCTAGGGCTATCGTAAATTGTCTTTACTACATCCTTCCAAGTTGATGAATAGTATTTAGGAACACTATTAGGGTATTGAACATAAGAGAGTTCATATTTTGCAGCTGCTCTATAATTATCTATATTATTTATATATGGTTCTTCTTTTAAGGCAGGAATATCTGTTACGCTATATATATGCTTGTTTTCAAAAAAATTTATTTTGTCATTACTAAAAGTAGTACTTACTACATTTGATGACATACTAGACCTAGTTTTGCTTTTAATATTTAAACTAGAGTTAACTCTAGTTATTTTTGGATAAATATTTAAATATCCTCTAGAGTTTAATTTATAATTATAGTACTCAGGAGAAGAAAAACTAGATTCTAATTTATTTACAGGTATACTATGCTGAAACACAAACTCATCTACATTAAAAATAAAAGGAGAATTAATTTTGTATTTAAATTCTATTACGCTACCATCTTTAATATTTGGCATTGTAAACTTTGTTTGATCATAAAATTCAGACATCTCAGACTCAAAAATACCATCCTTCTTCAACTTTGTTTCCTCAATTTTATTACCAACTAGGTTATAAGTAACAGCCTTTAGCCCTATTATTTTTTCTCTATTTCCTTGTGATGCTTTATAAAGTGGTATTGCTTTAGTTGCAAAATCATATCCTTCTTTGTTGTAAATTTTTATTCGCTCATAAACTTCGGTTACTAATTCAAAGCCACTATTATCTAAATATCTAAAATAACACTTCTTATGTTTATATAGGTAAGCTGCACTTGCAGATGAATCTAAAGGATGTACCTTTTCATTTAGTTCCTTGGTAGATACTTTTCCAAAATCGAAATCTTGAGCAGAGATTAGGTTAATAGCTAAACTGAATAGTACTACTAAACTGTATTTTTTAATCATAATAAATTGGGTTATTTGGTTGTGGGGTTCTGGTTAACTTTTGGTTTATTTTTTTACTAAAACAATTTTTGCATTGTCTGTTAACGATACTTTTTTTCTAAAGTCACGATAGTCTTTATATTTCTCCTTTGGGTAATATCCTTCTTTAATAAGTAATTTTCTTTTGTACACTACATTTTTTAAGTCTTCTGATAACTTATATGACACACTATACAGTCCAAATTCATTTTCTACTAAAGTGTTATTAGGCATTGCTTCAACTTCAAAACCTAAAGGAAGTAGAATTTCAAATTCATCTTCATCAAAATATCCTCTTTGTATTTCTAATGGTAATTTTCTATTTCTGTACCTATCTGGTACTGCATTATTTCTGTTTAGTGCATTTACCATAAATAGCAACCTATTGCCACTAACAGAAGCATAATTTGTTGCCTCTAAACTAATTTTTTCTGTAAAAACAATACTATCTCTATTATTTAAAAGGGTATAATTATTAATTTTAAGGTTATTTATATAACTCCAATAAGATGTATAATGCTTTTTAATATCATCAGATGTTTTTCTTTCTATGCTAAACCTATCATCATATTGTACACCTTTAGTTGTAATTACTACATCTGCAGCAATTACTCCGGTGTTTGAAAGTGAAATATGAGCTTCTGTCTTTTGATAATTATCCTTATTTACATAACTATCTGTCTGTACCAACTCACCTCCATCTGGTTTTATAACATGTACTGTTCTTCCGTCTGTAAAATCTCCTAAAAACCCAAATGGATGTATTTGAGACGTACAATCTATCCAGTAGTACTTATCATTACTCTCTATTGCTAAAATAACGTGGTTACCCTCTGCCAATGATGCAAAACCTTTATTAAAACTTTCTTTATAATTACCCGCTTCTACGTGTGTATAAAATGCTTTTACACCAACAGCATGTAACAAGGCCATTGTGTAATTAGATAATCCTTTGCAATCTCCATACTTTACCCTATCTACATCTAAAGCAGATATTGGTTGCATACCTCCAATACCTACTTGTACACTTATATACCTTGTATTATCTTGTACATACTTGTATATAATTTTTGCTTTTTCAATGTCTGACTTAGCTTCTTTTGTTAAAGATTTCACCGTATTTATTGTAGATTCTGGCAACTCACCCCTACCTTTAAGTAAGTTAGTGTACATCCACTTACCCAAATCTTGCCAAGTTTTTATTGAAGCATCATAACCACCATAAGTAAAGTTTATTGGCCTTATTTGCAACTTTGGTGATATTTTATAAAAAGCCGGACTTAAACTTTCTTTTTTTAATGCAGGTATATTTTTTACTGTATATGAAGTACTACCGCTTTTTATTATTTTTTCAACATCTAAACCTTCTAAGTTTGCCTCCCTAATTTCTGGCTTAAAACTTTCGTCATCATAGGTAATTGAAATACTACTTTCTTCTGTACTTAAATAAAAAGAGTCTAAAAAATACCAAGCTGGTATTAATTCACCTGTATTAGAGTTGGTATACTCATAGGTAAACTCCATAGTGTAAGGGTAAGTTACTGGGGTATAATCTAAATATTTTATTCTGGAGTCTGAGTATAATGTACTACCATCTACTGCACTAACATCTTTAAAGTCTTTTTCTTTAAACTTTCCTATTTGTTTTCCTAGTTGATTATAAACTAAGGCTTGCACAGATATTAATTTACTGTCTAAATCATATCCTCTATAGGTATGTGTTGCAACATCACCAAATTTATTTAAAACAGTTACAATTCTTTTATGCTTAATATTCATTTTAGTCTTAGAACTAATATGAATGTTCATTTCATCTAACCGTACAACTGCATTTGCATTTTTGGTTAAATTGGAATTAATTAATAAAGATTGATAATTAAAATCTTGTGCTTCAGATAGTTGAACAAAAAGAAGCAATATAAAGCTGAAAAATAAGCGCATTGGTTGGTTTTGGTTGAGCCTAAATTAATAAAAACTCTTAAAAAACCTACAAAAAAATATACGATTATTCCTTATTTTTTGTATCTATTATTATTGTAACCGGACCATCATTACGTAAATCTACTTTCATATCTGCACCAAAAACACCAGTACCAACAGGTTTACCTAAAGTGTTTTCTAATTGAGAAACAAAAGTAGTATACAATGGTATTGCAACATCTGGTTTTGCTGCTTTTATGTAAGAAGGTCTATTTCCTTTTTTAGTAGCAGCATACAGCGTAAATTGACTTACAACAATTGCATCTCCTTTACAATCTAAAAGGGAGTTATTCATTACTCCTTTATCATCATTAAAAATTCTAAGATTTGCAATTTTACGAGTCAACCAATCTATATCTTCCTTTGTATCATTAGTTTCAACACCCAACAAAATTAAAAGGCCTAAATTTATTTTAGAAATAAGTTTATCATCAACGGTAACACTAGCTTTTGTTACCCTTTATATTACTGCTCTCATTTTTTGTCTCCGTAAATATCTTGTCTGTAGTTTTCTTCCTCTCCTGTTATCATTTGCACGTAGCTTTTATACCTACTCCAAGCCACCTCATCATTCTCTAAAGCATCTTTAACAGCGCATTTAGGCTCATCAATATGCAAACAATTATTAAATTTACACTCACTCTTTAGTGCAAAAAATTCAGGAAAATAGTCACCTATTTCTTCTTTTTCCATATCTACAATTCCAAAGCCACGTATACCTGGTGTGTCTATAATTTGGGCTCCAAAATCTAAATCGTACATTTCTGCAAAAGTTGTGGTATGTTGCCCTTGCATGTGCTGTTCAGATATTTCTTTAGTTTTTATATTTAACTCTTTATCTATGGTATTTACTAAGGTAGATTTACCTACACCAGAATGACCAGAAAACATACTTATTTTACCTGTCATCATTTCTTTTACCTTATCTACGTTTTTACCTGTTTTTGCAGAAATACCAACGCAAGTATACCCAATGCTACGGTATAATGCTGCTAAATACTTAACATCTAAAAGTTCATCTTCATCATAAGAATCTATCTTGTTAAATAATAAAACGGCAGGTATACCATAGGCTTCCGCTGTCACTAAAAAACGATCTATAAAACTGGTAAATGTTTGCGGATTATTTAACGTTATCATTAAAAAAACCTGGTCTAAATTTGCTGCAATTATATGTGTTTGCTTAGATAAGTTTACAGATTTACGTACAATGTAATTTTTACGGTCTTTAATTTCTGTAATGGTAGCGTTGGTCTCATCTCCACTTTTTTCAAGATCAAAAGACACCCTATCGCCTACTGCAATTGGATTAGTGCTTTTTATGCCTTTTAAACGGAACTTACCCTTTATTCTACAGTCATAAAATACACCATCATCTGTTTTTACAGTGTACCAACTTCCAGTAGATTTATAAACAGTTCCTATCATTTTGTATTCTTTATTTTACTTTCTTTTTACAAAGAAACAATATATGCGCTATACTACAGCTTTTTTTTTCTCGTTTAAAATATTATATAAACAACAAACAAATTAACAATTATGAAAAAATTATTATTTTTTGCATTTATCCTTTGCTTATCTACAGTAGATTTATCTGCTCAACAATTTAAAGTTATTACTAGTGTTGAGTCTATTGTTCCTAACGGATTAGGTAGATCTAGAATAATTTCTGCTAACGAGGAGAAAGATTACAAAGAGTACACTTCTACACAAACTGAAGAAGATAACACAAGAAATAAATCTAAAAGAGGAGACATTAGAGTTAAAGGCTTTGATGAAACTAAATTACTTAACTTTTACAATATTGGCGGAATTAGATTTCAAAACATAGCTGCCAATGATGCCATTATTACTTCTAAAATTAATGCAATGGTTAAAGAAGGCTGGGAACTTGCCTTTGTAACTAGTGCTGTTGAAAGTGAAGCTGGTAAAGGTGATGGTAAAGGTATTTTTATTACCAGATACATTTTTAAGAAAAAATAATTTCTTAAACCTTTTTTATAAAAATCCCGATGCAATTTTACATCGGGATTTTTTTTATACTCTAAATTATCCTTTAATAATTTTTTCCTGATGGTTAATTGACTCTTGGTGTATTGCTTTAAACATTTTTAAAACAAACTCTTCACTTAAGCCTTTAGATTCTCCTTCTAAAATCATTGCTCCTAAAATCTCATTCCATCTTGTAGATTGTAAAACGGCTACGTTTTTCTCTTTTTTAAGAGCTCCAATTTGATCAGAAATTTTCATTCTTTTTCCTAATGTTTCAATTAACTGTGCGTCAATAACATCTATTTGTGCACGTAAATTACTTAGGTCTTTGTTGTACTCTGCTTCTGGATCAGATTCTTTTCTAATTTTTAAATCGCGCATAATTTGCACTAATTTGTCTGGTGTTACTTGTTGTGCAGCATCACTCCACGCATTATCCGGATCAAAATGAGTTTCAATCATTAACCCATCAAAATTAAGATCTAGCGCTGTTTGCGATACATCAAAAATCATATCTCTTTTACCTGTAATATGAGACGGATCATTAATTAATGGTAAATCTGGAAATCTGTTTTGAAACTCAATTGCCAATTGCCACTCTGGTATATTTCTGTACTTTGTTTTTTCATAGGTAGAAAAACCTCTGTGTATTGCACCTAAGTTTTTAATACCAGCGGTGTGTAAACGCTCTATACCACCTAACCACAAAGATAAATCTGGGTTAATTGGGTTTTTTACCAATACAATTTTATCTGTACCTGCCAATGCATCTGCAATTTCTTGCATAATAAACGGACTTACAGATGTACGCGCACCAATCCATAATAAATCTATATCATGTTCTAACGCAAGTTCTACGTGTGCTCTGTTTGCAACTTCTGTAGCTGTTTTTAAACCTGTTTCTGCTTTTACTTTTTGCAGCCACTTAAGACCTAAAATACCTACGCCTTCAAAATTCCCAGGACGGGTTCTTGGCTTCCAGATACCAGCTCTGTAATAATTTACATCTGTATCTTTTAATTGATGAGCAATTTTTAAAACTTGCTCTTCAGTTTCAGCACTACACGGCCCTGCTATTACTAGTGGATGATCTAGCTTCATGTCATCCAACCATGTTCTCATTTCTTTTGAGTTTTCCATCTTTACTTAATTTTTATTCTGGGGTATTCCTTTTAATATTTCTTTTATCTTGTTTGTACTTTCCATTTCATTATAAATGCCTGTATAATTGTCTTCTTCAATCATTTCTTTAAAGGCTTTTAAATTCTGAATGTACTCTTCTAATGTTTCTAAAACATTTGTTTTATTCTGCTTAAAAATTGGCGTCCACATTGCTGGTGAACTTTTTGCTAAACGCACAGTACTCTCAAATCCACTGCCTGCCATATCAAATATATCGCGTTCATTCTTTTCTTTTTCAATAACCGTTTTTCCTAACATAAAAGAACTAATATGAGATAAATGAGACACGTAAGCTATGTGTTTGTCATGAGCATCTACATTCATATAACGTATACGCATACCCATATCTCTAAAAAGATCTAATGCTTTTTCCTGCAACTTAAATGCTGTTTTTTCTACTTCGCAAATAATATTTGTTTTGCCTTTAAACAAATTTTCTATAGCTGCAGACGGACCACTAAACTCTGTACCAGCTATAGGATGACAGGCTATAAAATTCCTCCTTTTAGGGTGGTTTTCTACCTGTTTACAAATTAAGCCTTTTGTAGAACCCGCATCCAATACAATAGCATCATCATTAATAGCATCTAATATTTTTGGCAACTCTACTACCATTACATCTACAGGAATACTAACAATTACTACATCTGCCAACTGCAAATCATGATAACTTGCCTTTTGGTCTATTACGCCTAAAGACAATGCCTCTTCTATATGTGCATCATTAATATCTACACCATAAATTTTAGCACTAGCATTTATTCTTTTAATATCCTTGGCCATTGAGCCACCTATTAATCCTATGCCAATTACAAATACGTTCATTCCTTATTTTATATAATAGTAAAGATGTTGGTCGTAAAACTTACTTATTACTAAACTTTAATACCGCTACTCCTTTTTAAAATCTACTTATTGCTTCTTTAATTTTCTCTTGGGTTACACATAATGAAAAACGTATATACCCTTCTCCGTTACTTCCAAAAATTGTTCCTGGTGTTATAAACACATCTTTACTGTACAATACTTCATCTATAAATTCTTCTGATGAAATACTACCTATAGGCAGCTTTGCCCAAACAAACATTCCTACAGCATTTTTATCATAAGTACAATTTAACTTGTCTGCTAATTGAAAAATTAAATCTCTACGTGTAGCATACACCTTATTTAATTCTGTAAACCAATCTTTGCTACTTTTTAATGCTGCTATAGCTCCTTTTTGTATACCATAAAACATACCAGAGTCCATATTACTTTTTACTTTTAATACAGCATTTATATGTTCTGCGCTTCCCAAAACCATACCTACACGCCAGCCGGCCATATTAAAAGTTTTGCTAAGCGAGTTTAATTCTAAGGCACAACCTTTAGCTCCTTCTATACTTAAAATGCTTGTTGGCGCAGTATTTAAAACAAAACTATAAGGGTTATCATTCACCAATAAAATATTGTTTTTTAAGGCAAATGCAACTAACTTTTGTAATTGTTCTTTAGTTGCCACAGCTCCTGTTGGCATATGCGGGTAACATACCCACATTATTTTTACCTTAGATAAATCTTGCTTTTCTAAAGCATCTAAATCAGGAAACCAATTATTATCTGATACAAGGTCATAACACATAGGTTCTGCTCCTACTAAATTAGTTACAGATGTATATGTTGGGTATCCTGGGTTTGGAATTAAAGCCGCATCACCAACATTTAAAAAAGCCATGCTAATATGTAAAATACCTTCTTTGGATCCCATTAATGGTAAAATTTCATTAACTGGATCTGCAGTAACACTAAAATTATTTTTATAAAAAGCAGCTATACTTTCTCTTAATTCTGGTAACCCTTGGTAGCTTTGGTATTGGTGTGCACCTGTATCTTCTACTGCATTTTTTATAGCATCTACAACTATTTCAGATGGTGCCAAATCTGGACTACCAATTCCCATATTAATAATAGGCTTACCATTGGCCATTAACCCACGTACTTCTCTAAGTTTTTTAGAAAAATAGTATTCCTGTATATGTTCTAATCTATCTGCAGTTATCATCCTCTTGCATTTTTGTATTCTCCTAAAACTTTAAATTCTTCTGCCATAATTTGCAATAAGGCTTTGGCTTTTTTATAATCTTTGTACTTTAAAAAAGTTACATCTACAAAGAAAGAGTATTTCCAAGGTTGTTCTATTACTGGTAGTGATTGTATTTTTGTTAAGTTTAGGTTACAATCGCTCATTACATTTAAAACTGCCGCTAAACTGCCACGTTTATGGTCTAAAACAAAGCGTAATGATGCCTTGTTTATTTCTTCTTCTGGCAACTCTTTATTTTCCTTTTTAAGAATAATAAAACGGGTTGCATTATTAGAAATGGTTTGTATTTCTGATGCTACAACTTCTAAATTGTATAATTCTGATGCTACTTTTGGCGCAATAGCCGCAATACCTTTTAAGTTATCTTTTTCTATACGCTGTGCTGTTTCTGCTGTATCTACAGATTCTACCAATTTTATATGTGAGTATGCTTTTAAAAAATCTTTACATTGTAATAGTGCCATTGGGTGAGAATGTACCTCTTGTATATCTTCAATTTTTTGACCTTCTAAAGCCATTAAATGATGATGAATATTTAGATAATGCTCTCCAATTATATGTAAATCGTTATTATAAACAAGCGCATAATTTGGTATTATAGAACCTGCAATTGAGTTTTCTATAGCCATAACTGCTTTATCTGCGTAACCCGTCATTAGTTGATGAATTAGCTCATCAAAAGAAAGACACTCTACCAATTCTACATCTTCACCAAAAAACTCATTAGCTACTTGGTGGTGGTTAGAACCCTTTATACCTTGTATTGCAATTTTTAATGCCATTTCTTTTTATCTACTTAAACGTCAATTTTTTGTATAAAAAAAGTCCCGTTATACACGGGACTTTAATTTATATCTATATTTTAAATATACTACAACAGTCCCGTACCTCTCTTAAAAAAGAAGTAAAAATAAAAACCGTTCCAGAAATATCTTGTGTTCATTGTTCTTGTAATATGTGGCTAAGGTAATTATTAAATTTAAAAAACAAATTTTATTATTATTTTTTTTCACTCATCTAACATTATTTAATACCTCTGTTATTTTTTTAACATTTTATTAAGAGTTGTATTTTTAAAAATGTTAATATTATGTTAATGAATATTGTTGTGAAACGTTAAAAATCGCCTTTTTTTCTTATCTGATTTAAAAACAAAATTCACTTATTTACGTTATTTTTGATAAAAAATATAAGTATGTCTATTTCGGTACAAAACATCAGTAAAACTTTTGGCAGTCAAAAAGCTCTAGATAATGTTTCCTTTACTATAAACAAAGGTGAAATTGTTGGCTTTTTAGGTCCTAATGGAGCTGGTAAGTCTACACTTATGAAAATACTTACTACTTATATTTTAGCTGATAGTGGAGATGCTGCTGTAAATGAGTTTAGCGTTGCTGATAAAATTAATGTACAAAAAAGTATTGGCTACTTACCAGAACACAACCCTTTGTACTTAGATATGTATGTAAAAGAATACTTAACATTTAATGCTAATGTTTACAAAGTATCTAAAACTAGAATTGAAGAAGTTATAGAACAAACTGGTTTAACACCAGAAGCACATAAAAAAATAGACCAACTATCTAAAGGATACAGACAACGCGTTGGTTTAGCTGCTGCATTATTACATAACCCTGAAGTTTTAATACTAGATGAACCTACAACTGGTTTAGATCCTAACCAACTTTTAGAAATACGTAAACTAATTAAAGACATTGGTAAAGAAAAAACCATTTTACTATCTACACATATTATGAAAGAAGTAGAAGCTGTTTGTGACCGTGTTGTAATTATTAATAAAGGTGTAGTTGTTGCAGATAAAAAGTTAACCGACCTAAGAGACGCTAAAGAACAAATTATAGAAGTAGAGTTTGATTATAGAGTTGAAGAGCAACTACTAAACAGACTACCAAATGTGGTTGCTGTTAAAAATACTGCTGGTTTTGTTTATGAAATTACTTTTGATACTGATGTAGATATGCGCCCTGCTGTGTTTGACTTTGCTCACGACAACCAGCTAAAAACATTGCAATTAAGCAGAAAAAACAAAAACTTAGAAAGTTTATTTACAGAGATTACAGGGTAAACTCTTTTGCTTTTTCTACAAACCCTAGCACCACCTCATCCAACACATCTTGTATATTAGGGTTGGTACAATTGGTTAATATACTAAGTACCAATTGTTGCTTTGGATACACAAAAAAGTTTGAGTAGCCGCCTACGCCATTACCAATATGGCCGTAATACGCATTGCCTTTTTTATCTGTACTTACTTGCCAACCTAAACCATAGTAGGTAGACTCACCTTTTACTTCTTGCGCTGTTAAAAATTGTTGCTGTATAACTTCTTGTAAAAAATCACCTTTTAAATATGCGTTTCCTAGTTTTACAATATCTGTAGTTGTAGATAAAAACCCGCCACCAGCAAGCTTGTAATAATTGTTTACTTCCAATGCTTTTCTAAAACCAAGTTTTTTTTGAGAGTAAAACTGAGTAATACCTTTTATAAAGCTCCTTTTTACTTCAGCAAATGTGTGCTTCATTTGTAAAGGATCTAAAACTTTTTTTTGCACATACTCTTCAAAAGGTACACCACTTGCCTCTTGCATTGCTAGTGACAATAAAACCCAATCATAACTATTGTAATGGTAATTTGTTCCTGGCTTAAAAAGCAAATCATCATCCTTAAAAATAACAATACTATCTTTAATAGTATATGGAATATTTAAACCATATTCTTTTCCTCTGTAACCACGTATACCTGCGGTATGAGTAGCCAATTGTTTAATTGTAAAGTCGTACTTTTTTTTAGGATAATAAGGAACATAAGTATAAAAAGACTCTTCCAAATCTATTACACCATCTTGCACCATTATAGCTAATGCAGTTGCAGCAATGGGCTTAGAAACGCTTGCTATTCTAAATACAGATGTTGCAGTGTTTATTTGCGTTTTCTTTTCTAGATTAGAAAAGCCATATCCTTTATCAAAAATAGTTTTATTGTGTTGTGTTACTTTAATAGCAATACCTGGAACTTTTGCATTACTTATTAAAGATTGCAGTAGTTCATCAGCCTTACTATAGCTAATACTATTTGTTGTTTTTTTTGGTTTATTTCTACCAATTCTATTAGAAAAATAAGAGAAGAATCTTTTAAAACTCAATATTAAGCAACTTTAATTATTACTCTTTAAATATAAGCTTTCCTTTATAAAGCTCCTCTACATTTACAACATTTGGTTTGTTAAAACTAATAACATCACCAACACCTCTAATTGTACCAGATATACTCTCTTCCGGATTTACCAGCATATCATTAGAACTTCTGTGGTTTACACTTACATTTTTAGCTAATAAATTTTCGGCATTTAATCTAGAGTCTCCAGCTGCAAAAACAACATTTAAACTTTCTGCTGTTCCTTTTAATTTAAAATAAGCAGCTCCGTTAGAAACCAAAGAAACTCTTGTACCAGATAATTCTAAATCAAAAGACCCAGTTGTAAAATCTGCTTCTGAGTCACCAAAATCTTCAGATAAAAGGCTCAAATTTGGGTAACTTAAAATCCCATCACTACTAATATCAAAACCTGTACTACTACGTATAGATGTTATATTTGGTGCAGTAACATAAAAAGTAGTTAAACCATAGTCTCTAGTAAAATTACAACCGTTAGTATTAGTTAAGAGCAACTTACCATCTACAACTTTTGCATCTATATCACTACGCAAATATTCTCCTGTTTCTACCTCAACTTTTTGCACAGGACCTTCTTTTATTACTAAAGCAGAGTTTTCAAAAATAGTAATAGTAGTAAACGGTTCTACTACTATTTCTTCTGTAATTATATCTCCTGCGTTCTGTAAACAATCAGATACATTTTCACTATTACAACCATACACTAAAGCAAGTGTTAAAGTGTATAACAAAATTGATTTACCCGTAATTTGTAATCCTATATTTTTAATCTGTTTTCTTGTAATCATCTTCATATTTTTAAAAACGGATTCCAACTCCAAACTCTACGGCCTCTGCTTTAGCAGCGTGAGATTTTAAAGTAACTGCAGCAAACATTTTATCTCCAAAGTAACGCTTAAGTCCCATTCTATTATACATTCTACCTTCAAAATCAAACGGGTAATATACATAATAGCCTAGTTGTGTTACTACAGACATTTTGTTTATGTACAACTCGTGTCCAACAAAAACACCAACACGTTTATAATCGTCATTAGCATCTACTTCCTTCTTAGGAAAAGCAATAGAATTGTATGTAATTAATTCCTTTAAAAATTTAGAAAAGAAAACATCTGCGCCTAACTGAAATCCACTTTTTCTACCAATTCTTTTATCTGCATAAGCAGATAAAATATAAAAAGGAGATTGTCCCAAACCAATAACATCACTTTCATTAACACCACCTCTAAAAGCTACATTTAAGTGTATAGGTTGGTTGTAATTTGTAGTATCTGTAATGGTCTTGTATGGTATTTTTTTTCCTCCGTCTAGGTCATACGTTAAACCTGCATTTAATGCAATGGTGTTTGTAGATGTATTTGGCGCTTTAAAGTTTGCGTTAGAATAATGAATTAATGTTAGTCCGGCTTTAAAACCCAAGCCCTTATAAATATTCTCTTTATGGTAATTAACCATTGCATAGGTACTACTTAAAATATCAGACCCATATGCATTGTTTCTAAAGTTAGTTACTTTATCATAAGGGTTTGTAGTATATGCAATACCTTGCCCTACTCTAAGCTGTACATTTCTTTTAAAAAAATAAAAATTGTAATGTGCATACGCACCATAGTTTTTACCAAGCGTACTATTATTCATATCTTGGTAAATAAACGAGTATCCTAAATCTGGATAATTATAAAGTTGTTCCCAAGCCTCATCACCAAAAGTTTTTTTATTATAACTTAAAATAAAACCCGCTGGGTGCGCACTAATTAAATGCGCAATACTATTATTATGTAATGCAATAGAGCCGTAAAACTGATTTGCATCTATTACTATTTTACTTTTCTGCTGAGCAAAACACCCTACAGAAAACAAGGCAATAAAAAGGATTCTTATATTCATTGCGTGCAAAAATAGCAATTTTACACCTACAGCAAATCTTTATAGGCTAATACTTACAAAAATTAAAAAAGTTCTTTTGCTATAGCCTTAATATTGTCAGACTTACCCATAGAGTAGTAATGCAACACAGGTACACCAGCAGCTTTTAACTCCTTAGATTGTTGTATAGCCCAATCTACCCCAACTTGGCGCACTGCTTTATTATCCTTACAATCCTCAACAGCATCTACTAAGTCTTGTGGTACATCAATTTTAAAAACTTGTGGTAGTAACTGTAGGTGTTTTTTAACAGCAATTGGTTTTATTCCCGGAATAATTGGCACATGAATTCCAAAATCTTTAGCAGCCTTTACAAACTCAAAATACTTACTATTATCAAAAAACATTTGTGTAACCACATAATCTGCACCAGCATCTACTTTTTGTTTTAAGCGTTTTAAGTCAGTTAATAAAGATGGTGCTTCCATATGTTTTTCTGGGTAACCGGCAACACCAATGCAAAAATCAGAGCAATTATCCGTTTCTATAACCTCATGCAAATAAGTACCACAATTAAGTTTTTGTATTTGTTCTACCAAGCTCACTGCATATTTGTGCCCTCCTTTTGTAGGCTCAAAATACTTTTGCTCTCGCATAGCATCACCACGCAGTGCCATAACATTATCTATACCAAGGTAATGACAATCTACCAATAAATATTCTGTTTCTTCTCTAGTAAAACCACCACACAAAACATGCGGCACAGTATCTACATCATATTTATGTTTTATAGACGCACAAATACCAACCGTTCCTGGGCGCATACGCGTAAGTTTTTTATCTAACAATCCATCACGGTCTATATAAATATACTCTTCTCTAGACGTGGTAACATCAATAAAAGGCGGTTTAAACTCCATTAACGGATCTATGTTTCCGTATAATTCCTGAATATTTCTCCCCTTTACAGGCGGTATAATTTCAAAAGAAAACAATGTTTTTCCGTTTGCGTTTTTAATATGGTCGGTTACTTTCATTTTTATATTTTTTGGCGTTCCTACGGTCGGGCTTTCGGTAGTCGCTTTTTATGGAGAAAAACCATAAAAGAGCTTCAACAATACCTTAATCCCTAACGCAACAACATACTATTAATCATCTGCTATATTTGGCGCAAGCCATTTTAAAGCCGTTTCTAATGCTATATTTTTACGAGCTGCAAAATCTTCAACTTGGTCTTCTTTAATTTTTCCAACTCCAAAATAGCGAGCCTCTGGATTTGCAAAATAATAACCAGATACAGATGCAGCTGGCCACATTGCCAAACTATCTGTAAGTTCTACACCTATTGTTTCTTTTACTTTTAAAATATCCCAGATAGTAGGTTTCTCTAGGTGGTCTGGACAAGCAGGATATCCTGGCGCAGGTCTTATACCTTTGTATTCCTCTTTAATTAAAGCTTCATTATCTAAAGTTTCATTACTAGCATAACCCCAATGTGTAGTTCTAATATCTTTATGCAAGCATTCTGCAAAAGCTTCTGCTAGCCTATCTGCTAAAGCTTTTACCATAATAGAATTGTAATCGTCTAAGTTTTTACGGTAATTTTCGGCTATTTCTTCTGCTCCAAAACCAGTACTTACGCAAAAACAACCTATATAATCTTCTTTACCTGTTTCTTTAGGCGCAATAAAGTCAGACAATGCAAAATTTGGCTTACCTGCATACTTCTTTAATTGCTGACGTAAGGTTCTAAAGGTATGTTTTCCGTTAGGTGTTTCTAGCTCAATATCATCATCATTAATTGTATTGGCTTTAAACAAACCAAAAACTGCTTTTGCGGTTAGTAGTTTTTCATCAATAAGCTTTGTAAGCATTTGTTGCGCCTCTGCAAACAAATCTGTAGCCTGTGTACCTACAATTTCATCAGTTAAAATATCTGGAAATTTACCATGCAACTCCCAGCTTCTAAAAAAAGGAGTCCAGTCTATAAACTCAACCAACTTATTTAAATCATATTCCTCTATAACTTGTATTCCAAGTGCATTTGGTTTTACAATTTCTGATGTTTTCCAATCTATTTTATATTTATTTTTACGCGCATCTGCAATAGGTAAATACTCCTTATGTTTGGTACGTTTTAAAAATTGTTTTCTAAACTCTTCATAGTCTAATTTAATTGTCTTTTTAAAAGCATCTTTGGTTTCTTTTTGCAATAAATCTCCAACAACAGTAACCGCTCTAGAAGCATCGTTTACATACACTACAGCATTTTTATACTGCGGATCTATTTTTACTGCAGTATGTGCTTTGCTAGTAGTTGCACCACCAATAAGCAAAGGCACAGTAAAGTTTTGGCGCTCCATTTCCTTAGCTAAAAAAACCATTTCATCTAAAGACGGTGTTATTAATCCGCTTAAACCAATAACATCTACATTTTCATCTTTAGCAGCTTGTATAATTTTTTCTGGTGGCACCATTACCCCTAAATCTACAATCTCATAATTGTTACATGCTAAAACCACGCCCACAATATTTTTACCAATATCATGCACATCTCCTTTAACAGTAGCCATTAAAATTTTACCTGCAGAAGAAGACTCTGCCTCTTGCGGATTCTTAAGTTTTTCCTCTTCTATATATGGCAATAAGTAAGCAACCGCTTTTTTCATTACTCGTGCCGACTTTACAACCTGCGGTAAAAACATTTTTCCGCTACCAAACAAATCACCAACAACATTCATCCCAGTCATTAAATGACCTTCTATAACCTCAATAGGTTTGTCTACACTTTGCCTAGCTGCTTCTACGTCTTCTACAATATACTGGTCTATACCTTTTACCAATGCTCTAGTAATACGGGTTTGTATAGGTTCTTCTCTCCATGATAAATCTACCGTGCTCTCTTTTGCCTTACCAACTACCGTTTCTGCAAAATCTAACAAACGTTCTGTAGCATCATCCCTACGGTCTAACATTACATCCTCTACACGCTCTAATAAATCTTTAGGAATATCATCATAAACCTCTAGCATAGTAGGATTTACAATTCCCATATTCATACCTGCCTGTATGGCGTGGTATAAAAAAACTGAATGCATAGCCTCACGCACAGGGTTGTTTCCTCTAAAAGAAAACGACACATTACTAACACCTCCACTTACACTACAATGTGGTAAATTTTCCTTTACCCAAGCTGTAGCTTCTATAAAATCTATGGCGTTGCGTTTATGCTCATCCATACCGGTAGCAACAGGAAAAATATTAAGATCAAAAATGATGTCTTCTGGTGCAAAGTTTACCTTGTTTACCAAAATATCATAAGAACGTTTAGCTATTTCTATTCTACGTTCATAATTATCTGCCTGTCCTACCTCATCAAAAGCCATTACAATTACGGCTGCACCGTAACGCTTAATAAGTTTGGCGTGGTGTATAAATTCTTCTTCTCCTTCTTTAAGACTTATAGAGTTTACCACACATTTACCTTGAACCACTTGTAAACCAGCTTCTATAATTTCCCATTTAGAGCTGTCTATCATTATAGGAACTCTAGCAATATCTGGTTCTGCAATAACTAGGTTTAAGAACTTAACCATAGCTTCTTTGCCATCTATAAGTCCGTCATCCATATTAATGTCTATAATTTGCGCCCCACCTTCTACTTGGTGGCGTGCAATATCTAGAGCTTCATCAAACTTTTCTTCTTTTATTAGCCTTAAAAACTTTTTAGAACCAGCTACATTAGTACGTTCACCTACATTAATAAAGTTAGTATCTGGTGTAACAACCAATGGTTCTAATCCTGAAAGTTTTAAATATTTAGGTTTTAAATTTTTCATATTAGACAGTTTCTAAAGCAATATTTCTGGGTTTGTAATCTTTTACCAAATTAGCAATTGCATTAATGTGTTCTGGTGTTGTACCACAACAACCACCAACAATATTTACCAAGCTTTTATCTAAGTATTCTTTTATTTGTGCTGCCATTTGCTCTGCAGTCTCATCATACTCACCAAATGCATTTGGCAAACCTGCATTTGGATGTGCAGATACTCCAAAACCTGTTTTTGCTGCCAATACCTCTAAATGCGGTACCAATTGACTTGCTCCTAGAGCACAATTAAAACCAACAGATAAAATAGGAATATGACTTATTGATATTAAAAAAGCTTCTGCTGTTTGCCCTGATAAGGTTCTGCCAGAGGCATCTGTAATTGTACCACTTACCATTATAGGAACATCTATATTACGCTCTTCTTTCACTTCTTCTATGGCAAAAAGTGCTGCTTTTGCATTTAGGGTATCAAAAATGGTTTCTACTAGTAAGATATCTGAGCCACCATCTAACAATGCTTCTACTTGTTGTTTGTAAGCTATTCTAAGTTCATCAAAAGTAACACCTCTAAAACCTGGGTCGTTAACGTCTGGAGACATACTTGCGGTTTTATTGGTGGGTCCAATACTACCTGCTACAAACCTTGGTTTGTGTGGTTCTTTTGCTGTAAACTCATCTGCAACTTGTTTTGCAATACGTGCCGACTCATAATTTAGCTCGTACACTAAATCTTCCATAAAATAGTCTGCCATTGCTATAGTTGTACCAGAAAAGGTGTTGGTTTCTACAATGTCTGCCCCAGCTGCAAAATATTTACGGTGTACTTCTGCTATAGCTTCTGGTTGAGTTAGAGAGAGTAAATCGTTATTGCCTTGTAATGGGTGTTCCCAGTCTGCAAAACGTTTGCCTCTAAAATCTTCTTCGGTGAATTTGTAGCGCTGTAACATTGTACCCATTGCACCGTCTAGCACTAAAATTCTTTCTTTTAATATGTCTTGTATCCTTTTCATTGTACCGTATAATATTGTGTTGTGCGTTAAGGATTGATGCGGCATCTTTTTGGTTGCAACGGTTTGTAAAACCTGTTTGCTAAAACCAAAAAATACAGCAGAAAGCCTGGCCATTTGTGCTTGCAAACAAATGGAACGCTATAAATAAAATATCAAGTAAGGTAAATGAGAGAAGACTGTGAATGTCTTTACTAATTTGTGAGTTATCTGCCGTGTTGTATGTAACAACGTAGTAGAATGTAGCACCTTCTTTAAATAAGAATAAAGGGTTGCTAAGGTTTCATAGGGTCTAATCCCTCCACCTTTCTTGATAACGTTTTCAGTGTATTAATGAACTAATTATGCCACAAAGTAACAGCACAACTTTTTTATAACCAAATATTGCTGGTAATTTTTAAGCCTACACGTGTTTTTTACACATATAGGCTTAAAATTGTAATATTTTTACGAAATGCTTTGTACAACTTCTTTTTTGGCTTCTTTTTTTGAACCATCAAAACCTTCTACACCACCTACGGTTGTGTATTTCATTACATAGCGTTTGCCTGGGTTTATGCGTTGGTATGCGCTTTGGCACATTACGGCTGCTTCATGAAAACCAGATAAAATTAGTTTTAGTTTTCCTTTATAGGTGTTAACATCACCAATGGCATATACACCAGGAATGTTGGTTTGGTAATCATAAGAGTTGTCTACTTTTATAGCATTTTTCTCTATTTCTAATCCCCAATCTCCTATTGGTCCTAATTTAGGTGATAGTCCAAATAACGGAATAAAATTATCTACTTCTACATAGCTTTCTCCTTTTTCCTCGTCGTTGTATTTTACAACTACAGCCTCTAAATGATCATCTCCGTATAGTTTGGTTACTTGTGCCTCTGTAAACAATTTTATTTTACCTGCTTTTGCAAGTTCTGATGCTTTTTCTACAGAGTCTAAAGCACCTCTAAACTCGTTTCTACGGTGTACTAAAGATACTTCTGCTGCTACGTCTGCTAAAAATATTGCCCAGTCTAATGCAGAATCTCCACCACCAGCAATAACAACTTTTTTGTCTCTGTATACTTCTGGGTCTTTAATCATATAAGCAACACCTTTATCCTCAAAATTAAGAATGTTTTCTATTTGCGGTTTTCTAGGCTCAAAAGATCCTAAACCACCTGCAATTACAACAACTGGCGCATTGTGCTTTGTGCCTTTGTTTGTGGTTACCACAAAAGTACCATCGTCTAACTTATCTAAAGTATCTGCTCTTTCTGCTAGTGTAAAACCAGGCTCAAAAGATTTTATTTGTTCCATTAGATTGGTAACCAAATCACCTGCTAAAATTTCTGGAAAAGCAGGAATATCATAAATTGGTTTTTTAGGATATATCTCTGCACATTGTCCGCCTGGTTGTGGCAATGCATCTATTAAATGGCATTTTAGTTTTAACAAACCTGCCTCAAAAACGGTAAACAATCCTGTTGGTCCTGCGCCAATAATTAATATATCTGTCTTAATCATAATTTTAATTTTGTACTTACTAATGAGTATCTACTCTCATTTAAATGTTTTAATTATTATCTTTTTTATCTACTAAGGAACTTGTAATCTGGTTCATTTTATCTACTTTTTCTTCAAAATCTCCTTTTATAGTTTTTCTGTAGTCGTTTAAGTTTTGAACCATTTTATTAATATCTTCAGGTATTACGTCTTCAAAAAACTGGCGCAAACGTTTTGCTGTTGTTGGCGACTTACCATTGGTAGAAATACCAATTTTTACATTGCCTTTGGTTACAATTCCGCCCATATAAAAATCGCAATACGGAGGGTTATCTGCTACGTTTACCAATTTAAATTGCGCTCTACAATCTTTATACACTTGCACATTAACCTCTACATTATCTGTAGTTGCAACTACCATATGTTTGGCATCTAAATAACTAATATTGTAGACATCTGTAATGGTAGTAACATTAAATTTATTTGCCAGTTGTAACGTTTTTTCTGCATACCAAGGAGACACCATTGTTACCACAGCATCTGGACTAGACTTAGTTAAAAAGCGTAGTTTTTCCTCTGCCACATTACCACCACCTACTATTAGCACGTGTAGTTGAGACGTTTTTAAAAAAACTGGATATAAATTGTTACGTTCCATTACTTTATTTTTAGTGTTACTGTTTTGTTTACCTTATCAAAAATAACCAAATAACTGTACCACTTAATTTACTACTACTTCTTTTGTTTTTATCTGTTGTTGTACTTTATGTAATTGCGCTCTATGCTTTACAACTTCTCCAATTACAATAATTGCAGGATTAGACAACTCCTTTTCTTGCACTACTTTTTCTATGGTTGATATGGTACCAACGCCAACTTTTTCATTAACGGTAGTTCCGTTTTGAATAATTGCCACAGGTGTTTCTGCTTTACCTTGTTGCTGAAATAACTGTACAATTTCTGATAATTTACCCATACCCATTAAAATTACTACTGTTGCGCTAGACTTTGCTGCCAAGTGCACATCTGTAGATAATTTATGATTTTTAGTTGTACCTGTTATTACCCAAAAACTCTCTGAAGCTCCCCTTTTTGTAACCGGTATATTTTGAAAAGCTGGTACTGCTATTGAAGAAGAAATCCCCGGAACCATAGCTACTGTTATACCGTGACTAGCGGCATATTCCATTTCTTCTGAGCCACGACCAAAAATAAATGGGTCGCCACCTTTTAAGCGCACTACATTACCGTGACTTTTTGCTCTGCTTACAATAAGCTCGTTAATTTGTTCTTGTTGGTACGCGTAACACCCTTTTCTTTTACCTACAAAAATATGCTCTGCATTTGCTGCATAGGTTAGCAACTCTTTATTTACCAAAGCATCAAACAAAACAACATCTGCATTTTGCAATGCTTTAATAGCTTTTAGCGTAATAAGTTCTGCATCTCCTGGGCCTGCACCAACTACTGTAAGTAGTCCGTTTGTGTTTTGTTTGTTTGCCATAATTTTAAGCTTCTGCTAATTCTTTTTCTCTAAACTTTTGTACAACTTCTAAAAACACTTTAGAATCTCTAAGGTATGCTTCTGCAAATTCTTGCGTTGGTTTGTTGCTTTTTATTTGCAACGCCAACTCCTCAAAAGAAGTTTTTAATTCTATTAAGCCGTTTGACACAAAATGAGTATCAAAATCTTTAATAATGCTAATATGTGTATTTGTTTTTGTGTTCTGTGCTGTAAGCAATGCTTTAGCAGAGTTTACCATTGCAGAATAGGAATGAAAAATACTAGCAGACCATTTTTTATCTTCCAATGCAGCAGCAGCGTTTTCAATTTTTTCTTCGCTCTCAAACAATAAAGTTGCAATTAAATCTATAACAACACCAGCACACTCGCCTACTCCAATAGCTTTTTCATAGCGTTCTGTATTTCCCCAGTCTATAAAATCTTCTGGAGTTAAATTATCTATAGCTGTAAGGTGTTTTAGAAAGTCATAAAAATAATGCTCCCCTTTTTCTTTGTAATACTCAGTAAATGATTGTCCGTTTGCATTAGCGTCAAAATCGTTTAAAATTAAACGCAATGCCTCTGGACCTCTTTTACTTGGTACTTTTACAACTTTATCTGCAAAAACGCCATTACCATCTCCTAAATTACCACCACCTAACAATACTTGTAAAGCAGGTGCTACCAACTTATCTTTTGTACGTACAGACATCCCTTGAAAACCTATGTTTGCCATATTGTGCTGACCACAGGCATTCATACATCCACTAATTTTTATAACAACATCTTTATTGTTTATGTATTGTGGATATTCTTCTGTAATTACTCTTTCTAGCTCTGCTGCAATACCAGTACTACTAGCAATACCTAAATTACAAGTATCTGTACCAGGACAAGCAGTTATATCTGATGCTTTGTTATAACCAGCCTCTACAAAACCAAGTTTTTCTAGCTCTGTATAAAAGAAAGGAACCAATTCCTCTTTTACATAAGGTATTAGGATGTTTTGACGCAATGACAAACGAAATTCTCCGGCTGCATACGCATCTACTAAATCTGCTAATTGACGAGCTTCTTCAATATAAAAATCTCCTAACTTTACTTTTATACCAATAGCTACATAGCCCTGTTGTTTTTGAGGCACAAGGTTTGTGCTTTTCCATTGCTCAAAAGCTTCTGTATTTTTAATTGCTACTTCTGGTACTTTAGCATTTGCTACTTTTACCTTTGGATACGCATCTACATCTACAGGAAAAGAATCTTGTGGAATTGCATTTTGCTCTTCTTCTAGCAATGCTCTAAAACCATCTAAACCAATATCCTTAAGCAAAAATTTCATTCTGGCTTTTGCTCTACTTTTACGTTCTCCGTACCTGTCAAAAACACGAATAACACCATCCATTAACGGAATAATTTTATCGGCCTCTAAAAAAGTATACAACTCTTCTGCGTGGCGTGGCTGCGAGCCTAAACCACCTGCTAAAAGAACTTTAAAACCTCTAACTCCGTTTTCTATTTTTGCAATAAAACCAAGATCATGCATATAAGAAAGTCCTGTATCTGCATCACTAGAAGAAAAAGAAACCTTAAATTTTCTTCCCATTTCTTGACTAATAGGATTTCTTAAAAAGTATTGAAACATTGCGTGTGCGTACGGAGATACATCAAAAGGCTCATCTACATCTATACCAGCGGTTTCACTAGCTGTTATGTTACGTACTGCATTACCACAAGCTTCTCTAATAGTAATATCATCCTTTGCCAATTGCGCCCAAAGTTCTGGTGTACGCTCTATATCTACGTAATGTATTTGTATGTCTTGACGTGTAGTAATGTGCAAGCGTCCTGTAGAGTATTCTTCAGATACATCACAAATACGCTTAAGCTGTGTAGATGTTACTTTACCATATGGCAATTTAATACGAATCATTTGTACGCCTGGCTGACGCTGACCATAAATACCACGAGCCAAACGCAAGCTTCTAAACTTTTCCTCGTCTAACTTACCGTCATTAAACTGTTTAATTTTTGCTTCTAAATCTATAATATCTTTAGCTACTACTGGGTTTTCTATTTCTGTTCTAAAACTTTGCATTTGCTTATGATTATGGCTTTTATAATTACTATTATCCTATAGATTTAATAGGATTTTAAATAAAAAAGTGCCTGTAAAAACACTTCTTTGTATGGACTTTTAGCTTAACTTATAAATCCTGCACCAGCCGTTGTATTGGTTTGGGCATCAATTAAAATAAAAGCTCCGTTAGATTTATTGTCGTTATAACTATCAAAATAAATAGGCTTACTAAGTTTAATACTAACTTCTCCTATTTCATTTAAGGATAATTTATTATTGTTTTCTTGTTCTCCCGTATAATCTGTTGCTATAACACTATTTATACTATCAATTTTAGATAGCACACGGTTTGTATTATGTTGCACAATATACTTAGTTCCTGGTACTAGGTTTTTACTATCCATCCAACAAACTGTAGCAGTAACTTGTTTTTCAATTTTTGGAAGTTCATCTGTTTTAACAAGCATATCTCCCCTAGTAATGTTAATATCATCTTCTAAGGTAATATTAACAGAACTGCCTGCTGGTGCCTCTGCATACGTTTTATCAAAAAAGAATATCTCTTTTATTTTTGATTGCGTTAGAGATGGTAAAACAGTTACAGCATCACCAACTTTTAAGCTACCTCCAGAAATTTTTCCAGCATACCCTCTAAAATCGTGAAACTCATCTGTTTTTGGTCTAATTACTGTTTGTACAGGAAAACGAACCTTACCAGCATCATATAAATCTTGTGCTTCTAACTCCTCTAAATGACCTAAAATTGTATCGCCATTATACCAAGACATTGCATCTGTTTTGTCTACAATATTGTCACCTTTTAAGGCACTAACCGGAATATAACTAACTATTTGTTCTGCATAAGTACTTTTTGCATTTAAAGCTTCAAAGTCTTTTTTAATATTATTAAATACCTCTTCAGAATAGTCTACCAAATCCATTTTATTAACAGCAACTATTACGTTTTTAACACGCAATAAATTGTTGATAAAAAAATGACGGTATGTTTGTTCTATAACACCTTTTCTAGCATCTATTAAAATAATAGCTACTTGAGAAGTTGATGCACCCGTAACCATATTTCTGGTATACTCTACGTGACCAGGTGTATCTGCAATAATGTAACTTTTAGTTGGTGTTGAAAAATAGATATGAGCCACATCTATAGTAATACCTTGTTCACGTTCTGCAACTAAACCATCTGTAGCTAATGAAAAATCTAGGTAATCATACCCACGTTGTTCACTACTCTTTTTAATGGCTTCTAGTTTATCTTCAGTTAGTGATTTTGTATCGTAAAGTAACCTACCAATTAAGGTACTTTTACCATCATCTACACTACCTGCTGTTGCTATTTTTAGTACGTTCATTTTATGTGTATTAAGTATAAAGTTGCAAGTACAAATACTTTGCTACTCTTACTTTTATGTTTTAAACTTCTTTTTTAACTTATATACTTTAGACTAAGTAGTCTGTACTTTTTAAAAGTACCCTTGTTGTTTTCTTTTTTCCATTGCAGCTTCAGAACGTTTATCATCTATACGTGCACCACGTTCAGATATTTTAGAATCTCTAATTTCCTCTACTACTTTATCTATAGAATCTGCTTTAGATAACACTGCTGCCGTACAAGACATATCACCAACAGTTCTAAACCTCACCCAACGTTCTTCTACAACCTCATCTTCTGCTCTAAAAACAACATCATCTTCTGCAGACCAGATTAAGCCATCTCTTAAAAAGATATTTCTTTTGTGTGCAAAATAGATTGATGGAATTTCAATTTGTTCTTTCTGAATATAGCTCCACACATCTAACTCTGTCCAGTTGCTAATAGGAAAAACACGTACATTTTGACCTATTTCTATAGTACCGTTTAACATATCAAACAATTCTGGTCTCTGGTTTTTTTCATCCCATTGTCCAAAATCATCACGAACAGAAAAAATACGTTCTTTAGCTCTTGCTTTTTCTTCATCTCTACGAGCACCACCAATACAGGCATCAAACTTAAACTCTTCTATAGCATCTAATAAGGTTGTAGTTTGCAGCATATTTCTACTTGCATACTTACCAGTTTCTTCTACTACTTTACCTTGATCTATAGAATCTTGTACATTTCTTACAATAAGCTCCACACCCAATTCTTTAACCAATTTATCTCTAAATTCTATAGTTTCAGGGAAATTATGACCTGTATCTATATGCATTAAAGGAAAAGGTATTTTAGCCGGCCAAAATGCTTTTTGTGCCAAACGTACTAGAGTAATACTATCTTTTCCGCCAGAAAACAACAAAACAGGTTTTTCAAACTGCGCTACTACTTCTCTAAAAATGTAAATAGCTTCGTTCTCCAAAGCATTACCCAATCCTTCTAAAGAGGCATTGGTTGTTGTTTGTGATTTTGTATCTTTTATCAATGTTTCCAAAATATTGGTGTTTTGTTTTATATCTTTTTTAATCCTCTTTATTCTAAGTGTGCAAACCACACTCTCTATTTTCTAATACCTTAGTAGGATCAAAATATTTATGTTCGTTTGGTAAATTACGTTCTGCTAAATATGCATCTAACTGCACATCTGACCAGTGGTAAAACGGACTTACTTTTAAAATTCCGTCTTTGCTTAAGCTTAAAATTCCTAGTGAATCTCTAAGTGCCGTTTGGCCTTTTCTTAAGTTAGTAAACCATACATCTGGTTTGTGTTCTGCCATAGCTCTTTTAAAAGGCTCTAACTTAACTTGCTCTGTAAACTCTTTATGTTTTGGATCTTCTATAGATGGTATTCCCATTACAGCATCTCTGTGTGCACTTGTTTGTAAAGGCACATATAGCTTTACGTTTAAATCTAGTGTAGAAATTAACTCTTCTGCATGTTTATATGTATTTGGTGTATTATAACCAGTGTCACACCAAATAACAGGAATATCTTTTTTAATTGCTGTTACTGCATTTAATATAGCAACCTCATAAGGTCTAAAATTGGTGGTTATTACAGCATTTTTTGCATATTCTACAGCCCAAGAAATTATTTCTTCTGGCGGAATACCTCTAAACTGAGCATTTAAATTTTTTATGATATCTTCTGTAAAACTCATCTTTACTATACTTATATGTTATTTACCCCACTTAATTGAATTCCAAACACGTTCGTGAAAAAAATACAATACCATTTTTGTAACTAATTCTATTAAACCTATAGAGAATGCTAATTTTAAAGTTCCTGTAACAAACCAAGAAATTAAAACAGTGTCTATTGTACCCACTACTCTCCAGCTAATAGACTTTACTATGCTCCTTTTAGGACTCTCTGACTGTTTGTCTGACTTGTAACTTCCTTTAGAAGTTTCTTTATTTAAAATCAATTGATCAGCAATCATTTATTTAATTTTTAATACCCTATTTAATTAGTAGGAATTACAAATGTAAAACTTTTAATGATAGTAACTGTTAAAAAACGCATAAATCCTATGGTTTTAGTAGATTAATAAAAAATAAGAAGTTTTTTTGATGAATATGAAGTATCTGTAACAGAACACAATAGAATAATTGCGCTGTTATACAGTTAAAAACAAAAAAAGAATGTAGACTTTTAAATAAGGTTACTAAGAGTGGTGTTTTTATAGATTTCTAAAGCACTGTCTCTTACTTTTAGCATTAGCTTGTGAACAGAACAAGTACCCTCATCTGGGCAGTCGTCACACTTTTCATAAAAATTTAAACTTACACAAGGTACCATTGCAATAGGCCCTTCTAACACTCTAATAACATCTGTCATTAAAATTTCTGATGGCTCTTTAATTAAGTAATAACCACCACCTTTGCCTTTTTTAGAAGACAAAACTCCTGTTCTACGAAGCATTAATAAAATACTCTCTAAAAATTTTTGAGATATGTTATTTTGTTGCGCAATTTCTCCAATAGGAACCGGATTCCTATCTTCTTTTTGAGCTAAATAAGTTAAGGCCTTAAGCCCGTATTTGGTTTTTTTGGATAGCATAGTACAAAGATAGGCAAAATTGGGATTTAAAAAAGTGCTGATTTTAAGCTAACTATTTTTAAATTAAACCCTTATTATAAAAGCCTAAATATATACTTTATTACTACAACTTACCCCAATGCTTGCTTTATATCTGCAATAATATCATCTATATGTTCTAAACCTACAGAAACTCTAACCGTACCATCTGTAATGCCCACAGCTACTCTATCTTCTGCCGCAAGTTTACTATGCGTTGTAGATGCTGGGTGAGTTACAATACTTCTAGAATCACCTAGGTTTGCAGAAAGCGATAACAACTTAATTGCATTAAAAAATTCTTGACCTGCTTGCAAACCTCCTTTTACTTCAAAAGCAACAATGCAACCGCCAGCTTTCATTTGTTTTATAGCTACTTTGTATTGTGGGTGCGACTTTAAAAAAGGGTATTTTACCCAGTTTACTTTTGGGTGTGCCTCTAGATATTCGGCTAACTTCAATGCATTTTCAGAATGCCTGTCTACTCTTATTGCTAACGTTTCTAAGCTTTTAGACAATACCCACGCGTTAAAAGGAGACAATGCAGGCCCTGATATTCTAGAAAAACGATAAACCTTATCTATTAAATCTGCACTACCAACCGTTATACCTGCTAAAACACGACCTTGACCATCTATTAATTTTGTCCCAGAATGTATCACCAAATCTGCACCAAACTTTATAGGTTGTTGTAAATAGGGCGATGCAAAACAGTTATCAATAATTAAAATAAGATTGTGTTTTTTTGCAATAACACCTAGTACTTCTAAATCTAAAATATCTACAGCCGGATTAGTAGGTGACTCGGCATATAAAATTTTAGTTTTTGGAGTGATTAAAGCCTCAATACCTTCTAAATTATGAGCGTCAAAATAACTTGTGGTCACGTTCCATTTGGGGAAAAAGTTAACAAATAAACTATGTGTAGAGCCAAATATACTTTTAGATGATATAATATGATCTCCGCTCTCTACTAACGCAGCAAAAGTTGAAAACACAGCAGCCATACCAGAAGCAAAAGCAAAGCCAGCCTCGGCTCCTTCCATTTTGCATATTTTTTCTATAAATTCTGACGTATTAGGATTAGAATATCTAGAGTAAATATTTCTATCTTTTTCCTCTGCAAAAGATGCACGCATATCTTCTGCATCCTCAAAAACGTAACTAGATGTTAAGTATAAAGGTGCCGAATGCTCTAAAAACTGAGAGCGCTCTATTTGTGTACGTATTGCGTTAGTTTCAAATTTATTATCCATAGTATTTCTTTTATTCTTGACTATCTGCTATTAGCCATTAGCGCTATATTCTTTTTTCTTTACTCTATTCTCTATGTTCTATTTTCTTACCCCTTCTCTCTTATCTCCAGTTTCTATACAAAGTCTATCCTTTCTCGGCTATTCTTAAAATATCTCCAAAAACACCTCTTGCGGTTACGGCGGCTCCTGCTCCTGCACCTTGTATTACTAATGGATTTTCACCATAAGACTCGGTATAAATTTCGATAATAGAATCTGATCCTTTTACTTGTCCTAATGCACTTTCTTTAGGAACAGACACTAATTTTACATCTAAAATTCCTTTTTCTTCTTGAAGATTACCGTGCAAATCACCAACATAACGCAGAACGTGATTTGGTTTTTGGTCTGCCTTAATTTTAGAAAATGCCGTATCTAAAGCATCAGACTGACTTAAAAATTCTGTTTTGCTTCCTTCTCTTAATGCTTCCGGAATTAAATTTTGAATATTAATATCTGCAAATTCATTACTTAACTCTAACTCACGTGCTAAAATCAATAGTTTTCTACCAACATCATTACCACATAAATCTTCACGCGGGTCTGGCTCAGTGTATCCATTTTCCATAGCCTCTTTTAAAACTGTAGAAAAAGGTACATCTACTTCAGAATACGTATTAAAAATATAGCTTAAGGATCCGGAGAACACCCCTTTAATTCTAGTAATATTTTCACCCGACAAGTGCAATAACTTAATAGTATCTATTAAAGGTAAACCTGCACCAACATTAGTCTCATACAAATATTGTTTCTGATTTTTAGCTAATATGTCTCTAAGGTTTTTATAATAATCAAAACCTAAAGTATTTGCTATTTTGTTAGACGATACTAGATCAAATCCATTTTCTACCAAATCAACATAATTAGCCACAAAATCCTCATTTGCAGTATTATCTATTGCTATTAAATTTTCTAAATGATGTTTTTCTGCATACTCAAAAATATCTGTAAGCTCATAGGATTTTCCTTTTTCATTTAACGTAGTAGGCCAATCTTTTCCAATTCCTTTTTTACTTAGTAGTACTTTTTTAGAGTTAGCAACGGCAAAAACATTAAGGTTAATTCCTTTACGTTCTTCTATGGCTTTAGCAGATTTTAATAACTGTTCTATTAATGTACCACCAACAGTACCGTGACCAAAAATAGCTATGTTTACTTTTTTAGCAACACCAAATATTTGTCCGTGCATTACATTTAAAGCCTTGTGCAAACTAGCTTTTTTAACCACTAAACTCACGTTTTTACCAGACACCGTATTATTAAACAATAATGGTACAATTTGGTTTTTTATTAATGCATTGTATGGTTTATGAAACGTACTTAAATCCTGACCAACTATAGATATTACAGAAACATCTTTTTGCACTGTAATTAGATTGATATCTTTAGAATAAAAATCTGATGCAAACTCGCGCTCTAAAACCTGTTTTGCCTTATCTGCACTTACAGCATCTACCACCAAACCAATACCACGTTCTGATGAACCTTGGGAAATAATACTAACACTAATTTTTTCATCGCCAAGTGATTTAAATATACGTGCATCTATACCAGCCTTACCTAACAAACCACGGCCTTCTAAGTTTACAAGAGCAACATTTTTTATCACAGAAAGTGATTTTATACCCTCTTTGGTTGTTTTTGCGCTAATTAATGTTCCCTCATTATCACCATTAAATGTATTTAAAATACGTAACGGAATATTTTTTTCTAATAAAGGAATTATGGTTTTTGCGTGTAAAATAGTTGCTCCAAAATTTGCCAGTTCATTAGCCTCTGAATAGCTTAATTGTTCTATACGTTTTGCATCAGAAACATAATCTGGATTAGCGGTAAAAATACCATCTACGTGTGTATAACTCTGTAACTCTACAGCATTTAAAAAGTTAGCAAATAAAGAGGCAGAATAGTTACTACCGTTTCTGCCTAAAGTTGTTGTTTTACCATCTTCTGTAGACCCAATAAAACCTGTAATAACAGGTACAACATTACTAGCTAAACTAGAAATTAATTTTTGTGTTTTAGCTTTAGACACCTCCTCTAACACGTTTGCATTTCCAAAATTGGCATCAGTTTTTACTATTTTTCTAGAATCTATAAACTCAGCTTTTACACCTTCTTTAGCAAGTGCTTTTACAACATATTGTGCAGAAAGCAACTCTCCGTATGCCAAAACTTGATCTTTAATTTTTAAGCTATAATCACCCAACAAGGCAACACCTTCTAAAATTTGCAAAATTTCTGTGTATACCTCAGAAAAATTTAACGCTAAACCATTTTGCTGATATGCTTTAAACTCATTAAAAGCTAGAGTATACTCTTCTCCCCTTGCTGCTAAATTCAACAATTGTTCTAATACATTTGTAGATTCTCCGCGAGCAGAAACCACAACCGCTATATTTTCAGAATTAGCAACTTTAGAAGCTATTTTAGTAACTACGTTAGATACACCTTCTCCGTTAGCTAAAGACTTACCTCCAAACTTAATTACCTTAAGTTCTTCTCGTTTTTTATGATCATTAAAAATACCATTTAGCAATTGCTCTAACTGATCAAACTCTATTAAAAACGCATCATGACCATGTAGTGAGTGTATTTCACCATAGGTAACATTACTATTAGCTTGTGCCAGTTGTTTAAAGGTATCTTTATTTTCTTTGGCTGTAAAAAACAAATCAGAATCTACACCTACAATATGTATAGATGTGTTGCTATTTTGCAGGTTAATAAAAGCCTCATTACCATCTCTAGTAATATCTATGGTTTTTAACAACTGGTTCATTAACTTATATGCAGATAATTGAAAACGCTCTTGCAATTTTTTACCGTGGTGGGTTAGCCAACTTTCCACATTAAATAACTGTTGTTCTTCATTTGTGCTTCGGTTAAAACGAGCCTTAAAAGATTCTGGTGTACGGTAGCATAACATTGCGTGCATACGGGCATCATGTACAGGTTGCTTAGAGTTTACCAAAAACTGTTCTTGAATTTGACAGTTTGCAATAAGCCAGTCTGTGGATTTCCAATCTGATGCAACCGGAATTAAATGCTGAGTTAACTTTGGATTTAGTGCAGCCATCTCCCAGGCAATACCACCTCCTAAAGAACCTCCTATTATTGCAAAAAGCGAATTGATATTTAGTTCTTTTAATCCTAATAAAAACAAATGAGCAATATCTTTAGCTACAAAATCTTTATAGTTTTCTATAATAAAGCCATCAAAACCATTACCAGGAATATTAAAAGACAATACCGTGTATTTTGTGGTGTCTATACATTTACCTTCTCCTATTAGTGTAGACCACCAGCCATCTTCACCAGAAACATTAGAGTTACCTGTTAAAGCGTGATTTACAAGTACAATTGGCGCGGTGTGCAATTCTGCTCCAAATACCTGATATGACAAGTCTATATCTTGTGTGCTACCACTTAGCGTTGTATATTTTTTTAGTTTGATATGATGCAACATAGTAAGCTGTTTTAACCTAAATAATTATTAGGTTATTTGTAATTTATTTTGAGAACGTAAGTTTATTAAGCTGTAACTGTAGATATAGCTTTAAAAGCCTCTTCTAAGTCTAACTTTAAATCTTCTATATCCTCTAAACCAACAGATAAACGAATTAAATCTTGACCAACACCTGCAGCCTCTTGCTGCTCTGCTGTTAATTGTTGATGCGTTGTACTTGCTGGGTGAATTATTAAAGATTTTGTATCTCCTATGTTTGCTAAAAGAGAGAATATTTTAGTGGCATCTGTTAGTTTTTTAGCAGCTTCAAAGCCACCTTTTACACCAAATGTAACTAAGCCACTTTGACCTTTTGGTAAGTACTCCTTAGCTAAGTCATAGTATTTATTGCTTTTTAACCCTGGATAGTTTACCCAAGCAACCTCATCTCTACCCTCTAACCAAGTAGCCAATTCTAATGCGTTTGCACTATGTTGTTTTATACGCACTGGTAAAGTTTCTAAACCTTGTATAATTTGGAATGCATTAAACGGACTTAAAGCTCCTCCGAAATCTCTTAAACCTTCTAAAATTAATTTATACGTAAATGCAGCATTACCAAGAGCCTCACTATACACCAAACCGTGGTACCCGGCAGATGGTTCTGTAAACTCTGGGAACTTTCCATTTGTCCAGTCAAAAGTACCTGCGTCTACAATTGCACCTCCTAAAGAAGTTCCTTGTCCGCCTATGTATTTTGTTAGCGAGTGTATTACCAAGTTTGCACCGTGCTCTATTGGGTTTAATAATGCTGGTGATGCTACTGTATTGTCTACAATAAATGGCACTTGTGCTGCTTTTGCTTCTTTAGAAATTGCTTTTAAGTCTAAAACATCTAGCTTAGGATTTCCTAATGACTCTACAAAAAATGCTCTTGTATTTTCTTGCACTGCTTTACCAAAACTCTCTGGATTAGATGCATCTACAAAAGTAGTTGTAATACCTAATCTTGGTAAGGTTACATTTAACAAATTAAATGTACCACCGTACAAACTGCTAGATGCTACAATGTGGTCTCCTGCTCTTAAAAGCGTTAATAAACCTGTAGAAATTGCTGCTGTACCAGATGCAAATACTACTGCTCCTACACCACCCTCTGCTGCTGCTAGTCTGTCTTGTAATATTTGATTTGTTGGATTGTTTAAACGCGTGTAAATAAATCCTAATTCTGATAAAGAAAATAAGTTTGCTGCGTGGTCTGTGTCTTTAAAAACATAAGACGACGTTTGATAAATAGGCACTGCTCTTGTACCTGCTGTTTCTGATGGAGTGTGACCTGCGTGTAATGCGTTTGTTGCTAATTTTTGAGTACTCATAATTTTGTTTTTTATAGTTTAAATTGAAAAAATAAAAAAGCCAAAACCGCGTCTTGCCGACTTTGCAAGATGGTTTAAAATTAAATGAGTTAAAAAGAAATTGGAAATTTGCTTTGTGTAAATAAAAAGCTTGTTTCGTTATCTGCCTATAGTACCGATGTACTTGGTAGAATTTAGCACCTTCTTTGTATGAGCAAAGGGTTGCTAAGGCTTCATTGGGTCTAATCCCTCCGCCTTTCTTGATAACTATTCAATAAGTGTTTTGAACTTTGAGCTACAAATATATGTTCAGAAAAATTTAATATCCTAATCTTTTTTGAAAAAATATTGATTTTAACCTTTTTAACAAGCTTAAATAACAGAAACACAATATTTGTTTGTTTTTGTAACGATTTATTAAATCATTAAAGCAGAAACATTTTGTAAAATTCTAGGTTTTTAGCAGTTTTTCAATCAATTTGTATATATGAGAACCTAATTTTTTTGGATATGGTTCATTTTTATTATCTAAATTTTTAGCTCTGTCAATTGCTATTTTAGTTAAAGGTAAGAATATTTCAGGATTTGGCTTTTTATTATATCCTCTTCCTTGTAAATCACCTAGAACAACATCAATATGGTTTTTCTTTCTACTTTCAGATGCGTTTTCTAAAAGTTTATTTACCTCGCTTTCATTGTATTCTGTAATGTCTTTTAGATGCAATATTAACCATATTTCAAAGCAAGGATTACTCATAGCTAAAAAGAAGTTATTTTCTTTCTTGCAATCAGCTACTAATTTGTCAAAATCAATTTTATGTATAGTTTCCCAATGGTCTCTATCTATAATTAGCCAAAATTCATCTGTTTTTTTAAATTGATAATCTAATTTAGCTTTTTTGAGTAATTTTTTAACACTCAAGGGATCTGTTCCAGAGTTTTCTTCTTTTTTTAACGGGACAATTTCAATTAAACCTGAATCATTGAAAAATACAGACTCTCGAAAGTCGTTAAAATATTTCTTTTCACTTACTGTACCTTCATAAGATAAAACGAATAACTTTTCAGCATCCAAGAAACCTCCTTTTCTAATTAATGGTATTGGTTCTCTTGGCATATTTAATTAAATTGAGGTATAACCGTTAAATTCTCTCTGTTTCCAAACTTAGGAACACCTTTGTATCTTCCTAATAGATAATCTCGTCTAACTTCTTTATCAAATCTAATACTGTAATCTTCCAATGAATGTAATCGACTTGCTCCCATTTTGTCTTTTACAACAAACCAAATTTCATCTTTTCGAAGCAATTTTTGAGTCAAAAGTGTTGATTCGTGGCTGGCAACAATAAACTGACTGTTGACATTTTTGCACTTGGATAGAAAGAAATCAAATAAGTCGTATATCAAATTGGGATGTAAACTTCTTTCCATTTCGTCAATTACGAAGACGTTATCTCCTTTGAAAAAATCAATTATTAGTGGTATTAAATCCATTATTCTTCTTGTACCATCTGATTCATCTCTTAAATCAAATAATTCGTAACCACCACCTGTAATTTTATGTTTTGTTTTCAAAAGCTGAGCCCTCAATGTTCTGTCTTTAAGTATAGAAATAACATAGTATTTGTCATCTTGGACATTAGAAATAAATGCATTAGTTTTTTCTGATTTATCTCCCAATAAATCATTCTCTATATCTTTTAAGATTTCACTTGGAATATCAATTTTCTCAATATCTACCTCTTTAAATTCTATTCCATCAATACCTGTGTCAAAATATCCAAGCATTTCGGTAAACACTTTATTTAAGTCTGTGTCTTCTAGCAGTTCAAACTTTTTACCTACATTTTTAGAATTCGGATAAATAACTGTTAATGCATTTTGAAACCAATCTATAACATTGATAAGATCGTCAATATTTGAAACATTTTCCTTAACTTTTCGTGTTCTTATTTCAGACAAAAAAAGTTGATTTTTTTGAGTTCCTTTTGCGGTGAATTCTAAAAATTGTTTTTCTTCTGTTTTTTTGTTTTTGCTAAGAATTGCGTCTAAGTCAAATTCCTTTGGTCTATTTTTATCTCTTGTAAAAATTTCTTTTTCAGATTTTTTAGATATTTCATAAAGCCATTCTTCTATTATTTCCTTAGAATTAAAAACAAATCCATAAGCGTAATTTTTGTTCTTGTGTTGAATCTCGTACTCAATTCTAGAGTTTTGATTTAATAGCTTTTTGTCTAGTTTGAAGCTACTATATTTTATAGGTTGTTCTGCTTTATTTCCTTTAAGAATAAGTTCTTTTCCGAATTCAATAGCTTTGATTAAATTGGATTTCCCAGATGCATTAGCACCATAAACTACAGCTGTTTTAAGAGCGGAAGTTCCTTTTATTGATTTGGATTTATGATGTGATTTTAAAGTTCCTCTTCCTGGAATAAGAGAAAATACTTCTCGATCTTTAAATGATAGAAAATTCTCAACTGCAAACCTTATTAGCATAATTCTGTTTGTTTTTTATGTAAATTTAGTGAAAAAATCACATTTAATCGCGCGTAAAAATAAAATCGATAAACTTTATAAAGCAATTGTGTTAGGGATTGTAGTGAAAATCCTTTTTTATTTTTCTTAAAAAAGATTGCAACAAAAAGCCCGACCCTTGTGGTAACACCCAAATAAATAGTAAAATATTAAACACAAAAAAAAGTGCTTTACCGTTACAGCAAAGCACTTATATATATTATTAAAAACTTTATTTTAAAGGTTAAAAGCGGTTTTTACTGCGCTTACCATATCTAGTTTTTCCCAAGTAAAAAGTTCTACTTCTTTCTCTACCTTACCATTATATGGAGACTCAAAAACTTTTGTGATTGTTTTTGGTTCTTTCCCCATATGACCATAAGCTGCGGTTTCTAAATAAATAGGGTTTCTTAGCTTTAAACGGTCTTCTATGGCAAACGGGCGCATATCAAAAATTTGCGCTACTATTTTGGCAATTTCTCCGTCTGTTAAATTTACTTTTGCAGTACCGTATGTGTCTACATAAATAGAAGTTGGCTCTACCACACCAATGGCGTAACTTACTTGTACCAAAATCTCATCTGCAATACCTGCTGCTACTAAATTTTTAGCTGCGTGCCTTGCTGCATATGCTGCACTACGGTCTACTTTACTTGGATCTTTACCACTAAATGCACCACCACCATGGGCGCCTTTACCACCGTAGGTATCTACTATAATTTTACGTCCTGTTAAACCTGTGTCTCCGTGTGGACCACCAATTACAAATTTACCTGTTGGGTTAATGTGGTACTGTATTTTGCTTGTAAATAATGCTTGTACCTTCTCTGGAAATTGCGCTATTACTTTAGGCATTAAAATAGAGATAATATCTGATTTTATTTGCGCTAACATTTTTTCATCATTAGCATCAAAATCGTCATGCTGTGTAGATACAACAATAGTATCTATACGCTGTGGCACGTTATCGTCTGAATATTCTATAGTTACTTGCGCCTTAGCATCTGGGCGTAAATAAGAGATTTGTTTACCCTCTCTACGCAATGCGGCAAGTTCTTGTAATATTTTATGCGAAATATCTAATGCCAGTGGCATATAGTTTTCTGTTTCTTTGCTAGCGTAACCAAACATCATACCTTGGTCCCCTGCTCCTTGCTCTTCTTTAGAGCCACGGTCTACACCTTGGTTAATGTCTTGTGACTGTTCATGAATTAATGAGATAACACCACAAGAATCTCCACTAAACTGGTAAGCTCCTTTTGTGTAACCAATGTTATTAATTACCTCACGTGCTATGTTTTGCAAGTCTACATAGGTATTGCTTTTTACCTCACCTGCAAGTACTACTTGCCCAGTTGTAACTAGGGTTTCACAAGCTACTTTACTTTCTGGATCAAAAGCTAAAAAATTGTCTAATAATGCATCACTAATTTGATCTGCAATTTTATCTGGATGTCCTTCACTTACAGATTCTGATGTGAATAAATATGCCATAATATTGTGCTTCTATTGTTAGTAGAGGAATGGTAAGTTAGATTGCAAAAAAACAGGAAAAGGCGTCAAAAAAAATTAACTAAATCTGTTTTAGCATTTTTTGTAGTACTGAGAATCAGTATACGAGGTTGCAATCAGTCAAATCCTTCCTCTTAAATTAGATTGCAAAAGTATAAAATTAGATTGGTTCTAAAATAGTTTTAACGAAAAAATAAGAGGCTACAGTTACAAATTAATTTGCAATCCATAGCCTCTATATAAACAAACAATGCTGTATTACAGGTTGTACCTTACTTTTAAGGTTACATATCTAGGTTGTATAAAATACTCACTTGTGCTAACATACAAAGTATTATCACTATCCTGATTTAAAGATTCTGTATTAAATAAGTTAGTTACTCCTAAAATATACTCCCATTTACTATCCTTTTTTTGATAACCTAAGGTAGCATCCATAAAAGAATATGTATTTAAACTTTCTATCTCGTTTTTGTAATTGTAATAAGAGTAGTCTGCATTAAAAATAAAATCTCTTAAAAAAGTAGCATCTAGCTTTACGCTTGGTTGATGTGTATAATATTTTATACTAGAGCCATTTGGCTGCTCATAATTGTTTACTGCTAGGTTGTATCCAAACTCTATATTTGGCGCATTTAAAAAACGTGTTCCTAAGCTACCTCTGTAAGTAGTTGTAAAAGACTCGTTAATTGCCTGTTCATTATCTACTATTTGGTTAAACTTAGAATAATTCATAGTTGCTCCTAAACCAGCTTTTATTTTACCAAAAGTTCGCTCAAAAGATCCGTTTGCAGAAAAGGTCTCGTCTGCAAAGTTAGAGTTAAATGGAGACGATATTCTGTTAGATGTTTGTATAAACTCTTCATCTGATGTTGCAGGATAATCTAGATTAGGGTAATTTAAGAAGTCTGAGATGTTACGTACTTGGTCTACCCTTTTGTTATATGATAATGATGCTCTAATATTGCTAAAATTAAACATATTAAAATTGTTATAACGCAATGTTAAGTTATGAGACAATGCACTTTCTAAATCTCTGTTACCCTGAAAAAGAGAATTGTAATTGTTCATTACAAAAGAAGATGCAAACTGGTTAACATCAGAAAAACTTGTCATCATTCTGTAATTAAAGTTAATATCTTCACTCTTTTTAATTTGTAATCTTGTATTAAAACTTGGTAATAAACGTACAAAATCATCTGTAACAGTAGATCCTAATTGTTCATTTTTTGTAGTGTAATTGTGTACAGATACACCTGGTGTAAAGGTAAATGCACCAGCTTTTACTCTATACTCAAAGGCCATATAAATATCACTAAAGTTATACTTAACATCATTCTCTACAGAGCTCACTGCATCATCTAAGCTATATTTTGCTCCACTATCTAGTATCTGAAAAATTTCTGAATTAAATTTTTGTGTACTTAATAGAGAGCCAAGTGTAAACTTTACATTACTCTTATCTCCTGTAATATACCAGTAATCTATTTTTGCATCTAGCTTATTGGTTTTTACCATTTTGTCTTGCACAACATCATAACCATCTTGGGCTTGGTCCATACCTAAAACCTCATCTAACCTAAATTGATCACTCTGTGCTAAAGCAGCATTATAAAAAGGATCTTCTTCTTGAATTAAATACTGTGCCTCTACTGCAAAAATATTTTTAGCATTTAATGTGTAATAGTAATTAGCGTTTTGATTAATGCTGTAAGGATCTTGCTTTTGAACCTCATCTATATTACCCGTTAAATTAGAGAATAAATCTTGCACTTCTTTTTGACTAGATATTCTTCCAAAAATATCATAATCAAAATGGTTATCTGCATTTGGTTTGTAACTAGAACTTAATTTAATAAGAGCCAAATCACTCCTTTGGTTTGTAACACTCTCTGTAAGTTCATCTGGAGATGGTTGGCTACCATCTGCATTAGCCTTATATTGTCTAAATGTATTTTGTTGCATATCTGTAACATTACCAGAATAAATTGCAAAACCACTTAAATCCCACGTTTTTTTTGGCGAATAACTAAAGTTAGCTGCACCAAACTTAGAACTAATTTCTTGAGCTCTATTGTTTTGTAATGTTAAAAAACCCATATCACTAGAACCTACATTAAAGCTTGTACCAGTGTTAGCACTACCGCCATTACCAAAACCACCCGTAAATCTAAAATAGTCTCTACGTGTAAATGGCACCTCGCCAATATTGTTAAAATTGGTAATTAAGTTTATACTATAATTAGGGTTGTAATAAAATAATTTAGGGTGCGCAATATAACGTTCCTCATTACCAACGCCTGCTGTAATTTCTCCAAACCAAAAATTCTTTTTACCTTCTTTTAGTTTTATGTTAATTGCGTAATTGTCTTGATTATCTGTTACACCTTTTAATTGTCCAACCTCGTTATAGTTTTTTAAAACCTGAATTTTATCTAATGCATTTGCAGGTATATTTTTAGATGCCAATTTACTATCGCCATCAAAAAAGTCTTTACCTTCTACCATTACTTTACCTACAGACTGCCCTTCTACTTCAATTTCCCCATCATCATTAACCTCTACACCTGGTAAATTTTTAAGAACATCTTCAAGCTTTTTTTCTGTACCAGTAGCAAAAGAATCTGCGTTATACTCTATAGTATCACCTTTTACGTTTACAGGCATCTCATACGTAATTTCTACACCGTCTAAACTTTCTGCTTCATCTAACAATGTAAAATCTCTTTTTACATCTACCTCCTTAGTTTCTAAAACAATTTCTCTTGTTTTAAATCCCAAGTAACTTACTTTAATGTTGTACTTAGAGTTTTCATTTACATTCATTTTGTAAATACCTTTTTCATTGGTAATTCCAAAACCATCTAACGCTTTAGTTTCTGCATTAATAGCTACTACATTAGCCATCTCTAAAGGGTTATTAAGGCTATCCTTAACAACACCAGTAATTGTTATTTTTTGTGCCTGTACAGTTCCAGTTATAGTAATACATACCATAACCATAAAAAACTTTATGAATTTGCTCATTATAAATTTGTATTATTTTTTGATAAAAATTAACGACCTCTTCCTCCTCTATTACCTCCTCTACGAAAGTTCTCCATCATTTCCTGACGCTTTTTTATCATAAGCTCATCAAAGTCTTTTTGATTAATATCTTTTCCTTTGGTTGGTGCTTTTACCTCTACAACATCATCTGCGTTCATAACAATTTTACTACAAACCAAAGTAGATCCTTCTTGTTCTACCTCTAAAATTAAACCAGGTAATCCCCAGTATTCTGCAGGACCTTGACTAATAGGAATATCTAATGTATACCAAGCCACAACTGTTTTTTCTGTAGGTATTTCACGTTCAGGCTGTTCTCCTTGTCTACCACGTCTAAACATTCTGGTCATAGAACCTACACCTGTAGTATCTATTGGAGTTGTAAGTGTTGCCTTATAAACTGTATAGTTTCCTATTTTTTTAGTTTCTGAGCCCATTTTCCACTCAGGTTTTTTTAGCTCATCCTTAATTAAAAAGTTTTTACTATACATTTCTACTTGGTTGGTATAGTTTTGCTCTTTAATATTTTTGTAATATTTACCAGTAGAACCACTACCCATAAAACGCATCCAACCTGGTCCGCTACCTCCAGGAGCCTCTAATTTTTCATCTTCTACGTAGTAAGACTCGGTTCTGTTAAACGTTAAAATATATGTTTTTTCCATAGCGCTTTTCATACGCTCCATAATTTCTTTTTTACGAGCCTCTGGCATATCTCTACCTCCAAAATCTGGCGCTTTAGTAAGCTTTGTTTCATAAATGGCTTTACCTTGAAATTCTTGAGCCGTTGCAGTAAACACTGTACTTATTAATGTTATTGCTATTAAAAAAATATTTCTCATTTTATCTGTGGTTTATATCCTTGTGGGATAGTTAGCTTTCAACTACTTAGACTGTTAACTTTTAATTTAGTTTAATTGCTAACCACCTTTTTTTTGAAAAAATCATTTTACACATACGTATATGACTTATTTTATCGTTGTAACTTTGCATAAATACAATGGTTTGCTACTGTTTTTAAAAAGTTTTGAGTTTATTACTGTAAACATTTTTAGATACTAGTCTTATCTTGTATATTGTGCGACCCCTATATCGGTCTAATAAAAAAATTAAAACACATACAGAATATGCATATTGCAGTAGCAGGAAACATAGGTGCAGGGAAAACAACTTTAACTAGATTACTAGCCAAGCATTTTAATTGGCAACCAAATTTTGAAGATGTAGTAGACAATCCTTACTTAGATGATTTTTACAACCAAATGGAGCGTTGGAGTTTTAATTTGCAGATATACTTTTTAAATAGCAGATTTAGACAAATTTTACAAATTAGAGAAAGCGGTAAAGATATAATACAGGACAGAACAATTTATGAAGATGCCTTTATTTTTGCTCCTAACTTACACGCAATGGGCTTATTAACAAACAGAGATTTTGAAAACTACACAAGTCTTTTTGAGTTAATGGAAAGCTTAGTACAACCACCAGATTTGCTTATTTATTTAAGAAGTTCTATTCCTAATTTGGTAAACCAAATACATAAAAGAGGAAGAGAATATGAAAACACCATTTCTATTGACTATTTAAGCAGGTTAAATGAACGCTATGAAGCTTGGATACACGGTTATGACAAAGGAAACTTATTAATTATTGACGTAGATAATTTAAACTTTGTTGATGATCCTGAAGATTTAGGATTTGTTATTAATAAAATAGATGCCGAAATAAACGGATTATTTCAGCCTTAAAAAATAAAAACCACACTAAAAAGTGTGGTTTTTTTTATTGACTTAATAATGTCTTATATCATTTTTTATAATCTAGTTCTACTTCAATAGTATTAGAGTTATTGTCTTTAGATACATTAACCTCTATACCTTCTTTTTCTTTAGCAGCTTTTACTTTTTCTGTAATTTCTTCTACAGTACCATTTACAACTTGTACATTTTTATTTACTTCTCCGTCTTTTGTAGTTATTGTTGTAATAGTTGCTACAGCCAAATCGTTATTAGTAGCATCAACTTTTACATTAAATTCTTTTTTGGTTTGATGTTCTTCAGATGCAGTTCCATCCTCTATATGTCCGCCTAAAATAGGAGCTATAACCAAGCCAATTAAACACGTTAATTTTATTAATATATTCATTGATGGGCCAGAAGTATCTTTAAAAGGATCACCAACTGTATCCCCTGTAACCGCAGCTTTGTGTGCATCAGAACCTTTAAAAGTCATTTCTCCGTTAATCTCTACTCCTGCTTCAAAAGATTTTTTAGCATTATCCCAAGCTCCACCAGCGTTGTTCTGAAAAATTGCCCAAAGCACACCACTTACTGTAACGCCTGCCATATAACCACCAAGCATTTCTGCAATGGCCATATTATTCATACCAAATAACATAGGAACAAATGCAATTACTAACGGAAAACCTATGGTTAACAAACCAGGTAACATCATCTCTTTTAAAGATGCTTTAGTAGAAATTGCTACACACTTATCATACTCTGGTTTTCCTGTTCCTTCCATAATACCAGGAATATCTTTAAACTGTCTACGTACTTCCTGAACCATCTCCATTGCAGCTTTACCTACAGCATTCATAGCTAAGGCAGAGAACACTACAGGTACCATTCCGCCAACAAACAACATTGCTAATACTGGTGCTTTAAAAATGTTAATACCATCTATACCTGTAAAAGTTACATAAGCAGCAAACAACGCTAAAGATGTTAATGCCGCAGAAGCAATAGCAAAGCCTTTACCCGTAGCAGCTGTTGTATTACCAACCGAGTCTAAAATATCTGTACGTTCACGTACAATTGGCTCTTGCTCACTCATTTCTGCAATACCACCTGCATTGTCAGATATTGGTCCAAACGCATCTATAGCCAATTGCATAGCCGTAGTTGCCATCATTGCAGAGGCAGCCAAGGCTACACCATAAAAACCTGCAAAAGCATAAGAGGCCCAAATAGCACCTGCAAATAATAAGACTGACGGGAATGTAGAAATCATACCAGTTGCCAAACCTGCAATAATGTTAGTACCTGCACCTGTACTAGATTGTTGTACAATTTTTAAAATAGGTTTTTTACCCAGACCTGTATAGTATTCTGTTACTGATGAAATTACAGCACCAACTACCAAACCAACTAGGGTTGCATAAAAAACTCGCATAGAGGAAATAGCTACCTTTCCTTCTCCAAAAAATTCCATTTGCATTGTTTCTGGTAGCATCCAAGTAACTAATGCAAAACAAGAAGCTGCAACTAAACCTATAGAAACCCAATTTCCTAAATTTAAAGCACCCATAACCTGTGCCTCTTTAGCATCATTATTCTTTATTTTAACCAGTATTGTACCTATAATAGAAATTATAATACCAGCGCCAGCAATAGCCATTGGCAGTAAAATTGGCCCAATACCTCCAAAGGCATCTTGTATAGAGCCTCCCATATCTTTTATAACATAATTACCCAAAACCATAGCTGCTAAAACGGTAGCTACATAAGAACCAAACAAATCTGCTCCCATACCTGCTACATCACCTACATTATCACCTACATTATCTGCAATTGTAGCTGGGTTTCTGGGATCATCTTCAGGAATACCTGCTTCTACCTTACCTACCAAATCTGCTCCCACATCTGCAGCTTTTGTATAAATTCCGCCTCCTACTCTAGCAAACAAAGCAATAGACTCTGCTCCTAAAGAGAAGCCTGCAAGTGTTTCTAATACAATTGTCATATCGCCAACATTTGTCCATCCGTTAGGCATAAAAACGTATTGATAAAAAATTATAAAAAAAGCGGTCAACCCTAAAACTGCTAAACCTGCAACACCAAGTCCCATTACAGTTCCGCCACCAAAAGATATTTTTAAAGCATTAGGCAAGCTAGTACGTGCTGCTTGTGTGGTTCTAACATTTGTTTTGGTTGCTATTTTCATACCTATATTACCAGCAAAGGCAGAGAATATAGCTCCAAAAATAAAAGCAACTACAATTAACCAATGAGTTGTGGGTACTACAACAGATACTATTGCGAGTAATACACTTACAATAACCACAAAAACAGACAAAAGCTTGTACTCAGCATTTAAAAATGCCAATGCACCTTCGTAGATGTGATCTGAAATTTCTTTCATTTTACCATCACCAGCATCTTGTTTCATTACCCAAGACTGTTTTATAACCATATAAACCAGTCCTAATATCGCCATTATAATAGGCGCATAAATAATCATTGACTCCATATTTTTATAATTGTTTAATTATTAGCCTAGTAAATGTAAGAAAATGAAACTTAACAAAAAAACCCTTTCATATTTATCATATAAAAGGGTTTTTAGGTAATTTACTGATGATTTTACATTTTAAATCTTAAAAGCATTTTTAGATTTAAATTCACTTTCATCATATCTCTCTATACATTTATTTAAAATATCGTAAGCTTCTTTGGCATCTCCCCAACCACCTACGTCTACTTTTTTCTTCTCTAAATCTTTATACACCTGAAAGAAATGTTCTATTTCTTTTATTTGGTGAGGGTTCATATCTGATAAATCATTTAATATGTTCCAAATTGGATCTGATACAGGTACACAGATAATTTTTTCATCTGGACCTTTTTCATCTGCCATATGAAAAACCCCTATTGGTTTTACTTCTACAACACACATTGGAAAAGTTGGCTCCCCTCCTAAAACTAATACATCTAATGGATCACCATCTAATGCTAAAGTTTCTGGTATAAAACCGTAATCTGCAGGATACATCATTGAAGAAAATAACATTCTATCAAAACGTATCTTTTTTAAATCAAAATCGTATTCGTACTTATTTCTACTTCCTTTTGGAATCTCTATTAATACATCAAAAGATGTTTTTCCGTGTTTAGTCATTCTTATTATTAATTATTGTACAAAAATAGTGTAATCTATAGTAACAGAAAGTATTTTTTAGTTTAAATTAATGATAGCATTATATTAAAAATTAAACCCAAAAGAACCTGTTACACTAAAAGGTCTTGCATTTGGATTATCAAAATAGTTTCCTCTAAAGTTAAAGTCAACGCGTAATATTTTAAAAATATTGCCTATTCCAAAAGAATATTCCCAGTACATCTGGTCTGACGGTGCCATTAATGGAATATTGGTTGGTGCATTTAAAGCTATATTTTCTGATGAAAGTTCTCCCCAAACACCTCTTAAACCTACAATTTCTCTTAAATTAAGCTTTCTCATAAATGGTATACGAGAAAACAGCCTACCATTAAAATTATGTTCTAAATGCACAGATGCGTACGTATCTGTTACAAATTCATAAAAATCTAGGTTAGGAAATGTGTTGTAGATAGAAAATAATGTTTGGTTACCTGGTATTACATTAAGCAAACCTAAAGGTACCTCACCAAATGTTTTGCCAATTTCTACAGTACTATACAACCTACCAAAACCACCAATTTGCCATGGTTGGCCGTAAGAAAACTGAACCTTATCATAATCAAAATCACTATCCATTGGACCTTTAAATCCTTTAGAATAATTAAATAGCAGGGTACTATACTCGTCATTTATGTTTTTACGTTCTACTCCGTAACCAATTGTACGTTTACCTGGCGTATAAATTAATGTTGTAGTAAAGTCTAACTGCTTAATTTGTGACGAGATCCCTGTTGGAGACTCCGCATCTACATAATCTAAACTAAACGCATTTGGCAAAGCAGAACTTAGCTTCCTGTATGAGTTACCAACGCGTAGTCTTAAATTATTAACGGGTTCTACCTCTATACTAAAGGCAGATAAATCTATATTTGTTAATCTATCATTAGAACCTACAGTAAATACAGATGAGGAGGCAATACTTCTACCCAACACATCATTGGTAGCTGTTAAACTAAGCCCTAGTTGTTCTATATCTTGCCTGTGTCCTCCAGAAATTATTAGTCTACTTTTTTTATCTACCAACCACTTAGCAGAAATACCGTGTTTTACTTTATCATCATCAAAACCATAGGCCAAATAACCTTCTACACGCCAAGGATCATTTTGTCCAAAATAAGTACGTGCGCCTGCTCTTACACGAACGCCTTCTGCATCATTATAACCAAAAACACTGTACACGTCTCCTATATCTAAATTCCACTTATCTATTTCTACATAACCAGAACCTAAAATACTTACAATATTGTAGTAACTTTTAAACTTAGGTACAGTTTTTAAAGTATCTAAAAGCTCATAAACCCCTTTTTCATCTTTATTTAAACGCTCTAGTCTATTTTTTGTCCAAAAAGTATCATCTCTACTAAACGCTTCCGGACTGTATTCATCTACGCTTTGTTTATAGAATTTTTTGTCCTTAGGAATATCAAATTTATAATTATTGTAAATGGTAGTACGTTTACCATAAATACCTTTAGAGCTTTCTTTTTTGTTAAGACTAAAATCACTTAACATATAATCTCTCTTTAATAGAAAAACAGAATCGTTAACCACATCAAACTCCTGCTCTATGTAAATTTCTTTAACCCAGTTAATATTGGCACTTTTTGTAACCTCTAGATTAATTTTTTTAATAGCGTAGGTAGAATCGTTTACCCAAAAATCCCCTTTAAAGGTAAGTTCGTTTTTTCTTCTAGGGTAATAGATAATATTGTAGCACCATTTGTTGTCTATAAAAGCGCTGTCTGCCAAGGCATAATTATATACATCTACACCTGTTTTAGAAAGCGGACTAGTAAAACTTTTATCAAAAAACTTTAAATAGTTGTTGTAAATATCATAGTCTGAATATAAATCTTCTACAAAAGCTGTTATAGCTTGGTTGTTAGAAAAACCAGAGTTTTTACTCCCTTGTAATTTTTCTTTTTTTACTCCTAAAACATTATCGCCATTAACTTTATGAAAAGTTTCATTTAAAAAAATAGGTAAATATGTTTTACCAGTTACTCTAGAGGTATCTAAATCATCAAAAACAAACTCTAACCCCCTAAACATTTTACTTTTAATTAGCGCACTGTCTATGGTATTAAGGTCAAACTCTACTTTTTCATACTTATCATACTCATACTGCTTGTATTTACGCAAGCCATTTTCCCTTTTTTTAGCCCATATTTTTTTAAGAATATCTATGGCAGGATTATTTTTTTTAGAAAGTTTTCCCGAAAAAATAACTACTTCATCTAACTGCTCTCCAGACTCTTTTAAAACAGCTTCTATTTTATAGGTAACTTTTGCTGTAAGCGGTATATCTAAAGTTTCATAACCTACAAACGATATTTGTAAAACCGAATGGTTATTGTCTGACTCCATATAAAAGCGACCATCATCATTAGTAATGGTTCCTTCTGTAGAGTTTTTAAACAATACATTGGCAAATGCAACTGGTTCCCCAAATTCATCTAAAACAACACCACTTACTTTTGTCTGTGCAAAATTTAAAACACTAACAAAACAAAATAGAACAAAAAAGAATTTTTTTATCATAACTAATTCTTAAAAGCAACCTATACTATCTATAGTTTTAAAAAAAGAAAAAAGCCTTGCCATAATAGACAAAGCTTTAGTTCTTTAGCAAAACTAAAATTTTATTTATACAATACCTTTTTTACTGCCTTAACAACATCTTGGTGATTAGGCAACCACTCTTCTAATAAAACAGGAGAGTAAGGTGCAGGTGTATCTGCGGTATTAATTCTTTCTACAGGAGCATCTAAATAATCAAACGCATTAGACTGTATGTGATATGTAATCTCTGTAGCAACATTACCAAAAGGCCAAGCCTCTTCTAACACTACTAATCTATTTGTTTTTTTAACTGATTTTAAAACTGCATCGTAATCTAAAGGTTTTACAGTTCTTAAATCTATAATTTCACAGCTTATACCTTCTTTTGCCAACTCATCTGCAGCAGTGTAAGCTTCTTTTATAATTTTACCAAAAGATACTATAGTAACATCTGTACCTTCTCTTTTAATATCTGCAACACCTAAAGGCAATGTGTATTCTCCTTCTGGCACTTCTCCTTTATCTCCATACATTTGTTCTGACTCCATAAAAATTACAGGATCATCATCTTGTATAGCAGCTTTTAATAAGCCTTTTGCATCCATAGGATTAGATGGCACAACAACTTTTAAACCAGGACAGTTTGCAAACCAGCTCTCAAAAGCTTGTGAGTGTGTTGCTGCTAACTGACCTGCAGAAGCAGTAGGACCACGAAAAACAATAGGACAATTAAATTGCCCACCAGACATTTGTCTAATTTTTGCAGCATTATTAATAATCTGGTCTATACCAACCAAAGAAAAGTTAAATGTCATAAACTCAACTATAGGTCTATTTCCGTTCATTGCAGAACCAATAGCAATACCAGCAAAGCCTAATTCAGAAATTGGAGTATCTATTACTCTTTTAGCACCAAATTCATCTAACATACCTTTAGATGCTTTGTAAGCACCATTATACTCAGCTACTTCTTCACCCATCAAATAGATAGATTCATCTTTTCGCATCTCTTCAGACATAGCCTCAGCAATAGCCTCTCTAAACTGTAATGTTTTCATTTATGTGGAATAAATTATTATAATCGATAAAAACGCTAGCAAAAATAGGAAATAATCTTTCAATTACAGTTAACATACTGGCAAAAAAACGATAAAATTTATTATGCATGCATAGTAAATTACAAATTTTATTGGTATCTTAGCCAAGTTATTATAAAATTGATAAAAGATGAAAATATTAGTCTGCATAAGTAACGTACCAGACACTACTTCTAAAATTAACTTTACAGAAGGAGATACTAAGTTTGATACAAACGGTGTACAATTTGTAATTAATCCAAATGATGAATTTGGTCTTACAAGAGCAATGTGGTTTAAAGAAAAACAAGGAGCAACTGTACATGTTGTGAACGTTGGTACCGCAACAACAGAACCTACAATAAGAAAAGCATTAGCAATAGGTGCTGATGAAGCAATACGTGTTAACGCAGAACCTACTGATGGTTTTTTTGTAGCACAACAATTAGCCGAAGTAATTAAAAACGGAAGTTACGACCTAGTAATTGCTGGTCGTGAGTCTATTGACTACAACGGTGGTATGGTACCAGGTATGATTGCTACCTTATTAGATATGAACTTTGTAAATACTTGTACTGGTTTAGAGATTGATGGTGATACTGTTACCGCAACTAGAGAAATAGATGGTGGTAAAGAAAAAATAAGCACTTCATTACCTTTAGTTATCGGAGGCCAAAAAGGTTTAGTTGAAGAAAGCGATTTAAGAATACCTAATATGAGAGGTATAATGATGGCTCGTAAAAAAGCTTTAACAGTAGTAGAACCAACTGATGCAACTAGCGCTACAAATGATGTAAGTTTTGATAAGCCTGCAGCTAAAGGTGCTGTTAAATTAGTTGATGCAGATAATATAGACGAGTTAATTAACCTATTACATAACGAAGCAAAAGCAATCTAATTATGTCAGTTTTAGTATATACAGAATCAGAAAACGGAAAATTTAAAAAGAGTGCTTTTGAAGTAGCTTCTTACGCTTACGCAGTAGCACAACAATTAGGTACAACTGTTACCGCTGTGTCTTTTAACGCAGATAACAATGAAACCCTAGGTAACTATGGCGTTACTAAAGTGTTAAATGTTAGTAATGACTCTCTAAAAACTTTTAATGCAAAAGCATATGCACACGCATTAACAGAAGCAGCAGAGAAAGAAACAGCTAAGGTTATTATTATTGGATCTAGTACAGATAGCAAATTTTTAGCTCCTATTGTAGCTGCTAAATTAAAAGCTGGCTACGCACCAAATGTGGTAGAAGCACCAGAAAGTACTTCTCCTTTAAAAGTAAAAAGAACAGTATTTAGCAACAAAGGTTTTGCACACACAACTATAGACACAGATGTTAAAGTTATAGGTGTATCTAATAATGCTTTTGGAGCTAAAGAAAATACGATTTCTGCAAGTGTAGAAGATTTTTCTCCTGCAATTACAGATGCAGACTTTTCTACAAAATCTATAGAAATAGACAAAGTTGTTGGTAAAGCTACAATTGCAGATGCAGATGTGGTAGTATCTGGCGGTAGAGGATTAAAAGGTCCAGAAAACTGGGGAATGATTGAAGAGTTAGCAGACGTTCTTGGCGCTGCAACAGCTTGTTCTAAACCAGTATCAGATTTAGGATGGAGACCTCACAGTGAACACGTAGGCCAAACAGGTAAACCAGTTGCTAGTAATTTATACATTGCCATTGGTATTTCTGGGGCAATACAACACTTAGCAGGTATTAGCGCTTCTAAAGTAAAAGTAGTTATAAATACAGACCCAGAAGCACCTTTCTTTAAGGCAGCAGATTACGGTATTGTTGGCGATGCTTTTGAGGTGGTTCCTACCTTAATCGAAAAATTAAAAGAATTTAAAGCCCAAAACGCTTAATTTTTTATAAATTGTGCCCATACTAAAGGGCTGTTTAAATACAAGGTAAACCCTTTTATTTAAACAGCCCTTAGTAATTTTAAAAGTTTATATGAGTTTAGTACGATTAAAAATAAAAGGAATTTCTTATAGCCAAACGCAAAATGGCGCCTACGCACTTATACTTAATGAAGTAGAGGGCGACAGAAAACTACCTATTGTTATTGGTGCTTTTGAAGCACAATCTATTGCTATTGCACTAGAAAAAGAAATTAAGCCACCAAGACCACTAACCCACGATCTTTTTAAAAATTTTGCAGATAGATTTGCCATTGTTATTAAACAAGTAATTATACACAAGTTAGTAGACGGCGTATTTTATTCTAGTATTATTTGTGAAAGAGATATGGTAGAAGAAATTATTGACGCCAGAACTAGTGATGCTATTGCATTAGCACTTCGTTTTGATGCACCTATATTTACCTACAAAACCATTCTGGATAAAGCTGGTATTTTCTTGAAATTTTCATCTAAAGAAGAGGATGAAGACAAAGACAAAGATGATAGTATAATGGTTGATGAAATTCTACAAGAAGGTGAAACTGTAGAAATAGAATCTAACCCTTCTGATGCTTACAGAGAATTAAATTTAAGTGAGCTACATGAAGAACTTAACAAAGCAGTAGCCAATGAAGATTATGAAAAGGCTGCTAAACTACGAGATGAAATCTCAAAAAGAAAATAACACTTACACAAAATTTATTATGAAAAAAAGTTACTGGATTTTCCTATTTGCTTTTTTTGTTATATTTCCATCTATAGCACAAGACTCTATACCTGCACAAGCAGCTGTAGAAACCATACAAACCACAATAGACAGTAACACCACCATAAAGCCCATTATAGACAATGCAGGATTTTCCGTTAGCAGTTTATTAAGAGGACTTTTAGGTATGGCTGTTTTAATACTAATAGCCTTTTTATTTAGTTCAAACCGTAAAGCTATTAATTGGAAGACGGTTGGTATTGGTTTAGGTTTACAACTTATAATTGCTGTTGGCGTACTAAAAATTGAATTTATTGCTGTTGTTTTTGATAGCATAGGTAAAGTTTTTGTTAGCATACTTGATTTTACAACTAAAGGGAGTAAATTTTTATTTGAAGGATTAGTAACAGATATGGATAAATTTGGTTTCATATTTGCCTTTCAAGTGTTACCTACTATCATCTTTTTCTCTGCCTTAACTTCTGTATTGTTTTACTTAGGAATAATTCAACGTGTTGTAAAAGCATTAGCCAAGCTACTAACAAAGACACTAGGTATATCTGGCGCAGAAAGTTTATCTGTAGCTGGTAACATATTTTTAGGCCAGACTGAAGCTCCACTATTAATAAAAGCTTATTTAGAAAAAATGAATAAGTCTGAAATTTTATTAGTTATGGTTGGCGGTATGGCAACTGTAGCTGGTGCTGTTTTAGCTGCTTATATTGGTTTTTTAGGAGGAAATGATCCTGTACTTAGATTAGAATTTGCCAAGCACTTATTAGCTGCTTCTGTAATGGCTGCTCCTGGCGCTATTGTAATTTCTAAAATCTTATACCCACAGACTGAAAAAGTTGACACAAATGTACACGTTTCACAAGACAAAATAGGTGCTAATATTTTAGATGCTATTGCAAACGGAACAACTGAAGGTCTAAAATTAGCTGTAAATGTTGGCGCAATGCTTTTAGTATTTGTTGCCCTTATCGCAATGGTTAATGGAGTTTTAAGTTTTGCTGCAAGCTTTGATGGTATTACAATAAAATCCTTAGACATATCTTGGCATTTTACATCACTAAATAGCATAATTAGCAACAATACTCAATATAAAGGTTTATCGTTAGAATTTATTTTAGGTTACATTTTTGCTCCATTAATGTGGTTAATTGGTGTTGCCAAAGAAGACATTATGCTTATGGGACAATTGCTAGGTGTTAAATTGGCTGCAAGCGAATTTATTGGATACAAACAATTAGCAGAACTAAAAAACATTGCCTCTAATCCACATTTTACTTACAATAAGTCTATTTTAATGGCTACCTATATGCTTTGTGGCTTTGCCAACTTTGCTTCAATTGGTATACAAATAGGTGGTATTGGATCTTTAGCTCCTAACCAAAGAAAAACATTATCAGAACTTGGACTTAAAGCTGTACTAGGCGGTTCTATAGCTTCATTACTTTCTGCTACTATTGCAGGAATGATATTAGGCTAACACCAAAACATAACAAATTTACAAACTAGTTAATAAGTTTTGGATATATGATTAAATCATTATTCAAAACTTATTAGGCTATTACTTATTTTTACATAAGACTAAACAATTTCTGTTTGCACTAAACAGAAGAAAGATGCTGCTTTAAAATGAAACAATATCACGACTTACTTAAACACGTACAAGAAACAGGCAACCAAAAAGGAGACCGTACAGGCACCGGAACAATAAGTGTTTTTGGATACCAAATGCGATTTGACCTTAGCAAAGGCTTTCCTATGGTTACCACAAAAAAACTGCATTTAAAATCTATCATTCACGAATTACTATGGTTTTTAAAGGGCGATACAAATATTGCTTACCTACAAGAAAACGGAGTTCGTATTTGGAATGAATGGGCAGATGAAAACGGAGATTTGGGTCCTGTTTACGGGCACCAATGGCGTAATTGGAATAGTGAAGATATTGATCAAATTAAAGAGGTAATTGAAACACTAAAAAACAATCCTAACAGCAGAAGAATGCTAGTTACAGCTTGGAATCCTAGTGTTTTACCAGACACCTCTGTTTCTTTCTCTGAAAATGTAGCAAATGGTAAAGCAGCACTACCTCCTTGTCACGCATTTTTTCAATTTTATGTGGCAGATGGTAAATTATCATGTCAGTTATACCAAAGAAGTGCAGATATTTTTTTAGGAGTCCCTTTTAATATTGCTTCTTATGCCTTATTTACAATGATGATGGCACAAGTTTGCGGTTATGAAGCAGGAGACTTTATTCATACGTTTGGAGACGCACACATATACAACAATCATTTAGAGCAAGTAGAATTACAATTAAGTAGAGAACCAAGGGCTTTACCTAAAATGATTATTAATCCTGATGTGAAAAATATTTTTGATTTTACTTTTGATGATTTTACATTAGAAGGTTATGATCCACACCCACACATTAAAGGAAAGGTAGCTATATAATTATCTAAATTACAAGTTGTGCAAAAAATAATTGCTATTGCTGCTGCGGCAGAAAACAATGCCTTAGGAAAAGACAATGATTTGCTTTGGCACTTGCCAGATGACTTTAAACGTTTTAAAAAAATCACTACAGGCAACCCAATTGTTATGGGCAGAAAAACTTTTGAGAGCTTCCCCAAACCCCTTCCTAACAGAAAGCATATAGTTATTACAAGAGACAAAAACTACACTATTAATTATAGCAATTGTGTGGTTGTACACTCTTTAGAGGACGCGTTAAAGGCCACCCAACAAGAAGAAACAGTGTTTATAATTGGCGGCGGAGAAATTTACAAGCTAGCTTTAGAGTACACGCAAAAAATAGAACTTACAAGGGTACACGCGACTTTTGACGCCGACACATTTTTTCCTGAACTAAATAAAGAAAATTGGGAAGTGGTTTTTGAAGAATACCACCCAAAAGATGAAAAACACAAATTAGATTTTACATATTTAACATATGTACGCAAATGCTAAATAGATTTTAAAAATCTAAATACGCAACATTTACAGTAGCTTTAGCACCCTTTAAAAAAGATCTTAGAATAGACACATCTGCATTTGTGTAAAATTTATGTGAAGAGGCTACATTATCCCTATTTAACAAATTTTTTCTTTCTAGAATAGCTTTTGTTTGCCTCGCAACAGCCTCTCCAGAATCAATAATATTAACATGTGCAGGCAATAATTCTTTTAACACAGGTATTAAATAAGGGTAATGAGTACAACCCAAAACAAGGTAATCTATATTCTGCTCTAGCATAGGCTCCAAAAATGTTTTTAATAAATCTTTTGCCTCTACAGAAGTAGCCTTTCCAGATTCTATTAAAGGAACCAACCCCTCTCCTTCTTTCTCTATTATTTTAATGCCTTCTGCGTGGTTTTTAACAGTACTATGAAACAAACTACTAGACAATGTTCCTTTTGTAGCCAAAACACCTACAGTTTTAGAATTAGACTGCAATACAGCAGGTTTTATAGCTGGCTCTATGCCTATGAACGAAACATTAGTGTAAGTTTCTCTTAAATACGTAATTGCATTAGTTGTAGCAGTATTACAAGCAACCACAATTATTTTACAGTTGTGTTGTAGTAAAAGCTCAGTGTTTTTTATACTAAGCCTTAAAATGTCTTCTGGTGACTTTTTCCCGTAGGGTGCATTAGCACTATCAGCTAAATAAATTGTATTTTCTAAAGGAAGTAATTTATGAATTTCTTTCCAAATAGAAGTACCACCAACTCCTGAGTCAAAAACACCAATAGGATTGTTTTGCATTACAAACTATAATTTTTTAAAAACTAAATATACCACAAAGAAACAAAAAAGGCTGTGCAAATAGCACAGCCTTTATAATAAACTAATATGGTTTATTAGAAGTTTAATTCTTTTTTAACGTCAGCTAAAAGATCTTTACCTTTTGCTACAAGAACACCAGCACCAGGGCTAGCATCAATAACGTAATCATAACCTTGAGCAGCTGCTACTTTTTCTATAGCTTTCATTGCAGACTCCTGTATTGGAGCTAACAACTCTTGTTGCTTTTTTTGCAATTCTTGTTGTGCAGCTTGTTGTGCAGTTTGAATTGTTTTTTGGTAAGTCATTATTTCTTGCTCTCTTTTAGCATTCTCTTCTGCAGTTTTAGAAGCCGCTTCATTTTGGTACTGTGTAGCCTTATTTCTAGCTTCTGTCATACTTGCTTGTATATCTGCACCTAGAGTTTCATTTAATTTTTTTAATTCTGCATCAGCTTGCTTCATTGCAGGCATCTCTTGTAACAACTGTTGTACATTAATATGCGCAACTTTAGACTGTGCGTTTACAAATGCTGTTGTAGCTACAAATAATACAAATGCTACTGCTATTTTCTTTAAATGTTTCATAATAGTAATTGAATGTTAATTTAAGTATTTAGTTAATTTTAGTGTATAGACTTTTATTAATTATCGTCTTTTTCTTCTTTGGTTTTCTTCTGTTTAGCTGCTTTTTCTTCTAATAACTTTTTTCTTCTAGCCTCGTAAGCCTTTTTACGTTCTTCTCTTAATTTTAATTGTTCTGCCCTCTTTTCTTCTGCACTTTTTGCTCTTGCCGCATCTGCTTCTTTAGCTTGCTCTTGTCTAATTCTTAAAGCTTCTGTAATTGGCTTCTCTTCCTCTTCATCTTCAAACCTACTTCTAGCACTTTTTTTAGGGGCACTAATTTTTCTGGTTCTAGAAATTGCTCTAAGCACCAACTCACTAATGTCATTTCTTTTCTCTGCATACAACATTACAACATCTGCAGATTTATCAAAAATAAAATCGTAATTTTTATTCTTTCCTATTTTTTGCACCTCACTAAAAACTTGGTCTTGTATTGGCTGCACCAATCTTAATTTTTGCATTACCAAATCTCCTTGAGGACCAAACCTGTCTTGTTGGTATTGTAGCATTTCTTTTTCTAACAAAGAAATTTCCTCTTCTCGCTCTTCAATTAACTCATTAGTTAATAAAACTTTTTCAGCAAGTAAGGTTTGCCTCATATCATAAATCTGCTTTTTCTCACCTTCTATTTCTAGTTTCCATTTTTCAACTTTACTAGCAAGTTGCTCTGTAGCCTCTCTGTATTCTTCTACATTTTCTAAAATGTATTCCATATCTACATAGGCTACCCTAACTCCCCTTTGGGCAAAAATACTAGTTGACAATAGCAACGTAGTTAAAATTAAAAGAACTTTTGTTTTCATTTTGTTTATCGTTTTAATACATAGAAAATATCGTGCCAAAAATATTAATTACCTAAAAACAAGCTTATTAACATATGGTAAATTAGAAATATTCTTTGTAATTAAAACTGCTGACCAATGATGAAGTGTGTTTGCCATCCACTTGGTTCAGTAGAGGTTGGCAAGTTATCCTTGTCAAACCCATAACCAAAGTCAATTCCCAATAGACCAAAAGCTGGCATAAATATGCGCAACCCTACTCCGGCCGATCGTTTTATTTCAAACGGATTAAATTCAGTAAAATTGCTGAAAGAGTTACCTCCTTCTAAAAATCCTAATGCATAAATAGATGCAGAAGGCTTTAATGTTATAGGATATCTAAGTTCCATAGAGAATTTATTGTAAACCACACCACCTTCTTGTTCGTTAGTACTTTCAATTACCGGCGTTAAAGATTGGTTTTCATATCCTCTTAATTGTATTGTTTCTCTTCCGTCTAAAGTAAAGTTACCTAAACCATCACCTCCAACAAAATAACGCTCAAAAGGAACATTACCTATATCATTATTATAATTACCCAAGAAACCAAACTCTGCATTAGAACGTAAAACTAAATCTCCTGTTAAAGTTGTATACCAATCTCCTTTAAAACTAGCTTTATAAAATTCTAACCACTTAAATCTGTCTTCCTCAATTTCTTCTAAACGAGTTTGCTCATAAGCTGTTAAATTTCTTGTAGTACGCGCCTCTTGCAACTCATCACTTTCCTCTTTTAACCCTTTGTAATCTTTATCTGAAAATAATGAATAAGGTGGTGTTGCTTTAAATTTAAACTGGAAACTAGATCCACCACGTGGAAATATTTTACCACCTGCTAAAGATTCTCTAGACAAACCAAATGTGTAAGAAAATGCATTTGCAGAACCGTTACCAAAATTAAACAAACCTATATTGTAATCTTTAAAGTCATACAATTGATATGCTAAAGAGTGCGATGCAACAAAAAAGTCATCTGGCCACTTTAATCTTTTTGCTAAACCTACAGAAATACTAGATATTGAAAACTGTCTCTTTTTATCTACTTCATTTTCCTGGTAGTCATAAGCAAATTGTTGGGTTCTAGATAAAGACATATTAAATTGTACAGGTTTTTTACCTCCCAACCAAGGTTCAGAGAAATTAAAACTATATACTCTGTAAGTTCTACTTGCTTGCAATCTTATAGAAAATGTTTGTCCGTCTCCCATTGGCACAGGAACATAAGCATCTTTATTAAAAATATTTTTTAATGAAAAGTTACTAAATGACAACCCTAACGTACCAATAAAACCACCGCCACCGTAGCCACCTTGTAATTCTATTTGACTAGAGCCAGCTTCTAAAACACTATAGTTAATATCTACAGTACCAGCATCTGGGTTAGGGTTAAGAACATCTGGCTTAATACTTTCTGCATCAAAATAACCAAGAGCCCCTAACTCTCTAATACTTCTAATTATATCTGCTTTGTTATATTTTTGACCAGGTCTTGTTCTTAATTCTCTAAAAATTACGTGGTCATTAGTTTTATCGTTTCCTGTAACTGTTACATGATCTAAAAACGTTTCTTTCCCTTCTATAATTCTTATTTCAAAATTAATAGTATCATTTTCTGCAGAAACCTCTACTGGGTTAATTGTAGAAAACATATATCCATTGTTTTGATACAGGCTACTTAGGTCATTTGGATCTGGTTTTGTATTATCAGAAATTCTCTCCTTAAGTAAAACACCATTATAAGTATCTCCTTTTTTAATACCTAAAGCTCTACTTAAAATAGCATCTGGATAAACGGTGTTACCAACAAAATCTATATCTCCAAAGTAGTACTTATTACCTTCTTCTACCTTAATATTAATTTTAATATTATTTTCGTTAACATTAGTAATAGTATCAGAAATTACTCTTGCATCTCTGTAACCACTTTCTGCATACTTTTCTATTAATGTTGTTAAATCATTTTTATAGTCTTCCTCTATGTATTTAGATTTTTTCCAAAAACGATAAAATTTCTTTTTCTTGGTCTTTTTAAGTGCTTTACGTAATTTTTTTGCAGACATTTCTTCATTACCATCAAAAGTAATGTCACTAATTTTTACTTTTTCACCTTTTTTAATATTAATAACCATTTTTTGAGCATTGGTTTCTGATGTATCTACAGCAGTAGCAATGTTTACTTTAGTGTTTAAGTACCCTTGTTTTTTGTACTTATTTTTTAAGTAATTCTCTGTGTTATTAATAAGACTTTGTGTTATTTTCTTGCCTTTCTTAAGGTCTGTGTCATTTATTATATCTGCTACTTTACGTTTTTTAACTCCGTAAACAGTAACATCTGTAAGCGTAGGACGCTCTACTATATTAAGTTCTAAAAAAACTTCTTCTCCTTTAATGTCTGTGATATAAAAATTAATATCACTAAAAAGCTCTAAAGCCCATAGCTTATTAATTACAGCACTAATTTCTTCTCCTGGAAGTGTAATTGGTTGTCCAACCCTAAGACCGGTAAACGTTATTACAGTTTGCTCATTATAGCTTTTTACGCCTGTAATTTCTAAGCCACCTAAAATATACTTTTTACCATCTTCATAAGATGTTTCTTGCCCATAAGCAATAAGGTTAGTAAAAAGAAAAAGGATGGTAATAATAGAACCAAAAGTAATGGTTCTTTTGGTTGTGTTAGTTGAGTTGTTCGCTAGTTTTTCCAAATCTTCGTTCTCTGTTCTGATAATTTTTAATTGCGTCTACTAAATGATGTTCTTTAAAGTCTGGCCAAAGAACATCTGTAAAGTACAGCTCTGCATACGCTATTTGCCAAAGTAAAAAATTACTTATACGGTGTTCACCGCTAGTTCTTATAAGTAAATCTACGTCTGGTAAATTTTGCGTGTAAAGATGGTTATTAATAATGATTTCATCAATATTTTCGGGAGAAATTATATTATTTTTAACTTTGATACTAATTTCCTGAACAGCTGTTCTAATCTCATCCCTAGAACCATAGCTTAGTGCCAATGTTAGTGTCATACCAGTGTTTGCCGAGGTTTTTGACATAACATTCTTTAGCTCTTCACCTGCTTTTGCTGGCAATAAACTTAAGTTGCCTATTGCATTAAGTTTTATGTTATTTTTGTTAAGAGTTTTAACTTCTTTCTTTAATGAAGACACCAAAATACGCATAAGCGTATCTACTTCTAACTTAGGTCTATTCCAATTTTCTGTAGAAAAAGTATACAATGTTAAGTAGCCCACGCCCAATTTAGCACAATTTTCTACCACTTTACGTACAGTTTTCACTCCATTTTCATGGCCAAAAATACGTAGTTTACCTTTTTGCTTTGCCCATCTGCCATTACCATCCATAATAATGGCTAAATGATCTGGTATATTTTCTTTATTTAAATCTTCTATAGTATCCATAAGTATAATTTACTCAAAACAATCTGAGCACGGTTTTCTACCAAAGGTGTAAGTTAGTGTAAAACCTGAAAAAACATACCAATCATCACTAAAAATATTTCCAAATTTAGGATCTATAAGGGTTGCAACGTTTGCTTTTTCTGGATTACTAGCGTCTAAATTGTCTGTAAACGTGTATCTAGCACCTATTTCGGCGCCTAAGATAAAAAATTGATTTAATCTATACTTTAAACCAACTGTCATTGGAATAGCAAAATCTCCTTCACGCTGATCTAAATCTTGCAGAAAACCAACTTCAAAGTAATTATAATCATACCTAAAATAGGTAACACCTGTGTATAAATAAGGAGTAAAAGCCGGACCTAATTTATGTAAATTGTACTCTACAAAATTAACTTCTAAACCTGCAGAGAACTCTGTAATAGTGTTCTCCATTTTTAATTGTCTTTTTTGTCTGTAAGCTAAGTCGGACTTTAAATCATCTGCAACAAACTTACCATGAAGTATACTAGCACGCCAAGCATAACGTTTACTTTTATTCCATTTAAAAATACCACCGTAAGCAAATCCGCTTGGACTTATATAATTGGTTCTACCAACGTCGCCAATATTATTTAAACCACCTGTTAGCACACCAACTTCATAAGTTTGCGCGCTGGCGTTGCCTAAAATAAAAAATAATAGAATAGCAATAAATATTCTCATAAATCCTAAAAGTTTGCAAATATAATAATATTAGATTTTAGTAGAATCCTAATTATTACACCTCTGTTCTCTTCATTGAATAACAGTTTTATAGCACATTTATTGTTTAACAGACAATTAATTACGCTTATCTTCTCCCCACAAAAGTTTATTGCGTAGGGTTTTTAAAAAGCTTTCTGATGTGTACTCAATTAACTTAACAGTAAAGTCTGCTTTTTTTACAGTAATCTCTGTTCCGTTCTCTAATGTTACTATTCTAGAATCTAAAGAAAGTAAATGGTTTTTTTCTCTGCCAGACACTTTTAATTTCACCACAGTATTATCTGAAATAACCAGTGGTCTTGCATTTAAATTATGAGGTGCTATAGGTGTTATTACTAAAGATTTTGCAGTAGGTGTAATTACAGGGCCTCCACAACTTAAAGAGTATCCTGTAGAACCGGTTGGTGTAGAAACTATTAAACCATCTGCCCAGTACGAGTTTAAATACTCGTTATTTAAAGAGGTCTCTACAGTAATCATAGATGTGGTATCTTTTCTACTTACAGTAACCTCATTAAGAGCAAAATTAATAGCATTAAATTCTGGTATATTTACATTAGATGTTACCGCCACCAAACTCCTGTCTACAATAGTATAATCTTTAGCAACAAACTCTTGCACTACTTTTTTTACATCTTCTTTTTTAAAGGTTGACAAAAACCCTAGTCGCCCTGTGTTTACTCCTACAATTGGTATGCCTAAATCTTTTACAAAGGTAATGGCACGCAATATTGTACCGTCTCCTCCAAAACTCACAAACATATCAAAAGAAGCGTCTAAACCACTATTTTCTGTAAAAATTGAAAAATCTTCAATTTCTTTTGAGGCTGTTACAAAATTGTAAAAATCTTTTTCAAAACTAATATTGGCATTATGTAGTTTTAACTCGCTTAAAAGTTCACATACATAATCTACAGTATCATCATTATAAGTTTGTCCGTAAATGGCAACTTTCATACACTTATACGTTTAGGTATTTGTCTAAATAATTAGAACGCTCTTTTAAATCTTGCAGAAAAAGATCATCATCATTACCAAATAAAATACTATAGTTGTAACGCCTAAAAGATTGTGTAATTTCATTTAAATTGGCAGAAGTAATTTTTAATGTAATTTGCACAACATCATTTTCTATTTCAGTAATAAAAGCACCGTACAATTTTGCATTGTTACTTTCTACAATTTGCGCTACTTCGCTAAAAGAATAATCAGACATTCCTTTTGCTACAACCAAAATACCACCTGGTTCTGTAAAAAAAGGTGTTCCAATAAACAAAGCTACAATATCTGTTAAATCATAATAACCAACAAAGGCTTCGTTTTTATCTAAAACAGGTAAAATATTAGCATCATTTTTAGAAAAAACTTCTAAAACATCTAACCATGATGTATCTGAGTTTACTGTAAAATTTTCTAATTGATATTTGTAATCTTCAATTTTTTTGCCTTTTTCAAAAGATTTAAAATCATTTTCGGCAATCATACCTATCAATCTATTATCATCTACAACTGCAACATGTGAAAAAGTAGTTGTTTTAAAAAAACGAATTACCTCTTCCATACTGTCATTTATAGAGAATGTAGGAATTGTTGTTAATATGTTAGACTGTATCTGCATAGCTTAAAATATTACTGCAAATTAATAATAATTTTTTCGACCAAGGTTATAAATACCAAGGCATTTAATAAAAATAAAAAACCTTAACAAAGTAATAACAAAAGCTATTCCTTATTTGTATTTTTGCACTAGCTAAATAAAATAAAAATGACAAAATTAAGCGTAAACGTAAATAAAATTGCCACTTTAAGAAACTCTAGAGGAGGCAATGTACCTAATTTATGTAAAGTAGCAACAGATATAGAGTCTTTTGGAGCAGAAGGCATAACTATACATCCAAGACCAGATGAAAGGCATATTAGATACCAAGATGCGCGAGATTTAAAAAAGATTGTTACCACAGAATTTAATATAGAAGGCAACCCTATTAAAAAGTTTGTAGATTTAGTGTTAGAAACACAACCTACACAAGTAACTTTGGTGCCAGACGCTGTAGATGCTATTACAAGTAACGCTGGCTGGGACACAATAAAGCATAAAGATTTTTTAAAAGATGTTATTGCAACTTTTAAAGCCCATAATATTAGAACATCTATTTTTGTAAATGCAGATTTAAAAATGGTTGAAGGTGCTGCTGAAACAGGCACAGACCGTATTGAGCTATACACAGAAAGCTATGCTGATGCTTACGCTGAAGGCAATAAAAATGGCGTACAACCATTTACAGATGCTGCAATTTTAGCTCACAAATTAAACTTAGGCATAAATGCTGGTCATGATTTAAGTTTAGACAACATTGCGTTTTTTAAAGAAAAAGTACCGCATTTATTAGAAGTTTCTATTGGCCACGCATTAATTAGCGAATCGCTTTACCTTGGGCTAGAAAATGTTGTAAATATGTACTTAAACAAACTAAAATAATGCCAACACTACATTCTAAAATACTTGGAGAAGGACAACCTTTGCTAATTTTACACGGATTTTTAGGAATGTCTAACAATTGGAAAACCCTAGGCAATAAATATGCAGAGGAAGGCTTACAAGTACATTTAATAGACCAGCGCAACCACGGTAAAAGTTTTCACTCTACCGAGTTTAATTATGACATTCTTGCAAACGACATTAAACAATACATTACAGAGCATAATTTACAAAACTGTATTGTTCTTGGCCATTCTATGGGTGGTAAAACAGCTATGCAATTGGCCTGTAGCTATCCAGAATTGGTTAACAAATTACTAATTGCAGACATAGCACCAAAGTTTTACCCACCACACCATCATGAAATAATTAATGGTTTAAAAGCATTAGATCTTAACACCACTAGCTCTAGAACAGAAGCTAGTAATGAGTTAGCTAAACACATATCTAATGCAGGTGTACGTCAATTTTTATTAAAAAATTTATATTGGGTAGAAAAAGGAAAATTAGGCTTTAGGTTTAACTTAGACGTTTTAGCAGAACGTATGGAACAAATTGGAGAAAACATAGATGCTTCTGCCACATACAACAAACCAACATTGTTTTTAAGAGGCGATAAATCTGAGTATATATCTCCGTTAGATACAGATGTTATAAAAACACATTTTCCAAATGCAGACATACAAACTATAACCAATGCCGGGCATTGGTTACACGCAGAAAACCCTAAAGAATTCTTAGAAAAATCGCTTACCTTTATAAAAAGTTAATTTAAAAAATTATAAGCTATGAAAACTATACTACGCATACTATTAAGCGCCATTGCTGTTGTTGTACTATCTAAAGTTTTACCAGGCATTGGTGTAGACAGCTACACTACCGCAATAATTGTTGCAGTGGTATTAAGTCTACTAAACTTTTTTATTAAACCATTACTTGTAATATTAACTTTACCAGTAACAATTGTAACACTAGGTTTATTTTTACTAGTTATAAACGCATGTATTATAAAATTAGCAGGCTATTTTGTGTCAGGATTTACGGTAGATAGTTGGCTATGGGCTATTGTATTTAGCTTATTATTATCATTATTACAATCCATATTATTTTCTATCTTAAAAACCGATAAAGAAAAATAACATAGTCTTTTGTATTACAACAATTTAAAAAGTTGTAGACGTAATTAAAAAGTACTATTTTTGCAGCCCATTTTATTTAAGTAAAATCAGATTCAAGAAATGAATATTACAAAAGAGCAGATTGATGCATTAAATGCAGTTGTGAAAGTTGCTATCACTAAAGAGGATTACCAAGATAAGGTACAAGCAATTCTTAATGATTATAGAAAGCAAGCAAACATACCAGGTTTTAGAAAAGGACATGTACCAATGGGCCTTATTAAAAAACAATACGGTAAGGCTGTTTTAGTAGACGAAGTAAACAAACTTATACAAGACAACCTAAACAAATACTTAACTGAAGAAAAGTTAGATGTTCTTGGTAACCCATTACCTAAGCAACAAGATGATTTTAACTGGGATGCAGAAAATCTAGATTTTGAATTTGAATTAGGTTTAGCTCCAGAATTTGAAGCTCCAATTAAGACCAAAAAAGCAATTACTCAATATAAAATAGTTGCAGATAAAAAAATGATAGATGAGCAAGTAGAACGTATTGGTAAGCAATACGGAAAACTTATCTCTAAAACTGAAGTATCTAAAAAAGATGAAGTAACTGGAGTTTTTGCTAACGAAGAAGAAGAAATTAACAATAAAACAACTATAGAACTAAGTAATGTTAAAGCTAAAAAAGCTTTAGATGCTTTAGTTGGCAAAAAAGTTGGTGATGTTGTTACATTAAAAACTAAAGGCCTTTTTAAAGAAGATTACCAACTTTCTAGTGCTTTAGGTTTAGCTGCTGATAAAACTGCTGATTTAAATACAGAGGTTACGTTTACAATTGAAGAAATTAACGAACGTGAGCCTGCAGAAATGAACCAAGAGTTGTTTGACAAGTTATTTGGAGAAGAAAAAATTACTTCTGAAAAAGAACTTAGAGAAAAAATAAAAGAAGATACAGAAAAGCAATTTGAGCAACAAGCAGATCAAAAATTGTTAAATGACATTACTGAAAACTTTATTGAAAATGTAAAGTTTGATTTACCTACTGAATTCTTAAAAAAATGGATTCAAATGACAGGTGAAAAGCCATTAACAGAAGAAGAAGCTGCTGCTGAATTTGAAAAATCTGAAAAAGGTTTACGTTACCAATTAATTGAAGGTAAAATAATACAAGAAAACAATCTTCAAGTTGAGTTTGATGAGCTTAAAGAATTTGCTAAAGGCTTTATTAAATCTCAAATGGCACAATACGGACAATTAAATCCTGCTGAAGAAGAATTAGACAATATAGCCGGAAGAATTATGTCTAACCAAGATGAAGTTAAAAGATTGTCTGAGCAGTTAATGAGTCAAAAATTATTAACGCTTTACAAAGAAAAAGCAAACCTTAAAGTTAAGGAGCTTTCTTATGACGATTTTATTAAAGAAGTTTACGGAAAAGAATAAATTTTACCCTGTGCATTGTTAAAAAAACACTAGCACATATATGGTAAAACAAAAAATTCCGTTAAATTTAGTATCAAACTATAGCAAATAGCTTTAAAAGCAAATTACACTATAGGTCGTCACTAAAAAAAATAAGTATATTTACGGTGCCGAAAGTATAAATTTTCGGCACCTTTTTTATTTAAAAATACCAAATACTACATATGGACTACGGAAAAGAATTTAAGAACTACGCCATAAAGGACCAAGGGATAAACAGCATGTACTATGATAAAATATTAAGTACAATGTACCCAAGCAATATGACGCCTAACATTATTGAAGAAAGACAACTAAATGCTATTGCAATGGATGTTTTCTCTAGATTAATGATGGATAGAATTATATTTTTAGGAACCGGTATTAATGACCAAGTTGCTAACATAGTACAAGCACAATTATTGTTTTTAGAAAGTGCAGATGCATCTAAAGACATACAAATATACATTAACTCTCCAGGAGGTAGTGTTTACGCTGGATTAGGTATTTATGACACTATGCAATTTATTAAACCAGACGTTGCAACAATTTGTACTGGTATGGCAGCATCTATGGGTGCCGTTTTACTTTGCGCAGGTGAAAAAGGAAAACGTAGTGGTTTAACTCACTCTCGTGTTATGATTCACCAACCATTAGGTGGCGCACAAGGGCAAGCTAGCGATATAGAAATTACAGCAAGAGAAATACTAAAGTTAAAAGATGAGTTGTACAATATTATAGCAACGCACTCTGGCCAAACTTTTGACAAGGTTAGCAATGACAGTGATAGAGATTACTGGATGAAGGCTGATGAAGCCAAGAAATACGGTATGATAGACGAAATATTAGTAAGGGAAAAGAACTAAAACCGACTAATAAACACCTTACTCTAAAAGAGAAGAAGTAGACTTATGGCAAAGGAAAATTTAGAATGTTCTTTTTGTAAAAGAACCAAAGCAGAAACAAACATATTAATTGCAGGTGAAGGTGCACATATTTGTGACCGTTGCATAGAGCAAGCATATGGTATTGTTATAGAAGATACTAAACAGTCTAAAACAGACAGTTTATCTGCAGAATTGGTTCTAAAAAAACCTATGGAAATAAAAGCGTTTTTAGATACTTTTATTATAGGACAAGAACGTACAAAAAAAGTAATGTCTGTAGCAGTATACAACCACTACAAAAGATTATTACAGCCTTCTAGTGCAGATGACGATGTAGAAATACAAAAAAGTAACATTGTAATGGCTGGGCAAACTGGTACTGGTAAAACATTAATGGCCAAAACAATTGCCAAAATGCTTAATGTACCTTTAGCTATTGTAGATGCTACCGTATTAACAGAAGCCGGTTATGTTGGTGAAGATGTAGAAAGTTTACTTACACGTCTTTTACAAGCTGCAGATTACAATTTAGAAAAAGCAGAACGTGGTATTGTTTTTATAGATGAGATTGATAAAATTGCTCGTAAAAGCGATAACCCTTCTATTACTAGAGATGTATCTGGCGAAGGCGTACAACAAGGTTTATTAAAACTTTTAGAAGGTACTGTTGTTAATGTTCCGCCTAAAGGAGGACGTAAACACCCTGATCAAAAATTTATTGAAGTTAACACAGAAAACATATTATTTATTGCTGGTGGTGCTTTTGACGGTATAGAACGTATTATAACAAAGCGTTTAAATATGCAAGCAGTAGGTTACAGCGCATCTAAATTAGATGACAATGTAGACAACACTAACATTTTACAATACATTATTCCAAAAGACTTAAAAGAGTTTGGTTTAATTCCTGAAATTATTGGCCGTTTACCAGTTTTAACGCATATGAACCCGTTAGACGAGAAAACGTTACGCGCAATACTTACAGAACCTAAAAACGCTATTATAAAGCAATATGAAAAGCTTTTTGCTATGGACGACATTAAGTTCTCTATAACAGACAAAGCCTTAGATTTTGTTGTTTCTAAAGCTATAGAGTACAAATTAGGAGCAAGAGGTTTACGTTCTTTATGTGAAGCAATTTTTACAGATGCTATGTTTGAGCTACCAAGTAGCCAAGACAAAGAGTTTAAAGTAACACAAGAGTACGCAGAGCAAAAACTATCTTACGAGACAGTAAAAAAACTAAAAGCCGTTTCATAACAAAACGGCTTTTAAAAACTATATTATAAATATCCTAAAGTATGCTTTAGGATATTTTTTTTGCTAATACTTTAACCTTAGCCTCTTTCTTAACTTGTTCTGGTTTTACCATTACTTTTTTTAAAAGATCTAAGCTTACTTTTTTAATAATTTCTGAGTCAGAGTACATTTCATGACCATAATTATCTACAACTTCTAAATCTACTCCAATAGTTTCAGACCATTTTGCAGAAGGCCTGTACAAATCTTTACTACCAAAAAGCATTTTTACATCTACATCTACACGCTCCACTTCTTTGCGTATTCTTGTTGCAGACACTGCATATAAAGATTTCATAGGCAAACCTTTTAAGTTTGCCTTCCAAGCAATAGAACCCCCCATACTAAAAGCAAGGTAGTGAGCTGGTTTAGTTTCTTTTTTTAACAAATGAGATACAGCTGTATCAATACCTCCTTCTACAAAAGCGCTGTGTATATTTTTCTCTGTTTGTTTTAGCAAATTTACATTTGCCAATTGCTGAATATCATAATACTCAATATCATAATACTGTTGCAAGTATGCCAGGTAAGATGTTATCCACATTCCTTTTTTTGGACCCCACATATCTGACAAAACAACTAGTCTTTCTGAATTCATAATTTATAGTTTTATATACTGGTTAGGTTTATATATTGCAATATGATAATTAACCCGTAAATAAGCCAATTTATTTGTTCATTAGAAGCAATTCATCGATATAGACCCTTTTATTAGACAATCTAGGTATTTTATGTTGTCCTCCTAATTTGTTTCTATCTTTTAACCAGTCATAAAAAAGATTCTGTCTGGCACTGTGTACTTTAGGCATTGTTAGCGTAATATTATTATAACGCTTGGCTTCATAATCAGAATTTAAAGATTTTAAAGCATTATCTAACAATTCTGTAAAATGATTAACATCTTTAGGCTCCTTTCTAAATTCTATAATCCACTCGTGAGCTCCTTTTTCTTTACCTACCATAAATATTGGAGCAACTGTATAATCTTTTATCTGTGCTCCTGTTTTTTTACACACCTTTTTTAGAGATTCTTCAGCATTTTCTATAATTAACTCCTCTCCAAAAACATTTATATGGTGCTTGGTACGACCAGTAATTTTAATTCTATACGGACTAACAGAAGTAAACCTTACCGTATCTCCTATTTTGTAACGCCATAAACCAGCATTAGTTGTAATTATAATTGCATAGTTTTTATGCAACTCAACATCCCACAACGCTACCACTTTCTGGTCTTCTAAGCCATAAGAATCCATTGGTATAAATTCATAAAAAATGCCATAGTCAAGCATAAGCAATAAATCATCCGCATTGTTTCTGTCTTGTATTGCAAAAAAGCCTTCAGATGCATTGTATATTTCGTAGTAATTAAATTGCTTACGAGGCAACAGTGCTTTATACTGGTCTTTATACGGACTAAAACTTACTCCTCCATGAAAATACACTTCTAGGTTTTCCCAAATCTCAAACAAATGATTTTTACCTGTTTGCTCTAACATATTATTTAACAACACCAACATCCAAGAAGGCACACCAGCCAAACTGGTAACGTTTTCTAACTTACTTTCATTAATAATTGCATTTAACTTAGTCTCCCACTCACTCATTAAAGACACCTTGTTACTTGGCGTACTACTCAACTCTGCCCAAAAAGGCATATTATCAATTAAAATAGCAGATAAATCTCCAAAAAAACTACCGTTATCTTCATACAACTCTTTACTACCACCCAAGCGCAAACTTTTTCCTGTAAATAATTGGGAGTTTTCATTATTATTAAGGTATAAACACAACAAATCTTTACCAGACTTGTAATGACAATCTTCCAAAGCCTCTGAACTTACAGGTATAAACTTACTTTTAGCATTGGTAGTACCACTACTTTTAGCAAACCATTTTATACTTGTAGGCCAAAAAATATTTTGTTCTCCTTTTCTAGTTCGCTCTATAAAAGGCTCTACTTCTTCATAAGAAACTATTGGCAAACGCTCTGCAAATTCTTTGTAATTGGTAATAGAAGCAAAATTATATTGCCTACCAACTTCGGTATCTTTAGCAATACTAAGCAGTTTAAACATTACTTCTTCCTGAACTTCAGCTGGGTATTTTAAAAAGAGTTCTATTTGATGATACCGCTTTTTAAGCAACCAAGAAGCAATAGAATTAACAAAAGGTATTGACATTTTTAGGTATCTTTATCCTGAAAAATTTCAGTGGTTATTTTGATAAAAATAGCCTATACAACTTTAATATTCAAATACATTTTATGCAGTACCAAGGTGTTTTACAAAAAATGCAAACCGAGAACGGAAACCCTATACAATATTATTTAGTTTTTGAGAATGACTTTTTAAATGTAAATCAGATTTTAAACAAATCTGTAGAAATTTCTTTTATAAAACACCAATGTCTTAACTGTAAGTTAGACAAGCCCATATACAGACAAGGCTTTTGCAAATCGTGCTTTTTTGAGATCCCAACGGCTGGAGATTGGATTATGAGACCCGAGTTAAGCAAAGCTCATTTAGACCAAGAAGATCGTGATTTAGCTTATGAAAAAAAAGTTCAACTACAACCGCATATTGTTTATTTAGCAAACTCTAGCAATGTAAAAGTAGGTGTTACACGTAAAGCCCAAGTACCAACAAGGTGGATAGACCAAGGAGCTCATGAAGCTATAGAAATTGTAGAAGTACCAAACCGTTATTTAGCAGGCATAACCGAAGTTGCACTAAAAGAACACGTTGCAGACAAAACCAATTGGCGTAAAATGCTTACCAATACTGTAGATGACGAAAATTTAATTGAATGGCGTAACAAATTAAAACAATATATACCAAAAGAAGCTACACAGTATTTTATAGAGGACAACCAGGAAACTCATCTAGAATTTCCGGTAATGCAATATCCAGAAAAAGTAAAAAGTCTTAATCTGGATAAAACACCTGTATACAAAGGCACATTAAAAGGCATTAAAGGCCAGTACCTAATTTTTGAAGACAATACCGTTTTTAATATTAGAAGTAACGAAGGTTACTACGTAAGCTTAACTATTGCTTAGTAGTATCCTTTTCTGTTTCCTTTTTCTTTTTACCAAACAAGCCGCCTAAAATTTCTTTTACAGCTTCTTTTTGGGTTTCTTGTTTGGTACTAGTTGCTGTATCCTTTTTTACTGCAGTAGTATCTTTTTTACCTAATAAACCACCTACAACATCTTTTACTACCGACGTTTTAGCATCATCTTGAGTTAAAGAGTCTGTTTTAGATTTATTTTTGTTTAACAAATCACTAATAACACTAGTTGCTTTATCTTTTCCTTTGGCAATTAATTTTTGTTTTTCTATTTCTATTAACTGACTTGTTAAGTTTTTAACACCACTAGTTAAGTCTGTTTTCACCTCAGGACTTGTAAAATCACCACCAATATTAGCTGTAACCGGTATAGTTAAGTCTTCTAATTTTTTATCATCAATTTTTGCAATTAACTTGGTTACATCACTACCTAAATATTTAGCAGGCACCTCTACAGTTGCGTTGTATGCCAATTTACTATCAAATGTATGACTACCTGCAACATTCATTACAATATCTCCGTAATTAAGCTTAAATGGCTTTACTGCCACCTTTCCATTATCAAAAGTCAAAGCCGTTTTTAGTCCGTTTAAGTTTAATTTTTCAGGTTTTAAAAAGCTTAATTTATCACTTAAAGCAGTTACAAATTTTTCTTGTTTACCGCCTAACTCTGTCTGCATTAACTCTGCCAACACCTTACCAGAAATTGTAGCTAAATCTGGAGTAAAATCATCTTTTAAATTACCAGCTATAGAAATGTCTGAATTTAAATTACCTCTAATAATTTTTGCAACAGGAGCTAAAACCTCTAACATTTCTAAACCTTTTAGAGCCTGACTTATGTTAAACTGATTCATTCCTAAATTCATCGCAAAAGTTGCTGCATCATTTTTGGTAGAAACCTCTCCATTAAATGCCATTTTTCCGCCAAATAAAGACGTAGTCATATTAGATAACGTGGCAGTTTCATCTTTTACTCTTAATGTACCTTTTACATCTTTAAGTGTTAAATTATCATACAAAACTGTATTTGCATTGGCAGTAATTGTAGCATCTAAAAACGATGGTATTTTTAATTTTTCATCAGCTACAGTTTGCTTCTCTTCTGTTTTTTCAGTTGATTTTTCTGTTTCCTCAACCTCATCAACCATAAAATCATTTAAAGCAAATGTATTAGAATTTAAAGCAAAATCTCCTTTTACCTTTTCATCCTTAAACATAAAACCTAATAAGTTTGTAATTGTACCCTTGGCTGAAAAATCGGTCTTACCTGTTTTCCCCTGAAAATCATTTAAAGAAACAGTTTCTGGGTTAAAAGTTAAAGATGTAGTTGTAATCTCTACCGGGTTTTTAAGTTCGTTAGAGTTGTACTCAAAATCTTTTAAGTCTAAAGTACCACTTGTAGTTGTGTTTTGATATTGTTCCTTTTCTATAGAAGCCATATCAAAAGCTGTAGAAACATCTGCTTTAAGTATTCCTTTTAAATTTAAATCTGCAGGCACAGGGTAAGCTTGTGATATGTTAGCCAAGTTCATATTACCATCTAAATGCGCTTTTACCTTAGTATTACCCATTAAATCTGTAATCTGAGAATTAAGGTTAAACCTATCTTGATCTATTGCAAAAGCTAATTTTTTAATATCAACAGAAGTGTCTTCTACCAAACCAGTTGTATTATCTATAGCTGCATTTATAAATATATTAGTTACAGCCTTTGGTAAGTCTGGATATTTAAATGACGCATTATCAGAATTTAGCTTTACAGAAAATTTAGGAATATGTGTTTCGTCTACAATACCATCTAACTTACCTTCAACGGTAAATTTCCCGGTAGTTTTTACGTTTTCAATACTTTTAGTATACTCTTCTGGCACTAATGCCAAAAAGTTTTTAAACTCACTAGATAGCGTTTTAAAATTAATATTTACCTCTTGGTTATCTTCATTAATTTTAACAAAACCATCAAAAACCAAAGGCAACTGGTTTACTAGTGCCTCATTTTTTAAAAAAGAAAATTTACTTTCTTTTAAATCTATTCCTATTAATGCATCTAAACCAACTTTATTTCTGTTTAAGTAATTTGTTCCGCCCATACCAAAAGACACCAATGCATTTGTTTTGGTATCTAACTCAGACTTCTCCAAGGATAAATCTCCTGTACCGGAGTGCTGCAAATCTGTTAAAGCTAAAGCCATACCAGAAGTTTGGTCTACATATACAATTTTAGAGTTGGTAATTTTATAAGACTCCATTGCCAAAGTAAAGCTACTACCCTCTTCTTCTGTTTCTGAAACTACAGGCTCTGCTGTATCTTTTTTTGCAATATCATAATTAGCAATGCTATCTTTATTTACAATAATATTTAAAGCAGCACCATCTACCGCTAAACTTTTTATACCAATAGCCTCAGAAGAATCTTTAAAAAGTTCTGTTATTGCCATATCTAAAGCAATTTCTTTAGATGCAAAAAGCGTATCTCCTTTAAAAGGTGCATTATTAGTTAACACCAACTCATTAATGGTAACCTTTGCATTAGGAAAACTAGAAAACAAACTTAAGTCTGCACTAGCAAAGTCTAATGTAGCTTCTATATTATTGTTTACTTTATCCTTTATAATTTTTTCTATTTTGCCTTGTAAAAAGAAAGGTGCAGCAATTAATAAAACTACTATTAACAATACTACAACACCTATAATTTTTAATATTTTCTTTTTCATACAGAACTATTTTTTCTTTTTTAAAATTTAGCTGAACCAAGCAAATACATTATCCTTTTTAAAGCTGTGATATAAATCTTACAATTAAAACAACTTTAAGCTTGTTTTATTATGACTCCAATGTTAATTCTTGGTTTATTTTTAAATTAAATCTTTTTCTCATTATATATACGAATAAATACAAGAAAGGGGTGTCTACAAATGCTATAATTATCTTAAAAATAAACCCGCTAATTAACAAACCTGTAAATTTATCCCAACTAATTTCTCCAAAAGAACACAAAAGCAGCAAAACAGTACAGGTATCTACAAACTGAGAGAAAAAAGTAGAAAAATTGTTACGCAACCACAAATGCTTTCCTTTTGTTATTTTTTTCCAGAAATGATACACCTGTATATCTATAAATTGCGCAAATAAATACGCCAACATAGATGCTGTAACTGCCAAAATTGTATTACCAAAAACATCCTTAAACATAGTATTGCTAACAGGAGACCAACTAGTAGCTTCTGAGGCAGATGCTAAATACACAATTAATAATGAAAAAAACGAGGCAAAAATACCAGCAACAACAATTTGGTTGGCACTTTTTTTACCGTAGATTTCAGAAATTAAATCGGTTAACAAAAAAGTAACCGGATAAGGAAGTACTCCCACAGAAATCTCAAACAAGGTTGCTCCAAAAATAGTAACATCACCAAAAGGTTGCCAAATAAAAAATTTTTGAAAAATAAGATTAGAAACCACTAAGGAAGTTATAAAAAGTGCTCCTAAGTATAAATATATTTTAAAGGCTAATTTTTTATCTGTTTTATTCATAAAAAGTATCTGCTTTTCTAATTTACAACTAATTTGTAAAGATACTTAAGTTAAGCTTTTAATACCTTTACAAAAAAGATATTTAATTTTAAGATAGCGCCTTAAAAACTATTTTATTTACTTTGTTTTTAAATGAAGAAGAACGTTACAACTGCATACCTATCTATAGGTAGTAATTTAGGTGATAAGATAGTTAACCTACAAGATTCCATTTTTCTATTAAAGGAAAAAGCTGGTGAAATAGTAGGCATATCTAAAGTATACAAATGCCAATCATGGGGTTTTGAGTCTGCGGACTTTTTAAACGCCTGCGTGTCTATAAAAACAACTAAAGATGCGTTTGAGCTTTTAGATATTATTTTAAAGATAGAAAATGACCTAGGTAGGCAACGTACAGATGAAGCCGGATACCAAGCCAGAACCATAGATATAGACATTATATACTACGGCAAAGAGGTAATTAACACAGATAAATTAGTGGTACCACACCCAAACTTGCAATTTAGAAGTTTTGTACTACGCCCACTTGCAGATATTGGTCCGCAATTTTACCACCCAATATTAAACAAAGATTCTAGAAACCTTTTTCAGGAATGTAAAGATAAAGGAGCTATAGAGCGCACAGAAAGAAGATTATACCCTAACAGAGAAAGTTTACTAGCAAAAGCACAGTTTTTAGCCATAGAAGGTAACATTGGCGCTGGTAAAACAACATTAGCTAATAAAATTTCTGAAGATTACAATGCTAAATTAATTGTAGAGCGCTTTGCAGATAACCCATTTTTACCCAAGTTTTATGAAGACCAAACAAGGTATGCTTTTCCGTTAGAAATGTCTTTTTTAGCAGACCGTTACCAGCAATATTCAGACGATACATCTCAGCTAGACTTATTTAGGTCTTTTATGGTTAGTGATTATGACATTTTTAAATCGCTCATATTTGCAAAAGTAACCTTACACCAAGACGAATTTAAGCTATACCGTAAGTTGTTTGATTTAATGTATAAAGATGTAAAAAAGCCCGATGTTTTTGTATACTTATACCAAAACACAGAGCGCTTAATTGCCAACATTAAAAAACGTGGTCGTGAATATGAACAGGATATACAGACAGATTATCTAGAAAAAATTAACAAAGGTTATTTAGATTTCATAAAAAGTTATCCGCAGCAAAATACCTTTATTATAGATGTTAGCGACCTTGACTTTGTAGCTAATGACGCTGATTACGAGCACATTTTACACGAAATACAAGGTTACATTTTACGTAATCTTTAAAAAAAGCCGAGTATTAAATTAACAGTTATTTCACAATTTATTTGCAATATTCAAAACGTTTTCTTTAATTGCATATCTCTTAACAGAGGAACTAACTAACTCAAACTACATAATGGACCCAACTTAGTTGGGTCTTTTTTTATACCTTAAAACTAAAAAATGTTTTATTTGTCTTGTAGTTTAGACCACAAATCCCAAACCACAACACCTGCACTTACAGAAATATTTAAAGAGTGTTTTGTACCGTATTGCGGAATTTCTAAAACCACATCACTAGCTGTAACTACATCTTGTGCCACGCCCTTAACCTCATTACCAAAAATTAGTGCATACTTTTGGTTTTGAGTTATTTTAAAATCATTTAAAAAAGTAGCATTTTCTGCTTGTTCTACAGCAAGTGTTTCATAGCTATTGCTTTTTAACTGCTCTATTAAAGGCAAAGTTTCATTTACATACTCCCAAGCTACACTATCTGTAGCACCTAATGCTGTTTTTTGTATGTCTTTATGTGGCGGTTTAGCAGTAATACCGCACAAGTATATTTTTTCAATTAAAAAAGCATCAGCTGTTCTAAAAACAGAACCAATGTTGTTTAAACTTCTAATATTATCTAAAACAATAACAATAGGCGTTTTTTCTGCTTGTTTAAACTCTTCAATATTTAATCGCTCTAATTCGTTATTTTTTAACTTTCTCATTCTATTTATATCTAGTAAACTTATCCACAAATATCAACAAAGGTTTTGTAACCAAAGAGAAAAACTTAAATTCGTTTTGTAATTTTTAAGTTAATCAATAAGATTTTTCAATTTGCCTAAAACAAGTACACCAAAAAAGAAAAAGGTAACACCTTTAATGCAGCAATACAACGCTATAAAAACAAAGTATCCAGATGCTATGTTGCTTTTTCGTGTTGGAGATTTTTATGAAACCTTTGGTGATGATGCCGTTAAAGCATCAAAAATATTAGGTATTATTTGTACACACCGTAACAATGGTGGCGAAAAAACAGAATTGGCTGGTTTTCCGCATCACTCCTTAAACACCTATTTGCCTAAATTGGTAAAAGCTGGCCAACGTGTTGCCATTTGTGACCAGTTAGAAGATCCTAAACAAACTAAAAAAATTGTAAAAAGAGGCGTTACAGAATTGGTAACTCCTGGGGTGGCTTTAAATGATGATATTTTATCTGCCAAAACCAACAACTTTTTATGTGCAGTACATTTTGGAAGAAAAAAAATAGGTGTAGCATTTTTAGATATTTCTACAGGAGAATTTTTAACATCAGAAGGTACAGAAGAACAAATTGATAAACTGTTACAAAACTTTGCACCAAATGAGGTCTTAGTTTCTAAAACACATAAAAAGGATTTTTTAAAAGCTTTTGGTACCGAGTTTCATACCTTTTTTATAGAAGATTGGATTTTTCAGGAAGATTATGCACAAGAAACACTAACCAAGCATTTTAACACTGCAACTTTAAAAGGTTTTGGCGTGGCACATTTAGAGCAAGGTATTATGGCATCTGGTGCTGTTTTACATTATTTATCTGAAACGCAACACCACAAACTACAGCACATAAATACGTTACAACGTATTGCCGAGGAAGAATACATTTGGATGGATAGGTTTACTATTAAAAACCTAGAGCTATATCACTCCTACAACCCAAATGCTGTTACCCTTTTAGATGTTATAGACAAAACCATATCACCTATGGGTGGGCGTATGCTAAAACGCTGGTTGGCGTTGCCTCTAAAAAATGTAGAAAAGATAAAAAGAAGGCATCAAGTTATAGAGTACCTACAAGCCAATGATACCATTTTGCATAAACTACAACAGTCTATAAAGCAAATGGGAGACTTAGAGCGTTTAATTTCTAAGGTAGCAACGGCTAAAATATCACCCAAAGAAGTAGTACAACTAAAAAATTCTTTAGAAGCAATACTACCAGTTAAGCAACTTACTAGTAGCAGCAAAAATGACGCTGTAAAACTTATAGGCGACCAGTTACACGGTTGTGATATGCTACGCGCTAAAATTAAAGAAATGATTAGTGAAGATGCACCTGTTAATATGCTTAAAGGTGAAACTATTGCTAATGGATATTCAGCAGAGTTAGATGAGCTACGCGGATTGGCATTTTCTGGTAAAGATTATTTAAATAAGATGCTAGAAAGAGAAACCGAGCGTACCGGTATCACCTCTTTAAAAATAGCTAGCAATAATGTATTTGGTTATTATATAGAAGTACGTAATACCCACAAAGACAAAGTACCAGAAGAATGGATACGCAAGCAAACCTTAGTAAATGCAGAACGCTACATTACTGAAGAATTAAAAGAATACGAGAGTAAAATATTAGGCGCAGAAGAACGTATACAAGTTTTAGAGCAAGAGCTATTTTCTAAACTTGTTGTTTGGATGCAAGAGTACATTGCACCTGTACAACACAATGCACAGTTAATTGCGCAACTAGATTGCCTTTGTGGTTTTACACAATTGGCTACAGACAATAAATACACCGCTCCTGTAATAAACAACTCTACAGACTTAGAAATTGTAAATGGTAGACACCCTGTTATAGAAAAACAATTACCAGTTGGCGAAACTTATATTGCCAATGATGTTACTTTAAATAGAGAAGAACAACAAATAATAATGATTACAGGGCCAAATATGAGTGGTAAGTCTGCCATATTACGCCAAACAGCCTTAATTGTATTATTAGCGCAAATGGGAAGTTTTGTACCAGCAGAAGCTGCTAAAATTGGTTACGTAGACAAAATATTTACCAGAGTTGGCGCCAGTGACAATATCTCTATGGGAGAATCTACGTTTATGGTAGAGATGAACGAGACTGCATCTATCCTTAACAACTTGTCTGAACGTAGTTTGGTATTGTTAGATGAAATTGGCCGTGGTACAAGTACATATGATGGTATTTCTATTGCCTGGGCAATATCAGAATACCTACACCAACACCCAACACAAGCAAAAACATTGTTTGCCACACACTACCATGAGTTAAATGAAATGACAGCTACGTTTAGCAGAATAAAAAATTACAACGTATCTGTAAAAGAATTAAAAGACAATGTCTTGTTTTTACGCAAACTTACTCCTGGTGGTAGTGAACATAGTTTTGGTATACACGTAGCAAAAATGGCTGGTATGCCACAGCAAGTAATTTCTAAAGCAAATAAAATACTTAAAAAATTAGAAAAATCTCACTCTAGTGAAGAGCTCACAACAAAGCTAACAGATGCACAAAATGAAATGCAACTAAGCTTTTTTAATATGGATGACCCTCTGCTCTTAGAGTTAAAAGAAGAAATAATAGACTTAGATATTAACACGCTAACACCGGTTGAAGCACTAATGAAGTTAAATGAGATAAAAAGATTGCTTTCTGCACAAAAAAAAAGATGAAGTGTAAAACGCTCATTTTATGTTATTTGAAAATGAAATTTAAAATTAGATAAAAAATATCAATATTTTTTTTCAAAATAGCTTTGTGGTTTAGAAAAATGTCTTAAATTTGCACCCGCATCTGATAAAGATGTACGCTCATAAAAATTGCGAAAGTAGCTCAGGGGTAGAGCATCACCTTGCCAAGGTGGAGGTCGAGGGTTCGAATCCCTTTTTTCGCTCAGAAAAAATTATACCAATTGCCTGTTAGTAATAACAGCTAATTTGCTCGAGTGGTGGAATTGGTAGACACGTTGGACTTAAAATCCAATGGACATTAGTCCGTATGGGTTCAAGTCCCATCTCGAGTACAAAGCCCTTGTTAATCTCACGATTTTCAAGGGTTTTTGCTTTTTATACCTTTTTGGTTTTCACCTATTTTAATTTACTCTAAAAATTTTAATTCGCATAACTTATAAAATAAGGTACTATTTTACCTACTTATTTTTATATTGCCATAAAATATAGCCAATTTTTATGAGTGACATTACACCACACAACCAAGAAGACAACCAAAACCAGCAACAACAAGAAACTCATCAAGCGCAACCTATTATTATTAACCAAAATAATAATAGCAACTCCAATCCAATTGGTATAGCCGGCTTTATAATCTCTATACTTGCATACCTATTATATTGTATTCCTATTGTGGGACACTTAATATGGATTTTAGGACTTATATTATCTATAATTGGACTTTTTAATCGTCCACGCGGACTTGCCATTGCCGGTGTAGTTATTTCTTTAATCTGGATTATTTTTTACGTTTTCCTTATTGCAGGATTATTGTTTTTTGATGCTACCACAACAGGTCTAGAAGGCTTATAAAAATATATTGTGACTATAAAAACCTACGCCCTACTCTTTCTTTTATTTCTTGTGAGTGCAACTGGCATTTGTCAGCAGTCACAAGAAACAGACACAACAAGCCATTTAAAATCGGGCTTTTATATTTTAAATGATTCTGTTGGCGTAAAAGTTTTTGTTCCAAGTTTTAATAAAACACAATACGTTAACACAAAAACATTAATTCCTATTACAGCAATTAAAAAGTGTTCTACTGTTGGTATAGGTGCTACATTTGGAAATACTGGAGAAAAACAGTTTGGTTTAAACCTAACCTTTACACCTAACGGAGATATTAAAATGCAAATTGCTACAGACATAGCTTTTGAAGAGCGTAAAAGCATAGGCTTGTTTATAGATAACAAAATTATTAATGGCTTTTACGTAAATAGTAAAATTAGAAACGGAAATTATTTTTTAGCTCTAAATTTACCTTTTGCCGAGATTAAGAAATTGGAAAAGAAAATTAATACAGAACTTAAAAAAAAGAAATAAAACACTAGTTTTAACAGCTATGAGAAAAACAATATTAATTATTGGTGTAGCACTTGCCCTTGTAAATGTTGTATACAGTTTTATGAGAGACGCAGAAACTGTGCTATTTTTTGGCAAGGATATAAACATATGGGTATATAGGTTAATTTGGGCATTTATGGCTGTACTTATTTTTAATGCTTACCGTAAAGAAGCTAAAAAATAAATTATTTAGTAACGGTAATACACCTAATTACTACAAATAAACATTAACGCATTACAACACCCTATATATACTTTAATTTGTACTTTTTAATTGAAGTACAAAAATGATGCGTAATAACATAAAAAATACAACCATAACCAGCAGATTTAATTTTCTGTACCTATTCTTGCTATTTTTTTTTATTGTCATATTGTTTTTTCTTTATGTACTTATAATTAGCAAAGAAGAGATTATACTGTTTTTAATAGCCTTTATGGCTTTTGTGCTCTATGGTATTTATATGATTGTAAAGAGCCTCATTTTTTATAGAGTAGACTCTAAAAACATTAAAATTGGCATATTTAAAACATATACTTATAATGAAGTAAAGAGTATTGAGTTACATAGTTCTGTACCTTCTAAATTCATGTTTTTTACCATTTATGAAAAAGGACTTACCATACACCTAAAAAACAATAAAAAAATATACCTAAAAGAGGCTTACTACACTAACTTTTGGAAACTACGTTTACACTTAGACAACACCTTTGGCAATAAACAGATAAAAATAAGTAAACCTGTTACTAATAGTACTATTGCTATTACTAACAAAACCACATCAATACCATTTTATATTACACTAGTAAAAATAATTATATTAATAGCACTAACTTCCTCTATTATATTATTGCTAGACCTGTTTATTACCAACTACCTAGATCCAGGATATTTTATATTTAGTACAGGTACATTTCTTTTTTTGTTACTTTTTACAACACAAATGGGTTATATAGAAAGTTCTAAAAATTACATCATTATAAAAAACTTAATAAATCCGTTTGTAAAAAAAATAATACCTACAAATGATATAACCCACACAACTAAAGAAACAGTGGGCGGTGGCAGAAACAAAAGAACATTTATAACTATACACACCGTGTATCATAAAAAATTTAAAGTTACCATAGATTTTATAAGTCAAAAAAGAGAAAAAAATATTGTAAAACAGTTTAAAAAATTAGCCATCCCTTACAAAGATTACACCTAACAATATATTGTATGAAAATAACAAAACGACTTAAAATTCTATTTTTTGCATTTGTAATATGCAATAGTACATTAGCTCAAGAAGATTATAATTATTCTGACGAGCTACTTGCAACCACATTTAAAGCCTACCAAGCCGTAGATTTTGATATGGCAAACAGTATGTTTCCTTTTGTAAAGCAACGTTTTGTAGAACACTTAAAAGATACTACTAGTTTTGCTAACCCATATGATAGTTTATCTAAACATATAAGCATACAATACAGTCTAGATAGTGTAGTAAAAACATATACCTGGAGCCAAAGAGACTCCGGATGTTGCCACAGCTCTGTAATTTATGCACAATACAAAAACAGTAGTGGATCTATTAAATATATAAATTTAAAAGATAAAGATGATGGAGATCAAGATGTTTTTATACTTGGTGTACACCATATAAAAATTAATAACAAACCGCACTACTTGTTATTAGGCTGGGGAACCTGTTGTGGTGGCAAACATTACAGTACAGCCAAAGTATACAAAATAGAAGATGGTGAATTGCAAAAAAGCGACACTGCTTTTATAGGAGAAACCTCTATTTTTACAGAAGCAAACCGTGGGCAAGACATTAAAATAAAATACGATGAACAAAAAAAAATATTGTCTTATTTTAGTTACCCAGAAGATGAGGAAACTGGTTTTTACGGAAAAGAACAAACACATACCCAATGGAAACTAACCAATAAAGGGTTTAAAAAAGAAAAATAACCATTGCAACCACAACTACCAAAACACAAAGGAGACCTAGAAGCTATAGCAGACTTAAAAAACTATAGTTATGAGCAAGTAAAACCAATAGTGCCAGAGTTATTAACTTGGTTACAAGATTTAAACTGGCCCGTTGCAGGTCCAATAGCGCTATATTTACAGTCTATAGCAAAACATATTACAGATGATATTATTGCCATTTTAAGGGGCCAAGATGAAGTTTGGAAATACTGGCTTGTGTTAGTTTTTGGCACAAATGCCACAGCACCAATAGATCCAAAATTACTGGCTGAATTTAAACGAATTGCTACACAACCTACTAAGGCAGAAATAGCTGAAGAAACACAAGAATTGGCTTTAGAGGTGATTAAAAAAACTAAAACCTAGAAAAGTAACTACTTTACTTAATACTCCATAAATAACCCTATGACCCTAGAAGAATACAAAAAGAAATATACAGAAGAAGATGCTGTTGGTTGGGACTGTATAGATACTGTGGTAGAAAAAATATACCCAGAGCAAAATCCGCAGCATTATGCCCCACAATTACCTTATGCATTGGGTGGCACAGAGCCTATAGATGGCATTAGCGTGTACAACAGTAACTTGCAAGAACCCCACTTGCATTACATTTCTTATGGATTTTCTGAGCTGTATTACAATGAAGAATCTGTAGGAGAAGAATATAGCAAACTTGGTTTTGAACTTACTTTTAGACTAAAAAAATATAGTGATGAAGATAATGTTAATTGGGCGTGTAATTTAATTCAGAATTTAGGAAAGTACGTTTTTAGCAAAGAAAAATGGTTTGAGGAATACCATCTTATACCTGCAAACGGACCAATAAGAAGTAATTACAATACAGATATTACTGCTCTGGCCTTTGTTATAGACAAAGAATTAGGTATATTAAACACTCCACACGGTGAGGTTCAGTTTTTACAAATGGTTGGCTTAACCAACACAGAATATGAGGAACTAAAACAAAATCCTAGTACCTCAAAAACTAAAGAACTACTAGACAAACTAAAACAAAACAACCCTTTGCTTATTACAGATTTAGAACGTAAGTAAAAATTAACAACACTAACACCGCACCTACTCCAACTTTATGTAAATTAGCTTTACTGCACTACGTACTCTTAAACCAATAATAACTATGTTTAAAAAGTTGTTTACTTATTTATGTTTTACACTAGTTACTTTTGGTGGCATATCTCAAACCAAAAACAATGCAAATTTATTAGGTAGCTTTCCGTTTACTTTTACTCCTAAAAATAACATTGCCGTAGAGGCCATTTTAAATAAAAAAGATACTGTTAGCCTAATGCTACACACAGCTGCAGAATCTATCACTTTAATTGAAAAAAGCACTACCAAAGCTACTAGTGTACTATGGAACACAGAAGAAACTGTAGAAAGTTGGGGCGGAAAAAGCACATCTAGACATAGCAACAGTAACACGTTACAAATAGGAGGTTTTAATTGGAGTAATTTACCTATTTGGGAAAATAAAAACTCAGGCCCAGGAACAGATGGCAAATTTGGACCTAGTTTATTTAAAGGCAAAGCCCTACATATTAGCTTTACAAACCATAAAATTACGGTATACAAAACAATACCTACAAAAATAAAAGGCTATACAAAAGTACCTTTATACTCTAAAGACGGCTTTATGTTTTTAGGCGGTGTAAGTAGTATAGCATCAAAAAAATATGAGAATTCATTTTTAATTCATTCTGGCTACACTGGTTTCCTATTATTTGATGACAATTTTGCTAAAACTAATAAATTAGATTCGCTTTTAAAAATAACTGATACTAAAACGCTTAAAGATTCTTATGGTAATGTGCTAAAAACACAAAAGGCAATTTTACCTAAATTTAAAGTTGGTAAAACTACATTTAAAAATGTACCTATTGGCTTTTTTAAAGGCGCAATTGCTAGGCAAAGTATGAGTATTTTAGGCACTGATTTTCTAAGGAGGTTTGATTTTTACATTAACACAAACAGAACGTTTATATACTTAAAACCAAACAAAAATTACAATATGGCTTATAATAATTAGCTATTTAAAATCTATAGAAAATTTAGAAGGACTAACCCCTGTATGCTTTTTAAAAAATCTAGAAAAACTACTTAAAGACTCAAATCCCAACTCAAACGCAAGTTCTTTAATTGTAATTTCACTTTTAACAAGTTGCCTTTTTGCTTCTGTAATTTGGCGCTGCTGTATAATTTGTTTTGCTGTTAAGTTTAATTTTTCAGTTAAAATCTGATTTAATCTTTTTTCAGTTATACCCAACTCTTTTGCATAATAATTAGCTTTAGTTTCTTTTAAAAAAGAGGTTTCCATCAACTCTAAAAAATCAAACACTCTTTTTTGCTTAAGGTCTTGTGCTATAAAATTTTCATTACCAATACGTATTAAACTTAGTAATAACACCTTTAAAAGTGTTTTCATCATTATGTATGATGCTGCTGTGTTGTACTCTTCTACCACTAAATTAATAGCGTTTTTCACCTTTGCAACTTGCTTAGGGGTTTTTAAAACTAATTGAGGTTGTTTATTAAAGAGCGTCATTACATCTAAGGCATACTCTATATCATCTTCTTCAATTAAATCTCTTTCAAAATTTAATAAAATTCCTTTTTTAACTTCAAACGCTGTATCCGGAAAAAAATCGTTTAAAGGTTTAAAATATACAACAGCATTATAATCCGCAGTTAAGCAAAAATAAATTCCAAAAGAATTACCAGAAAGCATAGTTGTCTTTTTAGTTAAGCTTTTCTCTATCTTTATTTTATGTTTTAAATTGGCTACAGGCATCTATATTTAAAATTTAATTTAAATATAGGCATACTATATTTATTGGTTATGCTCTTCTATTTTTTTAAATGCATAATAAAGTACAATACCTATAACCAGAGCTAATAAAGCAGCTACAGTATACACAATAGCATAATTTGTAGATATATATTCTATAAAAGTTGATAAAAATTGGCCGCCAAAAACTCCCATTGAATACAAGCCTAAGTTTTTTCCCAAATTTTTAGGCGCACTAACCTCTATCATCATATGGTTTAAAAGTGGTATTGTAAAGCCAAAACCTGTGCCAATAAATACAGCACTTAAAATCAATAGAGGTATACTATTAAAAAAAGCTAGTGTAACATACCCTAGCATAAAAAATAAAAAGCCCAAAGCTACCACTTTACCATCTCCTATTTTTTTAACTGCCCTAGGCATTTGACTTGCTGTAATAATAGCAATTACAGATATAAATGCCATAAAATAACCAGTGTAAGACTCTGTAAAACCAATAGATTTTGGCAAATAAATGGGTAAGGTTACAAAACTAACAAAGAACAATACCATAGACAGTAATGAAGCATAAAAAATAGTTTTTATAGCTAGCTTACTTTCTTTTTTCTCTTGTTTAACCACAACTTCATCACTTTTAATTGTTTTAAACAATGTTTTTATAACCAACAACCAACACACAATTGCTAATAAATATATAAAAAACGGATACTGCCAATGCCACTGCCCAAGTATACCACCAATAGAAAGAAAAATTACACCACCTAATTCTATAGACATACCTTGCCAAGCAATAAGTTTCATTCTTTTTTCACCCGTAAAAAAATCTGCAATAAAAGAAGTTACTGACACTTGCACTGCAACTGTAGCTGCTCCTAATAAAAACCGGTCTAGCATTAAAATATAGTCGTTTGTAATATACGCCCCAGCAACTCCTAAAAGTGCATATGGCACCAACCCCAAACACAACATAGTATAAGAACCTGTTTTATGTAAAAGTTTACCCACTATTGGTGCAAATACTACTACTCCCAAAGATGGTAGTGTAATTAACCAACCTGGAGAAAAACTAAAATTTAAATTTTCTACAATTCCTGTTAAAGATGGCGCAATAACTGTACCTACCATTATTGTTAAGCTACTTACCAATAACAGTGTAAATATTCCTAAGTTTGTTATTTTTTTCATATTGCAAAATTGCAATACTAATTTGCTTTCTACTGTGCCATTTTTCTAATAGAGTATACCAAAATGGAAATAACTAAACTACGCGTAAACTCTTCTGCCTTTTGTATATTAAATATGAGATTCTATTGCAAAAAAATAACTCATATTAAAACTAAAATAGCATAGGTTAACTTTTAAAAAACAGTAAAAATAACATTTAGGTTACTTTGTTTATTTAACTTGTAAACCAATTAGGCATCCTATTTTACACCATAAAGCTTTATTAAATTATGAATAAACTGCTTGAAGAAGATTTTAATAATTTTGACCAATTATTACAAAAAGTAGCTAAACAAGGCACTACATATTTTAAAAATATTGATACAGAAAAAACTACTTTACCTGTGTTAAATACTATTTATGAAGGCTTAAATAAAGAGGGTATTGGAGGATTAAATACACTTAAGTTATTTAATAAAAAATTTAAAGACACTATTGTTGCTTCTTCTGGCCCTAGATATTTGGGCTACGTAGTTGGCGGGTCTACACCTGCTGCTGTTATTGGTGATTGGCTCACAACTATTTATGATCAAAATCCGCAAACAACCTCTGCCCAAGGAGATGTATCTGTGCAAATAGAACAAGAAACTATAAAGTTATTGTTAGATTTGTTTGCTTTACCACATAACTTTTTAGGCGGGTTTGTTTCTGGTGCTACAATGTCTAATTTTACTTGCTTGGCAGTAGCCAGGCAATGGTTTGGGAAACAAAAAGGAAAAGATTTTGCAAAAAATGGTATTTCTATACCAATAAATATACTATCTGCTGTACCTCATTCTTCTGCTATAAAATCTTTATCTATGCTTGGTATAGGCAGTACTAACGTTAGTAAAATAAAAGTTGAAGAAGGCAACAGAGAGTCTATAGATATTAATGATTTAGAGCAAAAAATTAAAGCTTTAGACAACCAACCATTTATACTTATCTCTAGTGCAGGAACCGTAAACTCTGCAGATTTTGATAATTTTGAAGCTATAAACACATTACATAAAAAATATAATTTTTGGTGGCATATAGATGGTGCGTTTGGTGCGTTTGCAGGATGCTCTCCAAAATACAAACATTTAGTTAAAGGCTGGGAAAATGCAGATAGCATAACTATAGATTGCCACAAATGGCTGAATGTACCATATGATAGTGCCGTTTTTTTTATTAAAGAAAAGCACAACTTACTACAGCTTCAAACATTTCAAAATTCTAATGCTCCATATTTAGGAGACCCTTTAGAAAACTTTAATTATCTAAACTTTTTACCAGAAAACTCTAGAAGACTAAGAGCTTTACCTGCTTGGTTTTCTCTTGTTGCCTATGGTATAGATGGTTACAAAGATATTGTAGAAAACTCAGTTAAAATGGCACAAATGTTAGATGAGTATATTACTCAAAATAACGAGCTAATACTACTAACCCCTACACGTTTAAACAATGTTTGTTTTTCTTTAAAGGATAAAAATAAACAAGATAAAATACCTCTTTTTATAACCGAACTAAACAAAGAAGGTAAAGTGTATATGACACCAACAGTATATAGAAACACTAAAGGGGTTAGGGCTTCTTTTGTAAATTGGCGTACCAATAAAAAAGATATTACTGTAGTTATAACAGAAATTGAAAGAGCCCTTAAAACTACTTATTAACACTAAACCAACAATGTATTATTTTATATAAAATGAAATTTTCTTTTTACGTTCTCATCTTATCAATTGTAGTGCTTACTTCTTGTAAAAGCACTACAAAAACCATAATAACCAATACAAATAAAGACATTACATATTGGGGAAGAGTAAATAGTAACACTACAGATAGCACAGACTTACACTGGTCTGGTACATCTATAAAATTAAATTTTGAAGGCACTAGCATACAAGCATTATTACAAGATGAAAAAGGAGAAAACTATTATAATGTTCTTGTTGATAATGACAGCGCTAAATTATTACGATTAGATACTACAAAACGCTATTATACGCTTGCCAGCAATTTAAAAAAAGGAAAGCATACTGTAGAGCTATTCAAAAGAACAGAATGGGATAAAGGAAAAACAAGCTTTTTTGGTTTTAAACTGAATAAGCAAGGTAAAATATTACCAAAAGACTCCCCTAAAGCTAGAAAAATTGAATTTTACGGAAACTCCATTACTGCTGGTTATGCTGTAGAAGATTTTACCGGAAAAGACAGACCAGATAGTACATACACAAACAATTACCTAAGTTATGCTGCCCTAACTGCCAGACATTTTAATGCAGAATACAGAGCTATTTGTAAAAGCGGAATTGGAGTTACAGTAAGTTGGTTTCCTATAATAATGCCAGAGCTTTACAATAGACTAGACCCCAATAACGAAAACAGTGTATGGGACTTTTCTTTATACCAACCAGATGTAGTAGTTGTACATTTATTTCAGAATGATTCTTGGATAGTGAATATGCCAAAAAATGAAGAGTTTAAACACCGGTTTGGGAACAAAAAACCAGAAGATGACTTTTTTATTACTGCTTATCAAAACTTTATTACTAGCTTAAGAAAAGAATACCCTAAAGCTAAAATTATATGCGCTCTTGGAGCTATGGATGCCACAAAAGAAAACTCTAAATGGATGAATTTTATTAGCAAAGCAGCAGCTAAAATAGCAGATAAAAATGTTTACACACATTTTATGCCCTATAAAAACACTCCTGGACACCCAAGTATAAATGAGCAAAAAGAAATGGCCAAAAGTCTTATTGCTTTTATTGATAAAAACATAAACTGGTAAGTATTTTTTTTATTTTACAATTACATTTCTGCAATGTAAAATTTAAACGTGCTAATTTAAAAACAAACAAAGCTGTAAGTTTTTTCTACAGATTTAACATCATATACATTACAACTCTCCCTTAAATTTATATTTTAGCAGATCCTAAATAATCTACCAAAAATATGAAAACCAAAACCTATAATGTAATTGTTATTCTTATATGCTCACTTTTTATAATGAGCTGCAACAATAACAAACCAAAATGGAAACAACTTTTTAATGGTAAAGACCTTAAAGGTTGGCAAGTAAAAATAAGAAACCATCCGTTAAATGATAATTACGCCAATACTTTTAGCGTAAAAGATGGCAACATACAAGTGCGTTATAACAACTACGGAGATTTTAATCAGCAATACGGACACCTATTTTACAAAAAGCCTTACAGCGCATACTTAATTGGTGTAGAGTACAGGTTTGTAGGAGAGCAAGCCAAAGGTGGTGAAGGTTGGGCTACTAGAAATAGTGGTATTATGATTCACGGACAGTCTCCTAATACAATGACGGTAGAGCAAGATTTTCCTAACTCTATAGAAGTACAACTTTTAGGAGGCAACGGAAAAAATGACCGCCCTACTGCTAATATTTGCACACCTGGTACACAGTATGTGTTTAATGATGAGATAATACAAGAACATTGTGCAAAATCTACATCTAAAACATACCGCGGAGACCAATGGGTACGTGTTGAAGCTTTGGTTTTAAAAGATTCTTTAATAGTACATTATGTAAATGGTGAAGAAGTGCTGCGTTATACAAAACCTCAACTAGACCCTGTAAACGGAGCCAAAGAAGGAAAACCATTAACTAGTGGTAGCATCTCTTTACAAAGTGAGAGTCATCCTGTAGATTTTAGAAAAGTAGAAATAGTAAACCTAGAAAAATACATCACAGATAAAGCTAAGCTTACAGAAGTAATTAACGAACTACTTACCAAAAAGTAAAAAATTAAAAGCCTTTAGTAAAATCTAAAGGCTTTTTTATTCAGCTTATTTTAATAGGTAGTTTTTAATTTAGAACGCATTGTTTTTGCAGCAGCCACCAAATTTTCTAAAGCAGCTTTTGTTTCTGGCCAATCTCTAGTTTTTAATCCGCAATCCGGATTTACCCAAATATTATCTACAGGCAACAACTTACTTGCTTTTTCTAAAAGATCTTCTATCTCTTGCAATGTAGGTACACGTGGCGAGTGTATATCATAAACACCAGGACCAATTTCATTAGGATATTTATAATCTACAAATACGTTTAATAAATCCATTTTAGATCTAGAGGTTTCTATAGTAATTACATCTGCATCTAATTTAGTAATATGCTCTATAATATCATTAAACTCAGAATAGCACATATGCGTATGTATTTGCGTTTTATCTGCCACTCCAGAAGTAGCTATTTTAAAACTCTCTACAGCCCAAGTTAAATATGCATCTCTATATTCTTTTCGTAATGGTAAACCTTCTCTAATAGCAGGTTCATCTACTTGAATAGCCTGTAAACCTGCTTTTTCTAAATCTACAACCTCATCTCTAATTGCTAAGGCTATTTGCTTACAGGTTTCAGACCTTGGTTGGTCATTACGTACAAAAGACCATTGTAAAATAGTAACCGGCCCTGTTAACATACCCTTTACTACTTTAGAACTTAAAGACTGTGCATAGGCAGACCAGTTAACTGTCATTGCCACTGGTCTAGATACGTCTCCAAATAATATTGGTGGTTTTACAGCTCTACTACCATAACTTTGTACCCAACCAAAGCTAGAGATAGCAAAACCATCTAGTTTTTCTCCAAAATACTCTACCATATCATTACGCTCACACTCACCGTGTACAAGTACATCTAACCCTATTTTTTCTTGAAAACGTATGGTTTCTTCAATTTCTTTTTGAATTAATGTATTATAAGCATCCAAACTAAGTTCTTTTTTCTTGAATTTAGATCGCCAACTCCTTACTTCTTTTGTCTGTGGAAAAGACCCAATAGTTGTTGTTGGGTATACTGGTAACTTTAGTTTATTTTTTTGAATTTTTTGACGTGATGAAAACTCTGCATTACGCTCACTATCATTTGCAGTTAACAAACCTATTCTTGCTTTTACCGCAGCATTATGTATAACTAAAGATTCTTTTTTTGCTTTATGCGCCTTAGTGTTACTTAATAATTTAGCAACAACCTCTTTGCTTTTGTCTGCTGTTGCAAGTTTTTTAAGTGTAACTAATTCATCAATTTTTTGCTTAGCAAAAGCCAACCATTGCTTTACACTAGTTGGTAGTGTTTCTTCATTTTGTTCTAAATCTAAATCGTAGGGCGTATGTAATAATGAGCAAGATGTAGCAAGCCAAACCTTATCTACCCCTAATTTTGCCACTACATTTTGCACGGTTGCTAAGGTTGCTTCAAAGTTATTTTTCCAAATGTTTCGTCCATCAACCAAACCTAAACTAAGTATTTTATCTTTCTTAAAATTAGTCGCATTTAAAACATCATCTAATTGTAAAGAACAACGCACCAAATCTAAATGTAAAGCGTATACTGGTAACTGAAGTACAGTTTCTAAATTATCTCCATAACAATCAAAATAACTAGTTAAAATAATTTTTAAGTCAGGAAATTTACCGGCTAATTGGGTATACAATTTAGTTACTGCCTGCCTATCTTTAGCTGTAAGGTTTAATGCCAAACAAGGTTCATCTAATTGTACGTGTGTTGCCCCAGCTGCAACCAACTCTGTTATCAACTCAAAAAATACAGGTAACAAATTGTTTAACAAATCTATTTTATTAAAGCCCCCCTCTTTTTCCTTTCCTAAAAGCAAATAAGTAACCGGACTTAATACTACTGGTTTTGTGGCAATGTTATGTGCTAATGCTTCTTTAAACTCCTCTACAGGTTTTAAAGAGAACAATTCAAAATCTTGATTAGCTGTAAACTCTGGTACTAAATAATGATAATTGGTATCAAACCATTTAGTCATTTCCATAGCAGTAACATCAAACTCATTATTTTGTAAACCTCTTGCCATAGCAAAATATAAGTTCAGCTTAGATTCTTTTTCTTTTATTTTCTGATATCTTGCAGGAATACAACCGTAGGTTAAGGTAGCATCTAAAACCTGATCGTAAAAAGAAAAATCGTTAGACGGAATAAGATCTACTCCTGCCTTTTGCATTAATTTCCAATTGTAAAGTTTTAACTGCTTACCCATTTCTACCAATTCGGTTTTAGTAGCTGTACCTTTCCAGTACTTCTCGCTTACTTTTTTTAACTCCCTTTTAGCTCCAATTCTTGGGTAACCTAAAACATTAGTTTTCATAGCATTGTAAATTTATTATTCTATGCAAAGTTTAGTATAATAAATATTTTAGCTAAATAAGTTGTTGATTTTAGAAATAACAACTACAAAATATGTAGTAAAAAGAATAATAATCTTTTATACATTTGTTTCAAATCAATTTTTAGATAAATTTTCTATGAGCAACTTAGACCAGATAGATGTACAACTTTTACGATTACTACAATTAAACGCTAACCTAACTTCTAAAGAATTGGCCAACAAAGTAAATTTATCTACAACGCCAGTTTTTGAAAGAATAAAAAGGTTAGAAAGAAACGGATATATAAAAAAATACGTTGCTGTTTTAGATGCCGAAAAGTTAGAGAAAGGATTAACTGTGTTTTGTAATATTAAACTAAAGCAACATACAAAAGATATAGGGCACAATTTTGTAAAAGAAATTAAGTCTATTAAAGAAGTAACAGAGTGTTACAATATTTCTGGTGATTTTGATTTTTTACTTAAAGTGCAAGTAAAAGATATGCTGCATTACCAAGACTTTGTTTTAAATGGTTTAGGATCAGTAAAAAGTGTAGGAAGTACACACAGCACATTTGTAATGGGAGAAATAAAAAACACCTACGCTATACCAATTTAGATATAATGTAAGTGTTTAAAAATCTTGTGTTTTTTATTTAGAATCTCTTTATTGTTTTTATAGTGTACATAATACCTATAGATACCGTAGACCATTCTGTATTATCTCCTAATTGTATGCCTGTATATGATAAATTAAGCTCTGTACTTTCTCCCATTAAATAACCTATTTGAGGTCTGTAATAAAAGCCTCCGTCATTACCATCATTAAGTCCAAAACCCTGACCTAAATCTGCGCCAAAAGAAAAAGAATTGGATGTCCAAACACGCACAGAAGCTGCAGCTTTTAAAAACTGAATATCAGGTAAATCATTAGTAATAGTGCCTGTATGGTATTTTTCTGCAAAGCCGTGTATGTAGCCACCAGTTACACCTAAGTCTACTACTTCTCCCAATGCCCACATATGGCCTATATCTGCAGCAACCATTAAACTTACATTATCTGTATAATCATCTAAAGGAATACCACCTTGTATACCTATTTTTAATCCTTCTTGTGCAGATAAGTTTACAGCCAATACTGCAAACACAATTAGTAACGTAATTTTTTTCATTTTTTGTTTGGGGTTTAGTTATTTATTGCCAAAACTAAACGCTTACATAAAAGATGCATAATTAATGTTGCAAAACACTTGTTTACCGTTGTAGAACAACTGTTTTATAAAGTTGTACATTAAAAACTTATTTATTTATTGAATTTAAAATCCAATTTAGCTCTGGATCGTAATTGTTTGCACGATCCTCTAAAGTAGGTGTAATAACTATGTCTGGTTTAACGCCATACCCCTCAATTTCAGTTTTAAAAGGTGTTTCTAAAACCATTAATCCAAAGTATAACATTAGCTTAGAATTTGGCAGTCTTACCAATTTTGTTTGGCCTGCAACAGTACTATTATAAGCACCGCCTGTTTCCTCACCAACAATAATGCCTCTTTTACGTGCTTTTATAACATTAGAAAATACAGAAGATGCAGAAAAAGAACGGCCATTTATTAATACATACACATTACCTTTATAATTATTTTCTTTAGGTGCTGCTATCTTAGATTCCTTAAACTTATATACTAGCTTACCATTTTTTTTGTGCGTCTTAAAAACTTCTTTAAAAAATAGAAACGGCACAAATAAAGACTTGTATGCTGCTCCATAAACTGTTTTGTTACGAGACATATAAGACTTTATCATTGGGTATCTTGTGTTTACCTCTCCTTCCTCAATAAACTTAAATTTATCCTTTGCTAAGTAAGAATATAAATCGTGAATTTCTACCAATCTACCACCTCCATTATCACGTAAGTCTATAATTAAATTTTCAGTTTTTGCTGAGTCTATTTTTTTAAAAGCCTCTTCATAAAAAGCTTCGTAATCACCTCTAGTAAAGCTTCTAATTTTCATATAAGCAACGCTACTATCTTCACCTATAAAATCTAAATTTCTGTTATAATACTTTTCAGAGTAACTATATCCGTATTTATGATAATCCTTTAGTTCTTTCTTTAACTTTTTTGAAGCAAGTTTTCGTTCTTCTTTCGTCTTTTTAATTGGTTTTTTATCATTTAAACTATCTTTTTTTGCTTTAGGAAACCTTGTAGAGTCTCTTGGTATTCTTCTAAAAATTTTAGTATATAAACTATCATTTTTAGAAAATGTAACCTCTAAACTATCTAATCTACCTTTATCATAATAGTAATATCTAGCTAATTTCTGCGCAGAATATTTGTTATGAAAAGTTGTGTTATAGCCGTCTGAAGAAAAATAAGTTTTGTATTTTTTTAGCAAGTCATCAACAGAATCATCTCCTAACTTTACCACTCTACTACCTACCATTGTACTGTCTTCTCCAAGAGTATTCTTAACCAAAACTGCATCTTCTACATTCTCAAACCTTAAATAAGACCATTCATTTTTTAGTTTATTTAAAGCTTTACCTTCTTTACGTCTATATTTTTTTGTTGGCACAGAAATACCTGCATGTCCTTGCCTAACCTCTGCTACAACAGGAGCTAATTTTTCATAAAAAGCGTAAGTTGTCATAGGCTTTGTAATACTATCCTTTAAGGTTTTAAATTTTGCATCTAACTCCTTTTTAGACGTATAAATATATAATTGAGGGTGTAATTTTTGTAGTTTTCGGTAGGCTACATCAACATCTTTATGCAGTTCTTCTACATTATGCAACTTAGTTATTTGCTTGTTGTGTTTATCTACACTTGCGCAAGAAATAAGCAACACAAATACTAAAAAGGAATATAAAATTTTTATCAAAGGTTTGTGGTTTAGTGGTTTGACTTTATATTTTTTATTAAAAAACATAACATATTTTATGCCAATAAAGTTAAATTATTGAATACATCGAAAATAATTTTTAACAATATTTTATTTTCATCAATCCTAAGTCTCTATTTTGTACCTTTAACTTGTATGAAGAAAAAAATTGCCATACTCCTTTTTATACTAATTGCATTGCCTTTATTGGCAATTTTTTGTTCTAATAGCGTTATTAAAAATGCCGCTAATGGAAAAACCTATTATGCAGTAAACACTGTACCACACAATAGAGTTGGCTTGGTTTTAGGCACAACTAGCAAACTAACAAATGGGAGTCCTAACCCTTATTACGTACACCGTATAAATGCAACAATTGCTTTGTACAAAGCGCAAAAAATAGACTTTGTTTTGGTTAGTGGTGATAATGGCAGTAAGTACTATAATGAGCCAGATACTTTTAAAAGAGATCTTATAAAAAAAGGTATTCCTGCAGAAAAAATATTTTTAGACTATGCCGGCTTTAGAACTTTAGACTCTATGGTGCGTGCACACGTTATTTTTAGCTTAGATAATGTTACTGTAATATCTCAAAAGTTTCATAATGAAAGAGCTATTTATATTGCAGAAAAAAAAGGCCTTACTGCTGTTGGTTTTAATGCTAAAGACTTAAACGGAAAAGCAGGTTTAAAAGTACAAACCAGAGAATATTTAGCACGTGTTAAAGTGTTTTTAGACATATTATTTAATACTGAACCTAAATTTTACGGCGAAAAAATAGTGATAGAATAGTACATACTACAATGCAAAAAATTACAACTTTACTTAAAAATTTAGGGCCAGGGTTACTTTTTGCAAGTATGGCAATTGGCACCTCTCACCTAGTATTGTCTACCAAAGCTGGGGCACAATATGGTTGGATAATGTTAGTACCTATTATACTTGCTAATATTTTAAAATACCCTTTTTTTGAGTTTGGTATTAGGTATACCAACGCTACTAACAAAACACTTATAGAGGGCTATTTAAATCGTGGTAAAGGGTATTTATGGTTTTATGCACTAATTACACTTGTGTCTACATTTACCATTTTAGCAGCTTTGTATTTGGTAACTTCTGGTTTACTTATAAATCTTTTAAATTTCACAAATGCATCTATAACCCTAGTTGCATTTGCTTTATTTGCTTTTATATCTGCACTACTTATTATTGGTAAATATGTTTTTTTAGAAAAATCTTTAAAAATTATAGTTTCAATTTTAGGAATTGCGCTTTTAGCTACAACTGCTATGGTTATTTTTAAGGGTAAGGTTAATGAAGTTGCCAACTTTAATCCTCCGTCACTTTTTAGCAATGCCAGCATTTTATTTATTATTGGTTTAGTTGGTTGGATGCCTACTGCCGTAGAAACCTCTAGTTGGTTAAGTATGTGGACCATTGAAAAGCAAAAACTAACCAACAAAAAATTAAACCTTAAAGAAGCATTGTCTGAATTTAACTTTGGCTACATTGTTACTGCAATACTTGCTATATTTTTTATGACAATTGGGTGTTTATCTCTTTATGGCACAAATACAGAAATGAGTAGTAGTGCTGTAGGTTTTGCAGATCAACTAATTAATTTATTTACTGTACATATTGGTGAGTGGACAACCATTTTTGTTGCTACAGCTGCTTTTGCAACAATGTTTAGTTCTTGTATGACGGCTCATGATGCAATTGCAAGGGTTAGTATTGATGTATTACAAAAACTAAAAAACAAACCAAATAATACCACTGAAGAAACAAAAAAACAAAGTAAATCTTATTTTACGATAGCCGTACTTGTGCTTACGGTTATAAATTTGGCTGTAATTGTATTTTTTAATTCTAATATGGGAAAAGTAGTAGCTTTGGCTACATTTGTATCTTTTATAGTAGCTCCTGTAGTTGGTTATATGAATTTAAAAAATGTACTAAGTACAGATGTAGCTAAAGAGCACCAGCCTAAAAAGTGGTTACAAATACTAACTTACCTGGGCATTTTATTTTTAAGTCTTTTTGCTGTTTACTATTGTTATATAGAAATTATTGCATAAAAAAAACCGACTCTGTAAAAAGTCGGTTTAAACTACATACTGTGTTTTATAGTGAGTTATCCATAATTTCCTTAACAATTTCTGGATTTAGCAACGTACTAATATCACCTAAATTCCCCGTATCATTAGAAGCTATTTTACGCAAAATACGACGCATAATTTTACCACTTCTTGTTTTAGGCAGGCCAGTTACAAATTGTATTTTATCTAGCTTAGCAATAGGTCCAATGTGTTCTGTTATTTGCTGATTTATTTCATTTCGTAAATTATCTCTATCTCTAGTTTCACCAAACTCTTTTAAAATAACATAACCATACAAAGCATTTCCTTTTACATCATGCGGAAAACCTACAATTGCAGATTCTGCTACAGCCGGATGCTCATTTATGGTATCTTCAATTGGTGCGGTACCTAAATTATGTCCAGATACAATAATAACATCATCTACACGACCTGTAATTCTGTAATAACCAACACCATCTCTTAATGCGCCATCACCTGTAAAATATTTGTCTTTATAGGCAGAAAAATAGGTATCTCTATATCTTTCATGATTACCCCAAATAGTTCTTGCAATAGAAGGCCAGGGATATTTAATACACAAACGCCCTTCTACTTGATTTCCTTTTACTTCTTGTCCGTTTTCATCCATTAAGGCAGGTTGTATACCAATAAAAGGCAACGTTGCATATGTAGGTGTTGTTGGTGTAACATACGGTATAGGAGAAATCATAATTCCACCAGTTTCTGTTTGCCACCACGTATCTACAACAGGACTATTATTTTTACCTACATTATTGTTATACCAATGCCAGGCTTCCTCATTTATAGGTTCGCCTACAGAGCCCAATACTTTTAAGGAAGATAAATCATGGTTTTCTACAAAATCCATATTTTCTTTTGCTAAAGCTCTAATAGCTGTTGGTGCGGTATAAAACTGAGTCACTTTATGTTTTTCTACAACTTCCCAAAAGCGTCCAAAATCTGGATAAGAAGGCACACCTTCAAACATTACTGTAGTAGCGCCATTTGCTAAAGGACCATAAACAATGTAAGAGTGGCCAGTAATCCACCCAATATCTGCTGTACACCAATAAATATCATTTTCTTTATACTGAAAAATATTTTTAAACGTATACGCTGTATACACCATATAACCACCTGTAGTGTGTACCATACCTTTTGGCGTACCAGTAGAACCAGATGTATATAAAATAAATAATGGATCTTCTGCATCCATTATTTCTGCCACACAATCTCCATAAGCTTCATCTAACAGTGGTTGTAACCACTTATCCCTACCTTCTACCATTGTAATCTCTGCATTGGTACGTTTTGCTACCAAAACAGTTTTTACCCCAGGACAATCATTTAAAGCAACATCTACAATACCTTTTAAATCAATAGACTTTTTACCTCTAAAAGAACCATCAGAGGTAATTACAAGTTTACAATCAGAGTCATTAATTCTTGTTGCCAATGCATTAGAAGAAAAGCCTGCAAAAACAACAGAATGTATAGCTCCTATTCTTGCACAAGCTAATAAAGAAACTGCTAATTCCGGAATCATAGGTAAGTAAATACAAACCCTATCACCTTTTTTAACGCCGTTTTCTTTTAATACATTAGCCATTTTACAAACACGCTTATGCAACTCGTAATAACTAATGTGTTGCGCTTCCTCATTAGGGTTGTTAGGTTCAAAAAGAATTGCTGTTTTTTCTCCTCTAGTTGTTAAATGTCTGTCTATACAATTCTCCGTAATATTCAGTTTTGCATTTTCAAACCATTTAACCTCTGGTTTAGAAAAATCCCAACTTAAAACATTATCCCACTTTTTTCTCCATAAAAAATGTTCTTCAGCTATTTCTTCCCAAAATGCTTCTGGGTTACGTACAGATTTTCGGTATACCTGAAAATACTCCTCTAAATGCTTAATGTGATAATTACTCATACGTTATTTGTTTTGTGCTTATGGTTACCAATAACTAGTATTGCATCAATAAAACAATAGTTATTTTGTTTGATGATAATGCACATCAACCTAAAAGAACTAAAAACACAAACACAATAAATTTGCTAAATATGTGATTTTTTGCTCTTAAAACTATGTTTTAAAGAATGATTTCCTATAAAATTAATTGAATTATTAAATATAGGAAAATATAGAAAAGTATTCGTTTAATTAGCACAAAAAAATTATAGTAATATTCAATAAACTTAACTAGTTATAAGAAATACATTTAAGCATACTATAATTACAAAAAAAGAGCTGTATTAATACAGCTCTTTATAATTTAAAACAACAATGTTGCACCTACGGTTTTCTGCGTGAAAGTAGTCTATACAATACACACCATTTACACATTTGTTTAGTACATGATCTTCTCCGTAACCAATAGTGTATAAAATATTTTTAGAAGGTATACCGTTATTTAAAAGGTATTTTTTAATATTATCTGCACGTGCTTGTGAAATTCTAAAGTTAGATGAAGAACCTCCCTTACTATCTGTATGCGATTCTATTTGAAGGTTAAACTCTGGGAACTTTTTAATTATTGTTATTGCCTTATCTAACTCTTTTATAATATCTGGTGTAAGTTTACTGCTTTTGGTTTTAAAAATAAACTTATTTAACTTAAGCATAGACTTTCCTTCTTTTTCTACCACAAAATCATCTGCAAAGTCTAAGTATATAGGAGTTTGTTTTTTATTTTTTAATTCTTCAGCAGTATAAAACTGTCTAAATAAAGAGTATTTCTTTTTAGAAGCTATTACTGTAATTTTTTCTTGCCAAGGCACTTCTATTTCATAAGAACCATCTTCTGCAGACTCTAACTCTTTTATTACTTTATTATTTTGGTCTAGTACTTTTATAGCTACATTACCAATCCTAATATTAGTTAGTGGATTTAAAGTTTTACCCTGCAATACAATGGTATTAAGTTTAGGCTTTTCTGCTACTGTAAAACCGTAAATATCATCTTTACCTTTACCACCATCTCTATTAGATGAAAAGTAACCTTCTAAGCCGCCAGTAGTATTATTTTTTACAATAAAACCAAAGTCGTCTTTAGCTGAGTTAATACCTTTTCCTAAATTTATTGGTAGACCTGCACTGCCATCTGCCTTTAAATTAGACTTGTAAATATCCATACCTCCGTAGCCATAAAAAACATCAGAAGAAAAATATAATCCGTTTTCAAAAACAAAAGGAGAAATTTCATTTCCAGGAGTATTTACCCTTGGTCCTAAATTTATTGGCGCAGACATAATTTGTCCATTGCTGGTATTTACATAATAAATATCTGTACCACCATAGCTGCTATCTTCAAAATTAGCAGCAAAATATAAACGCTGAGAATTTGCATCGTAAAAAGGATAATAAAAGCTAGTACTTAAGTGCTTAAGTATAAAATTAAACCTATTGTTACGGTCTACTTCTGCAATAGAAAGTGCATTTTTTCCTTTTTCATCATACAGCATTTCACCATTTTTTTCATTAGATAGCACATAAAATAACTTATCTAACTCTGCAGAGTAATATGGTGTTGCCTCATGAAAGTTAGCTTTAGGAATACTGTTATATGGTTTTACATTGGTAATATCACCATCATCCTCTATTTCACTTTCATAAATATCTAAGTATATTCTCTCTTCTTTTTTCTTTTTTTTCTTTGCTAAAGTAAGCACTCTATCACTAGTAAAAAGTAATTTATCTTTATAAAATGATGGTGAAAAGTCTGCCGCAATACTATTTCCTTTTATATTAAAAATAGTATAGTTAGGTAGTACTACGTCTTTTTTATTTTCAATATCAAAATTAAACTTTGCATTTTCTGCCCAAGATGCTTCTTTTAAAATAGTATCGTTTTCTAAATACTTATTCATTTCATCTTTTCCAGATATTGCGTATAAACTACGTAGCATTTTGTTGTAATGAAACGGAGTAACTATGGCATCACTTTCCAAAATCATTTCATAAGTTTGCCACGCTTTTTTAAACTGTTTTGTATTAAAATATGCCTCTGCGTAGTTTAAAAACTGTTGCGTGGTAAGTACAGTTTCTTTACTCTCTTTTTCATATTCTTTAACTGCCTGCTCATACTTATATTGAAAGAAATAACGATCTCCTGCAGACTTCAAATTTTGAGCACAAACAGATAGTACAACTAAATTTAAAAGTAAAAAGCTAAGTTTAAATTTCATATTGTTTGTATTAAAAGAATCTTGGTGTGTCTATTTGTTTAGGTTTTTTATTGTCTTTTGGGCCTTTACTCCTTTTTGTTCCGCCAGATTTACCTAAATAAAACTTTAAAATAACCTCATGAGAGCCATCATTATAGTTTTTAAATGCATTTGTAGAATAGTCATATGAATATCCTACATAAATAGAGTTAGACACTTGAAAACCTGCTAAACCGCTTACCGCATTATCAAACCTGTATGATGCACCTACGGTCACCAAATCACTAATTAAAAAATTAGTAGATAAGTTTACGTTTAAAGGAGAATCGGTAATATAATTTACCAAAAATGCTGGTTTAAACTTTAGTTCATCACTTAAATCAAAAACAACACCACCAATAAAGTTAACCTGAGTTTTATCTTCTTCAATAACAGCAACCTCATCATTATACAGCGTACTTGTTAGCAAGTTAGGTACAGAAAGCCCTAAATACCAATTGTCTGCATATACAAATGTACCTGCGCCAATAATTGGGTAAAACTCATTGTACTGTGTATCTTGTATTGCTGGTTCATTCTCATATTCAAAATCTCCTTTTGTAAAATCGATATCTAAAATTGATGCTCCTGCATTTATACCAAAAGACCATTTTACATTGTCTGATAATTTTACCTGGTAAGAGTATGATACATTTATTAAAGACTGACTCATTGGTCCTAACTTGTCTGAATATGCATTAAAACCAAGTCCTGTTTTTTCATTAGAAAAAGGAATATTTGCTCCTAAGCGTATTGTGGTAGGTGCACCAGGAACACCTACCCATTGGGTTCTATACAAACTTATAATTTCTGGATCCTCTACACTACCAACATAAGCAGGGTTAAAACTACCAATATTGTACATATACTGCGTATACTGTGGTTCTTTTTGAGCATAGGAATTAGCTGCAATAAAAAACAACATTAGTATACTTAGGCACTTGTATATATGAAGGGATTTTTTCATTTGTTTTTATATCATCTTATGATTTGAATCCATCCTTTTTTAACTTCTGAGCCATCTGCCAAATCTAACACATAAAAGTAAGTTCCGTTTGGCAAGTCTCCTTTTTTCCAAGTACCGTCCCAATTGTTTTGGTAATTGGTTACGCTATAAACCTCGCTACCCAATCTATTAAAAATAGTTAAAGTATTATTTGGATAAGTCTCTATACAATTAATGCGTAAAAAATCATTAACTCCGTCTGAATTTGGAGAAAATTGATTAAACATAAATCCGCACTCGTCATTACTTCTTGGCTCTATACTTAGGGCAACAGATGCTATGTTATTATCTACATTAGCCTCATCAATAGGAAAAGAATCTGTAATTTCTACAGTATTTACGTGTGTACCTTCTTCTAAAACCATAGCTGTAATTTCTAGAACCTGAGTATCATTCCCTAAAATTTCATCTAACGTCCATACGCCTGTTGTAGCATCATAATTACCCATAGTAGTTGTGTTAGATACGTGTGTAAAACCAGTTGTACTATTTAAAATATCTGTAACACTTATATCTGTAACCAAACCATCTGTTTCATTGGTTAATGTAATTGTAAAAACAACAACATCACCTACAGTGGCTGTTACTTTGTTTACAGACTTAGAAATAGACATATCTATCTGCTTAATAGCAACTGTAGCAGAACTTTGGTTGTTTGCTGTTGCTGTATCTACAGGGTTACTACTTGTTATTTCTGCGGTATTTATGTGTGTACCACCATCTATAACAGTAGCTGTAATTTCTAATGAGGTACTTTCACCTGCTGCTAATTCTGCAATTGACCAAATGCCAGTAGCGTTATTAAAACTACCTAATTGTGCTATATTAGAAACATATTCAAAACCAGTAGTTTCATCTAAAACATCTGTAATTTCTATAGCTGTTACAGGATCTCCGGTTAAGTTTTCTACAGTAATAGTAAAAACTACATCTTCACCTGTAAAAACTTCATCTCTATCTACTATTTTTGTTACAGATAAATCTGTATCTGTAGGTGCACAATCTAACACCGTAATAGTTATAGTAGTAGACTCTGCTGTACAAGGAGCAACAAAACCTGTTGTTGTATATGTAAATTGATACTCTCCTAATGGCTGATTTGCAAAATCTACACTATTTGCATCTATTGTAATAGAACTAGATGCAGGTTGCGAAGTTAATGTCCACTCACCAGTATCTGCACCTGTTAATTGATCATCTAAATTTACTACCGTTACTCTTCCATTACCTGGTAAAGAACAAGCTGTAGCATCTGTACCTGTACCAGAAGAAGGTTGTGTATTTATTGTTGCCACAACCTCTACCCTATCTGAAGTACAACCGTTTGCTGTAGCCTCTACGTAATACGATGTAGTAACTGATAAAGATGGAGTATCAAAATTTAATCCTGTATGCACCAATGTTCCTCCAGAAGGAGCGTCATACCATAATAAAGAACCATCTGTTGTGGTTCCTGTTAATGTTACAGAACCTTCTCCACATCTAGAATCAGAAGTCCCTGTAACAGTTGGGCTACTATTTTGAACTATTGTAATTTTTAAAGGCGGACTAACACAATTGTTAGCTTCATCTAAATAAAACCCATAAAATTCTCCCGAAAATCCTATTATAGAACTATCATAATAAGAAGAATCATCTAACAAATCATCACTACTACTCCAAGTAAGCACTGTACCTGCTGGTGTAGCACTGGCTACATAGTCATTTAAATCTTTAGTAAAACTATCACAAAAAGTAGTTTCTTCACCAGTTCTTAACTCTGGAGCATCTGGTGCTGTTGCACAAACAGGCTCGTTATCTACAATAATAATCCTAGCAGAAGCTGCTAAAGGGTTTATATTGTATTCTGAGTTTTCAGATAGTGTAATAATTACAGTTTCATCTCCTTCAATTAAAGTATCATCTACAATACCATCTATATCTAAATCTGCACTGCTATTAAAAATAGGAATTAAAATAGCACCTCCTACAGAGCTATAATCTGTTCCGTTTGTAGCTGTACCTGAAATGGTGAAATTTACACGCAAACCACCAGTAAATATTCCTTCCGTTCTAGAAATTCTAAACCTACCAGGTACTTGCCCTGCTTCTTCTGCGTTAGTAATACTCTGCACAGAAACTTGTTGTCCTATAGCTAAAAAACTAAAACAAAAGAACATCACTAAAAGACTTAAAGTCCTTTGCTTTTTAATACATTTAAAACTGCCTAATTGTTTAATTTTCATTTTTCTTTTATAGATAGTGTTACTCAACTATAATTTATAACAGATAGACTACAATATTAAACAAAATGCCATTCGTCGATAAACATAATCGACAAAGGACATATTTTACCCCCAAGTAACAGTTATTGCCTGTAACTTTACTTATTTATTTGTGAGGCATTTAAGCTAATTCTGCCGATGTAGTTTCTGATGCTCTATTAATTTTTTTCACCAAGCCTTGTAAAACTTTACCAGGACCAACTTCTGTAAATAATGTTGCACCATCTGCAACCATATTTTGCACACTTTGTGTCCATTTTACAGGAGCTGTTAATTGTGATATTAAATTCTTCTTTATTTCCTCTGCATTTTTTACCGCCGTAGTAGGTACATTTTGGTAAATTGGGCAACTTGGCTCACTAAAAGTTGTATTTTCTATAGCTGCAGCTAACTCTTCTCTTGCTGGCTCCATTAAAGGCGAGTGAAATGCGCCACCAACTGGTAATAACAAGGCCCTTCTGGCACCTGCTTCTTTTAATTTTTCACAAGCAGCATTAATTGCTTCTACTTCTCCAGAAATAACCAATTGCCCTGGACAGTTATAATTTGCAGCAACAACAACACCGTCAATTTCTTCGCAAACTTTTTCTACAACAGCATCTTCTAAACCTAAAACAGCTGCCATTGTACTAGATTGCATTTCGCAAGCTTTTTGCATTGCTAAAGCTCTTTTAGATACTAGTTTTAAACCGTCTTCAAAAGTTAGTGTTCCATTTGCTACTAATGCTGAAAATTCTCCTAATGAATGCCCTGCAACCATATCTGGTTTAAAAGTATCTCCCATTACTTTACTCATTATAACAGAGTGCAAGTATATTGCTGGTTGTGTAACTTTAGTTTGCTTTAAGTCTTCTGGTGTACCTTCAAACATAATGTCTGTAATACGAAAACCTAATATGTCATTTGCTTTTTCAAATAATTCTTGTGCCAAAGGGTACTTCTCATAAAGGTCTAACCCCATTCCTACAAACTGTGCTCCTTGACCAGGAAATATATATGCATTCATCTTTTTTATTTTTTAAATTGATTGACAAAAATAAGTAAACTTATGTAGAACGCATATTGCTTTTATCAAAGTTTATTCCTTGTCTTTAAACCAACTAGAATATGTTACGTAATTATTAGCTATGCGGTTCACTTCTCCTTCGCTCAATTCTGTGCTTATATCCTTAATCTTCTTTGCTGGCATACCTGCAAATACCGTTCCAGAAGGTATATGCGTACCTTTTGTTACAACTGCGCCTGCAGCAATAATGCTATTACTTTCTACCACACAATCATCCATTACAATACTTCCCATACCTATTAAAACATTGTCTTTAATAGTACAACCGTGCACAATTGCATTGTGGCCAATAGATACGTTATTACCAATTGTAGTAGGACTTTTTTTGTAAGTACAATGTACAACTGCACCGTCTTGTACGTTTACTTTATCTCCCATTTTTATAAAATGTACATCTCCACGTAATACAGCATTATACCAAACACTACATTGTTTACCCATTACCACATCACCAACAATAGTTGCATTTTCTGCTATAAAACAGTCTTCTCCTATTTGTGGTGATTTACCATTTACTTCTTTACAAATCATTTACGTATAAAGTTTAAAAAATTATTCAAAATAAGATAAAAGCGCTTTCTTTTTAGATGCAGAAACCAATAACTCTTTACCATTGTGTAAAACCACACTACCACCTTTACCTTTCTTATATTTAGCTATAGCATTTACGTTTACTAGGTACGATTTATGAATGCGTGCAAACGGAAAATCTTCCATTGCTTCTTCAAAATACTTTAGTGTTTTACTTACTAATATCTTTTTATTATCTAGGTAAATTTCGGTATAATTATCATCGGCTTTGCAAAAAAGAATATCAGCAACATTTAAAACCTGAAAACCATCTTGCTGCGGTAATGTTATTTTACCATCTATTTTATTAGTTTTTGGCTGTAAAATTTGGTCTTCCAAAGCATTTTCTTTACTTCTAATTTCACCTACATATTCTACCGCCTTAATTAACTCGTCTATATTAATGGGTTTCATTAAATAATACGCTGCATGACTATTTAAAGCATCCATTGCATACTGGTTATATGCGGTAACAAAAACAGTTTCAAAAGTTCTGTTAGGCACTTGGTCTAGCAAATCAAAAGCATTGCCAAATGGCATTTCTACATCTAAAAAAATTAAATCGGGTTGGTGTTTATTTATCAGCTCTAAGCCTTCTTTTATAGATGCTGCTTCACCAAGTAAATTTACACTAGCACAATATTTAGATAAGTAATTGGTTAAAATTTCTCTACTATTAGCTTCGTCTTCAACTATAATTGCGTTTAATTTCATTTCTTTATTTTTTAATAACCAACTACTACTAATCTTTTTTTAAGGTTAGCGTAACTTTTGTTCCTGTTCCATTACTGCTTAAGTCTGTAACAACAACATCTACCTTATCCTTATACATACTATTTAAAATAGCAACTCTTTTTTTAATATTACCCATTCCTTTAGAGCGTTGCTTTTTTTGATTTTGCGTTTTTAACTCGGCAGATTTTTTTCTTCCTATACCATTGTCCTCTATAGTAATTTCTATTGCCTCTTTATTTTTTTGTTTTAGGTTGATGTTTAAATACCCTAATTCGTTTTTGTAGCGTAATCCGTGCCAAATAGCATTTTCTATATAAGGTTGAAGCAGCATTGGCGGAATTTGAAAAGCTGCAACATCTATATTAGGGTCTGTTGTTATAGAGTAATTAAATTTATCTGGAAAACGAGAATGTTCTAACTTAACATACAACTCTAACAACTCTAACTCTTTTGTTAACGGTATAAAATCTTCCTCAGAATTTTCTAAAACGGCACGCATTAAGGTAGAAAACTCACTTAAAAAACGGTTTGCACTACGTTCATCACTCTTAGAAATGTAATTATTAACAGAATTAAGGGCATTAAAAATAAAATGCGGATTCATTTGTGAGCGTAATGATTTTAATGCCAAAAGGTTGTTTGCTAACTTTTGCTGCTTATTGCTTCTGTAAAAGAAAAATGCTGCAATACCAAAAAGAAACATACCCAAAACTAAAGCGTAAATTATAATTTTTTGCTTGGTAGATGTTGTTGTGTACAAATCTTGCTTAGTCTGTTCCAAACTAGACTTACTTTCATAAAGTTCCTTATCCTTTTCTAAACCAGTTATACGGTTTTGCTTTTCTGCTATTTGTTTACTTAAGCGCTCTGCTCTAGATATTTCTTGTTCTTTACGCGCATACAACGTATCTGCTACAGCTGCATATTTTTTATAGGTTTCTAAAGCTCTAGTATAATCTCCCTTATCATCATACACTTCAGATAGTTTGCGTGTTGCGTCCTTTTGCACTACTAAATCATCTTCAATAGCTGCTTCAGAAATACTTTCTTCTAAATACGGTATAGCCTCATCTAACTTATCTTGTACAATTAAGTTAGTTGCAATTTTGTAATTTATGCGTTGCCTAGTTATTGGCACCTCTACTTTATCTAATGTAGTACTTCTTTTTTCTACTTTCTTCTTAGCTGAGTTTTCTAAAAGCTCTATGTCTTCTAAACTCTGCTTTCTAAGCTTCATTTCTTCATTATACAGATTGTTTTTATTATAAAAATCTGCAGCTCTTTCACTTACCTCTAAAGCACGTTGTGGAGCCTCTGACTCAGCAGATTTTAACGAGTTTTTAAAGTAACCTACTGCCTCTTTAGTTTGGTTAGCATCACCATAAGCCTCTGCTATTTTGGTATTTAAATCTGTAATTTTTGGCTTTACAAGTTCTTTTTTAGCTATGTCTAAACCTTTAGTATAGTTACCTACTGCTTGTTGGGTATTTTTCACCCCTTTATAAGCATCACCCAAACCTTCATACACAAGTATTTTTTGGTACATAGACAGTTTTTTATTGCTTAGTAACGTTGTAAAAAGTGTCTGTGATTTTTTGTATTCTTTATTTAAAAGATAAGCATTGGCTAACAATAACTGAGACTCACCTGTAGTGTTATAAGTTAAAGACTCCTTGTAATTATCAACAGCAAGGTCGTACTGCTTATGATATTGGTATATTTCACCTAATAAGGCGTAAGATACTGCACGCTCTTTATTATTACCTCTTTTACCTAATTGCTCCAAAGAAAGCCTAATATAGTCTATACTTTTCCCTATATCTGTTTTTTTAAATTGCTTGGCAGAATCTATATACATTTTATGCAAAGCACTTTTGCTTATTTGCGTATCCTCATCTAAACCTTCTACCAAAACATCTACATCTTCATCATCTTTAATCCGATATTCTACAGTTTCAAATTCTAAACTTTTAAACAATAAATAATCTCCAACTTCTGCTTTTATGCGGTAAGCTCCAAAAGCATCTGTATATACAACACTGCCACTAGTAGCAGAAACTTCTACACCAGAAATAGGACTTCTTTTTTCTTTAGTTTTTACTGTACCCTTTATGGTAAGTTTTTTAGTAGTATTAACCTGAGAAAAAGCAATTGCTGTTACAAACAACAATAAAAATAGTATGTGCTTTTTTAACTTCATTTTTACAATTAGATATGGTAAACTTAGTTGTTTTATCTGACTATAAAAAATGCTAAAATGCTGCTTTAGCTATAAAAACCTCTGCTTAAGACCTCCTTACAAAGTTTACTGGTTTGTTTACTCACTCAAAATACCAGTTCCCTCATTACCTGTTTTTAATTATAAACATTAAAAATACTTTTACCCTGTAACAAATAAAAAAGTAACAAGATGAAAAATGTAAAACAAATAGCAAGCATAGCATTACTAACCTTTTTTGTAGGAAGCACTTTAAGTTGCGAGGCAAAAAGTAAAAAGGAAATAACTTTAGCCACACAAGCTTTAGTAGAAACTAAAAAGCCAGATAAAAATGTAGTTAAAGTAGCCTTGTTATTAGACACTAGTAATAGTATGGACGGATTAATAAACCAAGCAAAGGCACAGCTTTGGGATATTGTAAATAAATTTAGCTATGTAAAATGTGGTAATGAAGACAGACCCCAATTACAAATTGCATTGTATGAGTACGGTAACAGTACTATTGAAAAACAAGACGGTTACATTAAACAAGTAATTGGTTTTAGTACAGATTTGGATGAAATATCTGAAAAGCTATTTTCTTTAACTACCAATGGTGGAGATGAGTATTGTGGCCAAGCAATAAGCACGTCTATTAAAGATTTAGATTGGGGCAAAAACCCTGATAACTTAAAAATGATATTTATTGCTGGCAACGAACCCTTTAACCAAGGCAAAATAGATTATAAAGATGCTACGTCTGATGCTAAGGAAAAAGGTATAATAGTAAATACTATTTTTTGTGGAGACTATAACCAAGGTGCAAATAGCTACTGGAAAAGTGGTGCACAATTAACAGGTGGAGAATACATTGCTATTAACCACAATAAAAAAGTTATACATATAGATACACCTTATGATGATGTAATTATTACGCTTAATAAAAAATTAAACAAAACATATGTGTCTTACGGTAGTTTAGGCAGTTCTAAAATGGCATTACAATCTGTACAAGATGATAAAGCTGCAGAAATGGAAGAAGCTGTTATAGTAAAAAGAGCAGTTAGCAAAAGCTCCAGACTGTATAATAATGCCTCTTGGGATTTAGTGGATGCTTCTAAAAACAAAAACTTTAATGTATCTAAGATAGAGAAAAAGCAATTACCAAAAGAGCTACAAAATAAAACTAATAAAGAAATTGAAGCTTTTATTGAAACTAAAAAAATAGAACGAAAAAATATTCAGCAACAAATTAAAGAAGCAAACCAAAAACGTGAAGCTTATATTGCTAAAAACCAAAAAGAAGGTTCTAAAGGCGAGTTAGAAAATGCAATGATTTCTGCCATTGTAAAGCAAGGAAAAAGCAAAAATTACACTTGGGACAAATAAACTACAGATAAAAAAAAGCCTGTGATTAAAAGATCACAGGCTTTTATATATTTTATTTTTTTTAATAATTTACAGCAGGGCACTTACAGTCAAATCTTTTTTCTGATACTTGTCCAAAATTATAACCTAAAGTTAGTTGATGAAAACCTCCATTATCAAACCTAATATCTCCCATTTGATAAGAGTAATTGTAAGACACTAAAAAGTTTTTATAGTTTACACCTACAATAGGTGTAATTAATTGTAATCTTTGTTCTTTAGTACTTCCGCTTGTATTTTGGTACAAAGCACCATCAAAACTACGCCTGTATGATATTCCTCCCCAAAGTGTACCAAAGTCCATACTACGGTAAACTTTAGCATTCATATCTATAGTTTTTTCTTTGGTAAAATCTGTCATTTGCAACATTAAAGATGGCTCTAATTGCCAATCTCCTTTGCCAAAAACATAGCCTGCAGACAATACGTATCTTCTTAAATTGTCTACAACAGTAGCATTTGGGTCATCTGCTCTGTCTTTATAATACACATTACGCTTGCTATTTAATACATTTAAAATAGTAGCATGCGCATAAAACTCCATATAGTTATATGATGCTCCCAAATCCATATTATAGTATGATGAGCTAATGTTTCCACCAGTAATAATAGGGTCTGGCGTAACAGAATTAAACTCACTTTCATCTAAATTACTCTGCATAATACCAGCACTAATACCAAAAGAAAGCTGATTTAAGTTTCGTAAATCTCTAGAAAAACGCAAATGGTGTGCGTAAGTTAATTTTACACCTGTTTGTGAATGGTAACCGTTAGCATCATTAAAGATAATTGCACCAACACCACTTTTCTCATTTAATCTAAAATGTGCATTTATAGTTTGTAAGTTAGGAGCTTCTTCTACATCAAACCATTGTTTTCTAATAGTTGCTCTAATTTTTCCTCCTTCACCTATACCTGCCATAGACGGGTGCACTAAGTAATAGTTATCCGATAAATAATCAAAATAGACCGGTATTCCTTCTTGTGCTGTTACACTAGAAACACCAAGCAACAAGAAAGAAAACAAGGCCAAGTATATGTTTTTCATAAATAAGGGCTAAAAGTCCAAAAGTATTAAATTTATATTAAAACGTTTACAACCACAATATTATTATGTATGCTATGAGTGATTTTGTTTGTACTTTTGTAAAAATTATTTTTTTAAGATGAAAGAGCACAATATAACTATATATACAACAACAAATCCGGCTATTTTAAAGTTTGAAACAAATCACTTTATAACAAAAAATAATAGCTACGAGTATAAAAATATTGATGAAGCTAAAAACTCGCCTCTAGCACAACAGTTATTTTATTTACCTTTTATAAAAACTGTTTATATATCTGGTAACTTTATAGCATTAGAGCGTTTTGATATTGTTGCTTGGGATGATGTTAGAGATGAAGTTGCACAACAATTAGTAGATTATTTAAATAGTGGCGAAGTTGTGGTACATGAACAAGAAGATCCACAAAGTGTGCCTGCAACAGTATACGCAGAAAACACACCTAACCCAGCAGCTATGCGTTTTGTGGCTAATAAATTAATTGTACCAACAATTTTTGAGTTTAAAAACAAAGAAGAAGCAAAAGATTCTGACTTAGCTACAACTTTATTTCAATTCCCATATGTTAAAGAAGTCTTTTTAGATGAAAACTATGTTTCTGTTACAAAAACAGATGAAGCAGATTGGAATGAAATAACGCTAGAATTAAGAGAAAGCATTCAGGCTTTTTTAACTGAAGGAAAAGAAGTTGTATCTGCCAATAGCATAAGTAAGCAAAAACAAGAAGCGCCTGCTACACAATTACAAGATGAAAACTTAGACGATACCTCTAAACAAATTATAGATATTTTAGAAGAGTATGTAAAACCTGCTGTAGCTAGTGATGGCGGCAACATTATGTTTAAGTCTTATGATGAAAATACCAAAAAAGTAAATGTAATTTTACAAGGAGCATGTAGTGGTTGTCCGTCTTCAACTTTTACCCTTAAAAACGGTATAGAAAATATGCTAAAAAATATGATGGGAGACAAAATTGGAGAGGTAGTTGCCTTAAATGGTTAACAATCAGTTTTAAATGTGAATTAATTTTGCTATTTTTAGAGAAATCTAAACACATTAATTATGGCAATTTTAAAAGTTATTGAAGTATTATCTAACTCTGATAAGAGTTGGGAAGACGCAACAAAAAAAGCAGTTGTGCAAGCATCTAAATCTGTAAAAAACATTAAATCTGTTTATGTGCAGGACCAAAGCGCAATTGTAAATGATGGTGAAGTAACAGAATTTAGAGTAAACCTTAAAATTACTTTTGAAGTAAAATAACGTTTACTACACAGAATAACACAAACAAATAGTGCCTAACGGGCGCTATTTGCATTTTAAAGCACTATTAATTTTACTTTAAATTAACTTTTTAAACTATTAGTAATTATTAATAAAATAAGCCATTACAAGGTCTTTACAGTCTTAAATTAAAATTTACATACAATTACCAATACAACAAATAAACAATTGATAAAGACAGCCTAATAAAGTTACACGGCATTATTTTTAAACCATTAAAATGAGTATGAATATAATGTTAAAGCCCATTTATAAAACTATATTTTTTCTTTGCTTTGCATAAAAACATTAAATAAATATGAAGATGGATTTCTTATCAGACTACGAAGAATATGCAGAAAAATTTATAGGAAAGTTTTGGGAGTTTTTACCAGACCTAATAGCGGCAGCTTTAATATTAATTGTTGGATTATGGGTTACTAAATTTATTAATCGTATGGTTGCTAAATTCTTTTCGGTTAAGGATTATGACCCAACTCTAGAATCTTTTTTACAGAGCTTTATAAAAATTGCTCTTAAAGTAGTTTTATTTGTATTAGTAATTACACAATTAGGCGTACAATCTTCTTCTCTAGTAGCTGTTATAGGTGCCGCTGGTTTAGCAATTGGTTTAGCTTTACAGGGTTCTTTAGCTAATTTTGCTGGTGGTGTTTTAATTTTATTGTTTAAGCCTTTTAAGGTTGGAGATTTTATAACAGCACAAGGTATAGACGGTACAGTTAAAGAAATATCTATTTTTACTACCAAGCTAAATACTTTTGGTAACCAAGTTGCAATTATACCAAACGGCGAATTGTCTAACAACAACATTGTAAACTACAATATAGAAAGTACACGTAGAGATAAAATTACAGTTGGCATTGGTTATAGCTCTAATATTAAACTAGCTAAAGAAATACTTTTACAAATTTGTAGCGAAAAAGAAACAATATTAAAAGATCCTGCGCCAGAGGTATATGTTGCAGAACTTGCAGATAGCTCTGTAAACCTTTCATTACGTTTTTGGGCTAAAAACGAAGATTTTTGGGAAGCACACTTTTACGTTATGGAAGAATTAAAACTTAGGTTTGATGATAATAACATTGAAATTCCTTTTCCACAACGTGTTATGTATCAAGGTCAATAATTAAATTTTAAATAAATAAAACCATAACCTCATTTAACTACCGTTAAATGAGGTTATTTTTTGGATTTAGGTTTTTGAAGCATAAAATCCTTTAAATAATAAGGCTCAAAATAAGCCACATCTTCTAAAGCTACATTTGTAAACTTTACAAAAGACAATGCACACATTTCTTTTGCAGAAGGTACAGCATCTAAAATATATACTGCTTTATTACTTTGTAACGTATCTTTAATTTTGGCTGCTCCAGAACCTATAAAATGTACTTTATTATACGTGCTTAGCACATCTTCATAGGAAGTTTCATCAATAATTTTTGCCTCTGTTTGTGTAACTTGGTTGTAATCTGTGTCATAAACAGCAGAGTACACTTCCATACGCCTTGCATCTAAAACAGCAACAACAGCCTCATTCTTTTTTGGTTTTGTTTGATGCGCTAAACTAGATAACGTGGCAACAGAAATTAGTGGTATATCTAAAGAGAAACATAATCCTTTAGCTGCAGAAACTCCAATTCTTAACCCTGTATAAGAACCAGGACCTTTACTTACTGCAATTGCATTAATATCTGTTATTGATAATGATGCATTTTGTAACACTTCCTCTATAAAAATATGCAACTGTTCTGCATGCGAAAAACTAGCGCTATTAAATTCTTTTAGCGCTAACATTTTACCGTCTTTAGCCACACTTACAGAGCAGTTAGTAGTAGCTGTTTCTATATTTAAGATAATTGCCATAGCTTACAAATATACAAGTTATAACACAAAAAAAGTCCATTAAACAATTAGCTCAACGGACTTTTTATGTTGTATAGTAAGTTTACTCTAGTGTAACTGGTATACCGTAGTAAATTTCTAATATTTTAATTCTAAAGATGTAATTATACTTTGCGTTTACAACATCTATAGCTGCATTATCTAATCTAGATTGTGACTGACTAAAATCAAAAGCATTCATTAAACCAACATCAAAACGTTCTTTAGCAAAATCATACGCTTGCTTCCTTGCATCGTACGTTTTTTGCGCTGCCTCATATCTTTTTCCAAAAGACCTAACATCTAAGTAAGCCTGGTTAATGTTTGCTTCTAATGCTAATTTTTCTTGCTCTGCTTGCAGTTTAGTTTGCTCTAAATTAAGTTTAGACCTTCTAATGTTATTACGTACACTAAAACCGTTAAAAACAGGCACACTTAAACTCATACCATAACCAATACCATCATTCTCTGATAACTGATCTGTAAAACTTGCATTAGTAATACGTTTAACAAAACTAGAGTAACTAGTATTATAACCAACAGATGCACTAAGTGTAGGATACAGAGCCCCTTTAGCTATTTTAACATCTTTTTCTGCTATATCTATATTAGTCTCTGCCAATTTTATATTACCTCTAATTGTAAGTGCTTTATCATACACTTCCTTAGCCGTATAATTGTATATTTCTGATGGAGGAACATTATAAGTGGACTCTGCTATATCAAAATTTTGATAATCTGTAATTTGTAATAATTGAGCCAAAAATAACCTTCTTAAAACAACATTATTTTCTCCATTTACTTTTTGTTGCTCATAATCTGCAATAGTAGCTTCTAGCTCTAGCAAATCTCCTTTTGGCACAGTACCAGCTTCAACTAGTGCTTTTGTACGTTCGTAATCTTGATCAGAAATTTCTGCCTGAAGTTCTACCACCTTTAAAGACTCTTTGGCTGCTAATATATCTAAATAAGCATTTGCTACATTAAGCACAATGTTGTCTTTTATACCATCTAACCTATATTGACTAGCAATGGTATTTAATTTTGCTTTATTAAAGTTATGTATGTTACGTAAACCGTTAAAAAGTGTAACTCCAGAAGATACACCAGCGTTTAAAGAGAAAAACGTACCTGACACCCTTTGATTTGTAGTTTGATCAAAACCAGAACCCTTACTCCATGAACCATTAGTTGAACCATTTAAGTTTGGTAAAAAATCTCCCAAAGCATCAGACTCTCCTAATTTTGCACTTTGCAATTGCAGCTCTAATTGTTCTACGTCTATATTGTTTTCTAGTGCATAATTTATACACTCTTCAATACTCCATTTTTTTTGCTGTGCGTTAGTTAGCCCAACAACAAATAGAAGCAGTACTATTGTTATTTTAAGTTTCATATATTTTAGTTTGATGATTTTACTGTTTTTACCTACTATTCTTCGTCAGTAGTTTTTTCTTCATCATCACCTTTTTTAATAGGCTCAGTTTTGTTCCAAATTTTAACAGCATCATTTTCTGTAAGTCCAGATAGTATTTCTACGTTTACACCATCAGAAATACCAATTTCAATATCTTTACGCTCAAACTGCTGATCACCTTTAGCAACTTCTACATAAGGTTTATCTGTATTTTTATCAAACTGTAATAATGCTTCTGGTAATACCATAACATCATTTTTCTTTTCTAATATAAAAGATGCATTTGCGCTATAACCAGCACGTATCATTACACCTTCATCAACCACAACATCACCCTCAATTTTAAATTGAACAGCACCTGTTTCTTCCACTCCCTTTGGCGCAATAAATCTTAATTTAGCATCAAATTCCTTATCATCTACAGCTCCTAAACTAACTTTTAAAGGCATACCAACTTTAAGTTTTCCTACTTCACCTTCATCTACTTTACCCTCAAAAATCATTTTTTTAAGGTCTGCAATAGATGCTATAGTTGTACCATCATTAAAGTTATTACTTTCAATTACCTGGTCTCCTTCCTCTACAGGAATTTCTAAAATTGTACCACTTACTGTTGCTCTAATATTTGTATTTGCACTAGAAGAACCACCAGCAGAACCTTTTCTAATAATTTGATAATCTGCTTGTGCATTAGATACATCTTGTTGAGCTTGGTCATACCTTAGTTTAATATTATCAAACTCTTGTTTAGAAATAACGTCCTTTTCAAATAACAAATTATTTCTTTCAAACTCTAATTTTACATTATTTAATGCCAATTGGGCAGTTTTAACTCTACCACTAGCTTGGTTTAAAGACTGCTCATTAGGCACAACTTTAATAACGGCAATTAAATCTCCAGACTTAACCTCTACTCCTTCTTCTAAATATATTTTTTCAATAATTCCAGAAATTTGAGGCTTAATTTCTACTTCTTCCTCCGGTACTAATTTACCAGTAGCAACAGATTTTTTCTCTATACTAGAGATAAATGGTTTTTTTGTTTCATAAGAAATTGAAGACTTACTATTTGTCTTAATAAAGAAGGCTGCTGCCCACAATACAGCCAATACAGCTACCACTATTAGTGTATATTTTAGCACTTTATTCATTTTGATTGATTTAGTTATATTTAGTTATTATTTTATTCTTCTCTTAATGCATCTATTGGTTTAATACTTACAGCTCTTTGCGCAGGTATTAAGCCTATTAATGTTCCCAAAACTACCATTATACCTAATGCACCTAACACATAGGATATTGGTAAAGTAGGGTTTGTATATGGAAAATCTGTTCCTTGCGTAGCCGCATCTATACAAAACAATACAAATGCCCCTAACACAATACCCATAATACCAGAAACAACTGTTAAAAAAACAGACTCTAGTAGAATTAGGTTACGTACCTCTCTAGGTGTTGCTCCTAAAGCACGCCTAACACCTAACTCTTTAGTACGTTCTTTTACAGATATTAGTAATATATTACCAATACTAATTACACCTGCTAATATGGTTGCTATGCCTACTATTAAAGACAAAAATGTAAGTCCTTTTGCAAAGCCAGTAATTCTATTAAAAATTTCTCCTAAGTTAAAAGCTCCAATAGCTCTTTCATCATCAGGATTAACTCTGTGTATACTTTTTAATACCGCTTTTACATCTTTTTCTGCTTGTATAACATCTGCATCATCATAAGCTGCAATTGTTAGCCAATCTACATTTTCTCCTGTATTGTATAATTTTTTATAGGTAGAGTACGGTATATACATATCTGTATCGCCTTCAAAGCCACCACCAGGAACGTATTTATGTACACCTACTATTTGAAAATAAATATTATCTACCCTAACAAATTCTCCTATTGGGTTTTCTCCTTCTTCAAAAAGTTCTTTTTCTGTACGCTCTCCTATAACTACAACTTTACGAGCTTGCTCTATATCTTCATCATTTATAAAACGACCACCATCATATATTTTCTTGGTTGCTATTTTTGTATAAATAGGAAAATCTCCGTAAACAGGTGCTGTACCAGATTTTTGTCCTCTAACCACTGCTGCCTGGCTACCACCAAATACTCCTTTTGCGTTTCTTGGAGCTATGTATTGTATTTCAGGAATTCTGTTTTTTAATGTATTTACATCATCTAATTTTAATTGTAAAGAACGTCCCGTTTTAAACCCTTCATAAGGCATACTTGTACTCTGTGCCCAAACAAACATACTGTTCATTGCTGTACTCTCAAAAGCACGTTCAAAACCGTTATCCAAACCTTTTGCTGCACCAGCTAAGGCTATGTATATAAAAATTCCCCAAAGCACACCAACTACGGTAATTGCTGTTCTGGTTTTATTTTTTCCAATAGAACCAAAAATCTCTTGCCAAGTATTACTATCAAATATAAACTTCATACTATTCGTCTCTTAATGCTACAATTGGTTTAATCTTGGCCGCTTTTCTGGCTGGCACATATCCTGCAAGTGCACCACATATTATTAATAGAATGGTTGCAAAAATTGCAATTCCGGTGTCTATATATGGGTCGGTAATAAAATAATCTTCTAAAGTATCTCCCATTGCATTGAGGAGTACTGTACCTAAAATCATCCCTATAAAACCAGATATTGTGGTAATAAAAATAGACTCTAACAAAATGGTACTAATTACAGATTTAGGCGTAGCACCTAGTGCTTTACGTATACCTAATTCTTTAGTACGCTCTTTAACAACAAAAACCATAATATTACTAATACCTATAATACCCGCTATAATAGTCCCAAATGCTACAAAAGAAACTATAATTTGCAACACACTTGCTAGTTGCTGATTTTGCTTTAGCTGATCTGCAATGTTTCTAATAAACAACCCATTTTCATCATTAGGATTGATAAACTTTTTGCTTTTAAGATATTTTTCTAAGCTATTTTCTAAAGACATAGCTCCAGAGTATCCTATTTGTGGCCTAAAACCAAGAACTATTTGACCTATTTTGTCTGTGTTTTTTTCTATAAGTTGCCTTGTAGTGTACGGAATGTAAATTTTTCGTTCTTCATTATCTCCACCATCATCCTGAAAAACCCCTATAACTTTAAAAGAACTACCTGCAATATCAATATATTCTCCAAGAGATTCTTCTCCTTTAAACAAATCTTTTTCTACCAACCTACCAATAACTGCATACTTGGTTTTGTCTTTTATATCTTGATTGTTGATATAACGACCCTTCATTATTATAGTCTTCTCATTAAATTGATGAGAAGGAGCTACACCCATATTAGTATAATTATTAGACTCGTTTTTGTATTTAACCAAACCGCCCCTAGTAATTCTTGGCGTAACATAGTCTACAAACATTGCAAAGTTTTTTTCAATGTCCTCAAGGTCACTATTATCAAACTCTATTTGCCTATCTGCTTTGTAACCCGAATAAGGAACAGATGTTCTACCAGGAAATATAAAGAATACGTTGGTTGCATCATCTCCAAAAAATTTAGCAAACGTATTTGTAAGTCCGTTACCAAAGCCAAAAAGTACAACAAAAATGAAAATACCTATTGCTACTGTAAAACCAGACAAAAAAGTCCTAAGCTTATTTTTTTGAATAGTTTCAAAAATTTCTTTCCAAGCGTCTCTACTAAACATACTGCGAAGCTCTTACTTGGTCCACCTTTTTATCTTCTACAATTACACCATCTTTTAAGTGCACAATACGTTTACACATATCTGCAATGTCTGGCTCGTGCGTAACTATTAAAATAGTATTTCCGGCGTCATTAATCTTTTGTAAAAGATCCATAACCTCATAAGACGTTTTACTATCTAAGGCACCTGTTGGCTCATCTGCCATTAATACTTTAGGTTCTGCTGCCAAGGCTCTAGCAATAGCCACACGTTGTTTTTGTCCTCCAGAAAGCTCACTAGGTAAATGGCCTGCCCATTGTTTTAAGCCTACTTGCTCTAAATACTTAAGTGCTTTTACTTGGCGTTCTTTTCTGCTAACACCTTGGTAATATAAAGGAAGTGCTACATTTTCTGCTGCACTTTTGTAATTGATAAGATTGAAAGATTGGAAGATAAACCCTAAGAATTTATTTCTGTACTTAGCCGCCTTTGTTTCATTAAGATTTACAATTGGCACACCATCTAAAGTGTAAGTACCTTCATCTAAAACGTCTAACATTCCTAAAATGTTTAGGAGTGTAGATTTTCCAGATCCTGAAGAACCCATAATGGCTACAAGTTCTCCTTCTTCTACATTAAAATTAATGCCTTTTAAAACGTGTAACGAGTTGCTACCCATTTTGTAAGACTTATGAAGGTCTTTTATTTCTATCATTGGTGTTAGTTTTTTTGGCTTTGTACTTAGTACATCTGTAAGACTACCCAACTTATATTTAGTTACACATAAAATGTGAAAAAAATGTTAAAGTTAAATACGGTACAATCACAATAGCCCTAAAGTCTTTAAAAATGTACTTTTTATAACCTATAAGAAATTATAAAAAAAGTTACAATAGTAAAATACTGGTACAAGTATGCTAAGAAAACTAAAATTATATAACGTTATTACTAACGGAATGTTAAAAGTAACTAAGCCTTCATTTTTTTGTAAACAAAATAAAATAATACACCTACTAAAACATAGGGCACAGCCATAAGGTACTTTATTCCATTATTTACGCCTTCTGCTACAGCAACATTTCCTTCACTTTCTAAAACAGCCCTACACATAGCACATTGTGCTTCTGATGTCTGCGGAATTAAAAACAAGAATATAACAGCAAAAAATAATATTTTTTTCATAACGGTAGGTTTAAACATAATAAGGAGATATCATTACGTATACAATAACACCCGTAACAGCTACATACAACCAAATTGGAAATGTAATTTTTGCGAGTTTTCTATGCGCATTATACTGTTTTAAATAGGCTTTAGCATAGGTTTTCATAACTAAAGGAATTATTATAATAGATAGTATTATATGTGTAATTAGTATAAATAAGTAAATGTACTTAACAATACCCTCTCCACCATAAGCCGTAGATTCTGATGTCATATGATAGGCTATATACATCACTAAAAATGCTAATGAGAAAACAATACAAGTAGTCATTAAATTTTGATGTAGTTTTTGTTTGCCATTTTTTATAGCAATAACAGCCGCAATTAAAAACACTGCCGTAACGCCGTTAATAGTAGCATAAATAGGAGGCAAAAAAGATAAAGGTTCTACGTTAGGTATTTTAACACGAAACAAAAGTGCTACAACAACAGGCACAATAATAGATACAATAGTAATTATTGTATTAAACCTTTTTTCCTTAAAATTCACATCTTCAATCTTACTCATCTAACAACTTTTTAATATCTTCTTTTAATATGCTAATTTGTTCTTTTTCTCCTTCATCATTAGCACCTTCTTCTTCAGAAATTGTTCCCCTGTAATATATAATTGGGTTTCCAAACTCATCTACTCTAGAGCGTATGTAACCTCTTTTATCTACTAAGGCAAACATACCAGAATGTTCAAAACCGCCAGGTACATTAGGGTTTTGTTGTGCAAATATATTAAAGCCTTGGTTAGCAAGTTTATATATTTCATCTCTTTGCCCTGTCATTAAATGCCAATCTAAATTTGTAATACCGTAAGTTTCTGTATACTTTTTTAATGTAGTTGGTGTATCTGTTTTAGGATCTATACTAAATGATGCTATTCCAAAATTCTCTACATCTTTAAAGCTATTTTGAATCTGTACTAAGTTTTTGGTCATTACAGGACAAATGGTTGGACAAGAAGTAAAAAAGAATTCGACAATATACACTTTACCTAAATAATCTCTATTGGTTACAACTAAACTATCTTGATTAATAAAGGTAAACTCTGGCACTCTTTTTTTACTACCATTGATTTCTACGTATGCAAGGTCTCCTTTGTTATCCTTTTTGTTCATACGGTCATTCTCAACTATGGCATCATCCTTAATTCTGCTTACTATTTTAGGTATAAAAATAATTCCGAACACTAAAATTATAAACGAAATCCAGATATAGTTATAATTTTTCTTCTTCATACAATAGAGTTTATTATTACTTACGCTCTGCGTTATTCTTTTTTAATGCCATACGGTATTCTGCTAAAATGATTTTTACGTCATCTTCCATCTTATTATTTAACTCCGCTACAGAAATAGTGTTAAATCCGTATTTAGTACCTTCATCTTCATCATCTGTTCTACCGCGTAGATTTAAATCTTTATCCACTATAAATACATAAGGAGAGCTTAAATCGTCTTCTAAAACAATATCAGTCTTTAGTTCTTTATGAAACGATTGTATTTGAGATGCGTTACCGTAAACAAATTTCCAGTTTTTAATATCTGCCAATACAGACAATTCTTTTTTAAGCTTTTCAACCTCTTGTTCTTGCCCATTGGCCACAAGCATTACAAATTGAAAATCTTTAAACTCAAAAAAGTGTTTGTATATTTTTTGATTTAAATTAAATGCAGTTCCTTTTTTCTGATCTACATTGTTACCCAAAAAACCTACAATAGATATTTTGTTTTTTAAATGTGTATCTGTAGTAAAAGCTGTTAAATCGCTAACATTTTCTGTTAGCACAGGAAGCCTACCAAAATTATGTATGCCACTGGCAAAAAAAAGGTAAGCTACAATTGGTAGTATAAATAAAACTACCATTACAAAGGTTTTTTTCATAATGGTACAAAAATAAAAAAAGACGGTCTAAAAACCGCCTTTATGTATTGTTAAATGATGCTAAATGTTAGAAGTTCCACTTTATAAAACCACTGTGGTAAACATCATAAATGTAACTACCTTCTGTAAGTAGTATAAACACTAAATAACTAATTAAAAATACTGGTGTCCATACTATAGATCTTCTAAATCCTTTTTTCTCGTCACGTAAGTGCATAAAGTCCCAAGCAATGTAATATGCCTTAACTATTGTAAGCACAATAAAAATTAAGTTTAGAGGCTTTAAATAGATAAATGGAGACAATAAAAAATTCATTGTAGAACCAAGTATACCTGGTTCAAAAGCAGATATTAATGGTTTCATTAATACCGTTGGTTTATAGATACCTAAAACTACTTCTATTAAAGTTACAAAAGATAAGAATGCTAATACACCCCATATTTTTTGAATGTTATTTTTAAACTTCCAACGCCCTCTAAAAATTTCTAATTTATGTTCGTGTGCCATTTTATACTATATTATTATACGTAATGTAATTTTTTTTTAAAAACTGCTATTATACAAGGTAGAAGAAGGTAAATACAAATACCCAAACTAAATCTACAAAGTGCCAATAAAGACCAACTTTTTCTACCATTTCATAATGCCCTCTGCGCTCATAAGTACCTATAATTACATTAAAGAAAATAATGATATTAATTAATACACCAGAGAATACGTGGAAACCGTGAAAACCAGTAATAAAGAAAAAGAAATCTGCAAACAATCTGCTTCCGTACTCATTGTGAATTAGGTTTGCCCCTTCTACTACGTATTTAGATCCAGCTAATCTTTTTAAAGATTCCTCTCTAGATAAAACTATCTTATGTCCGTCTTCATTAATATTTTCTACTCTTACTAATATATTTGGATCTGCTTTAAAACCTGTTACAACTTCATTAACTGAGTATGATGGCAAAGCACTTTCTCCAAAAAACCAAACACCTTTATTATTTGTATGGTCTATTCTTTCTTCATGTAAAGGAGTTGCAAAATCTCTAATTGCAGCTCTCTCTCCTGTGTCTGCATTAACAAACTGTAGTATTCTACCACCTTTTGTTTCAATAGCTCCAAAATCACCTTTAATAAAGGTAGCCCATTCCCAAGCTTGTGAACTTAAGAATATAATACCACCAATTACAGTAAAGAACATGTACCAAATAACACTATTCTTTTTCATTTTATGACCTGCATCTACAGCTAATACCATAGTTACAGAAGACATAATTAAAATAAATGTCATTATAGCAACATAAATCATAGGATAGTTACCGTGAACTAAAGGAACGTGTGTAAACACTTCATCTGCTATAGGCCAGCTATCTGCAAATTTAAATCTAGAAAATCCGTAAGCAGCTATAAAGCCCGAAAAAGTTAATGCATCAGAAACGATGAAAAACCACATCATCATTTTACCATAGCTAGCGCCTAAAGGTTTGTTATTACTTCCTCCGCTCCAAACACTTTCTGCTGTACCTGTTGTTACCGTAGTATCCATATACAATTTAAAATTTATAAACTAAGAACGCTTAACTACGCTCTATTATTTTTAAAAAACACTTAAATAAACCTTAAGTCTAATTAAGTTTCGCAAATTTACATTTTTTTCGGCTATACAAAAACCAAATTTTAACTGAAATTAACTTTATTTCTATTTATTATCGATATAAATAGAAAAACAAGATTAAATAAACCCATAACAAATCTAAGAAATGCCAAAAGGTTGCTCCAATTTCTAAACCATTAACCTCTGTAGATGAGTACTTACCTCTAATTTGGTTAACTATTACCACTATTAAAGATACAAGTCCGGCTACTACGTGAGCAACGTGTACTACAGCAATTAAAAATATATAAGACATTGTTATGCTACTTGTTGGTCCTGTAAAGTAAAAACCATTCCCTATTAACTGAGAAAAACCAACAAATTGTAATATTATAAAAGCTATACCCAACACTAAAGTAGTCCACAAATATATGGCTGCTTGTGACTTTTTATCTTTTTTAGTTGCTTGTACAGCTAAAAAGTATGTAATACTACTTACTACAATAATTAAAGTACTCCAGAAAAAAGCAGATGGCAAATCAAAATCTTTTAACCAATCTTCTCTAGAACTACTAACAATGTAAGCACTTGTCCATCCCGCAAATGCCATAATTAAACTAACAATACCAAACCAAAGCATCATTTTTTTAGCATTGTCTGATTTTTGTTTTTCTGACTTATGAGTTAAATCCATTTAGTAAAACTTATTTATTTTATAAGGCAATATTATAGTTGCCCACTACTATTTTATTACACAAACTTATCTACCACATATACCACTTGCATAAGTGTAATATAAGTAACACTGGCCAACATTAATTTTCTTGCAGATGCATTGTCTCTATTATCAAACAAACGAAAAGCAAAAAACAACATTACGCCACCCATTATAAATACAATTACGGCTGCCACTACAGATAATTGTAATGTTCCAGTAACACCAAAAGCAGGCACTACAGAAATTAACATCATCCAAACCGTATACATTATTATCTGAATAATTGTTCCTTTGTCTTTTTTACCGGTTGGCAACATTTTAAATCCTCCTTTTTTATAATCTTCATCTAACATCCAACCCAAAGCCCAAAAGTGAGGAAATTGCCAAAAAAACTGAATCATAAATAACGTCCCCGGTTCTATTCCAAATTCATTAGTTGCTGCAACCCAACCCAGCATAAAAGGTATTGCCCCAGGAAAAGCCCCTACAAAAACCGCTAACGGAGTAATGGTTTTTAACGGTGTATAAACGCAGGTATATAAAAATATTGATATTGCTCCAAACATTGCTGTCTTTGGATTTACAAAATACAAAGAAACAATACCCGCTATGGTCATAGCTATTGCCACTACAGATGCCGTTGTAACCGTCATTCTACCAGAAGGAATAGGTCTGTTTTTTGTACGGTTCATTAACGCATCTAAATCTTTTTCTATAATTTGATTAAATGCATTTGATGCCCCTACCATACAGTAACCGCCAAAAGCTAAAAGTAATAGTACTGTAAAATCTATTTTATCTGCGCCTAAGAAATAACCAGCTATTGAAGAAAAAACTACACTTACAGCTAGCCTCGCCTTTGTTATTTCTTTAAAATCTGCAAATGCCGAAACATCTGTAGCTTCTTTTACTGTACCAACCGCAGTTTTCATTCTTATTTTTTATGGACTGCAAAGATATAACCTAAATGATTTCTTTACAACCAATTATGAAGGTTTATATTTTTGTTAAAATTTTTACCCAATACAAATAAAAAGGCCTGCTTATTTACCATAAGCAGACCTAATATTGATAGACAATTAACACTATTCCAATTTAAAATTAATTGGTATTGAATAAGGTACTACAACATTGCTTTTCCCTTGCTTACCCGGAGTCATTTGTGGCAACTTAGAAATAATGCGTTGTGCTTCTTTTTCTAATATTTTAGACGGACCTCTCATTTGAACATCTTTTACCACGCCATCTGTACCAATTTTAAACATTACACTTACCCTACCTTGCTCTCGCATTTCTATTGCTGCATCTGGATACCTAAAATAGCGTTTAACGTGCTTTTGCATTTTTTCATTAAAACAGTCCTTTCTTTTTTCTTTAGCTACTTTTTCACAACCAGGAAATATTGGAACCTCCTCAACAACATCTAAAGGAATTATTGGATCTTCTATAATTTTATGTTCTACAATGCTACTAACTGCTACAGGTTCTTCTGGGTCTGACTCAGTATCGTCTATAAAATCTGTAAAATCCTCAACTGCATTATCTGGAGTAATTTTAATTTTATCAGGATTTACCACTGTTTTTGCCAAAACCTTAACTTTTGGTTTATCCTCTTCTACTTTAAAATTATTAAGGTCTGGGTGGTACTCCACCATTTCTCTCTCTTGCACTACTGGCTTAGTAGTATTTTCTTCTACAAATGCATAAGAAGACTCTAAAGCCAAATAAACTAAGCCCATTGCCACAACTAAACCAATTTGAAAGTTTAAGAAGCTGTTTTTTCGTAAATTTGCATCGTGCTTACTCTTTTTTGGAGTTGCATTGGTAGACGCTCTGTTGTTTCCATTGCCGTGGAAACCAACAGAATTTTCTGTGTTTGTTTTCATAATACTATTTTTATTTGTTACAATTATGTTAAAACACAAATAGTATACCAAAAAACCCCAAGCAATAGCTTGGGGTTTAATTTTTTACAGAAAAAAAAGAATAAAAAAATCCGAACCTAATTGGTTCGGATTTTTTTTATATATTTTTAAGCGTATTTGCTTATTGTAATCTAAATGTAATAGGTAAACTAAATGGAACACGTACAGCTCTACCTCTTTGCTTACCAGGAGTCATCTTAGGAAGTTTACCAATAATTCTGGCAGCTTCTTTTTCTAAGTTTTTATCTGGACCACGCATTTGAACTTGACCAATAGAACCGTCTTTTTGAATAACAAAACGTACACTTACTCTACCCTGAATACCCATTTCTTGAGCAATTTCTGGATATTGGAAATGCTTTCTAATGTGCTTGTTCATTTTTTCGTTGAAACAATCTCTTAAAGCCTTAGCTCCTTTTTTCTTTACTTTTTCACATCCAGGAAAAATTGGAACATCTTCAATTACAGAAAAAGGTACATCTACATCTACTTCTACTTCTTCTTCAACAACATCTTCAACATCCATTACTTCCTCTTCCTCATCAGACTCAGTATCCTGAATAACAGATTCCTCTACTTCTACATCATCTTCAACAACAGCAATTTCTTCTGGTGCTGCTGGTGGTGGCGGTGGAGGTGGTGGAGTTTTAATCTGTTCTGTCATTGGAACTTCTTCATCTAACATATCATCAACATTCTGTGTAATGTCGTATGTATTATCTTCATCGTATTTTTTGTACTCTAGTGCACGCCAAACTATAAACATAACAAGAGCCAGTCCTATTGCAAAATAAAGACTGCTGTTTTTTGTTAAGTCAGCTTGTGGATTTTTCTTTGGTTCCATAGGTTTTAATTTAGTGTTCGCTAATTTAAATAAATATTATCTAATTAAGCAATTAATTTTTTCATTTTAATATTCTTTCTTTTAAAAAAAGTTGCTTTGCAACAAATAATCCTACAAAAACACCTATTGTATTGGCTACAAAATCTAAAAATTCTGCGCTTCTGGTAACGGTGATTGTGTGCTGTAATATCTCAATAATTATGCCATATACAATTAAAATAAAGGCTAAATACCAAATAATTAATGTTTTAACTTTTTTTATGTTAAAAAACTCTTTTAAAGACAACACACCAAGTAATGTGGCTACACTATAAAAAGTGAAATGTACTAGCTTATCTATATATGGTATTTTAACAGAAGGAAGATCTGTATTACTGAAAGAAAATAAGCTGAGTAATGTAATTAACACTACCCAGCTTATAAATAATATGGTATAAATTGGCTTTTTAACCACCAATTAAATCTTTATAATCAGCATCAGACATTAATTCTTGTGCCTGTGAAGCATCACTAATTTTAATTTTAATCATCCAACCATCTCCATAAGGATCTGTATTTACCTTTTCTGGCTCATCTTCTAAAGACTCATTAAACTCAATTATTTCTCCTGATAATGGCAAAAATAAATCTGAAACAGTTTTAACGGCTTCAACAGTACCAAAAACCTCATCTTTATCTAAGGTCTCATCTAGTGTTTCTACCTCAACATAAACAATGTCTCCTAACTCACCCTGAGCAAAATCTGTAATTCCTACAGTGGCAACATCGCCATCTATTTTAACCCACTCGTGATCCTTAGTATACTTTAATTCTGATGGTATGTTCATTTTAGTATCATTTTAATTAATGCAGCAAATGTAACAGATAAAAAATGATTTGAAAATTATTTATTTTGAAAAATTACAAGAAATAATTCTTTTTAAAACAGCTACTTAATATTTACCAGTAAAACACTTACAAAACTGAAATAAAAAATTAGTTACCAAAGTTATACTTAAATGTAAAACCTGTATTAATTGTAGTTTGCGGAAATGCAGTTGAAACTGCAAATTTAGAGAACGAATGATCATAAAAGAAAGCAACCTCTAACGATTTGCTTAACGCATAATCTGCACCAAACTTTAATGAAAACACATTTTGACCCGATGTAATTTGATTATTATTTAACTCTAAGTTTCTAATAATGGTAATATTATCCTTTAAAGTAGCATCTAACTTTAAGTTTAAATCTCCTTTAAAACGCATTTTATCTCCTCCTATATTGGTAACAAAGTTTACATCTTTAAACCTATACCCTAAACCAACAGTATAATCTTTACTATTAAGCTCTGTAAGTAAGTTATTATCAAAACTCATTGTTAAAGCCCTCATTGTTTGTAGCTCTGCAACAACGCTCATAGAGTTCTTCATTTCAAAATCTAAACGAACCAATGGGTTAAATTGATCTGTTAACACAACGTTTGCCATAATATTCTCTGGCAAGAAATCTTGAGTTTCAGGATCTATAGTTGTATTTTCTCTTTCTAAATTAGTTTGAAAAGAGTTGATGTTATATGAAGCCCTATAACCGTGACTAATAGAGAAACGCTTAAATTTTTCCTTAAACCAATTTACACGCATTAAACCTGTGTACTTTAATCTCCAGTTAGGAATAGGAAAGTTTCTAAATGCTCCTAACTTTACTTTTGATGCATCTTGCCCTGTGTAAGCAGCAATAAACGCAGGCAATAATACATTCTGACTAGTTTTACCGTAACGCTCTGGGTAACCTTCTGCATCCCTAGCTCCTGTATTACCTGCTAAACGATTGGCAATAACTAACCTATTTTCTTTAAACTGATCAAAAGTAGCCGACTCAAACTCATCACTTTTTGTAAAAGCTGTTTTTATCATCATTGTAGAGATACCAAAATTTCCATAATTGTTTCCTAAAAGGTTTTGATACTCATACTCTCCATTTTCAAATGCAACTGAAAAATTTTCTTGGTAACGTTCAGACAAGTTTCTGTTTGCTGTAATATCTATAGTTAAATCTCTAATTGGTTCTGCAACCGCAGTAATATCTAACTGTCTATTTGTTTCTTGTACAAACTGCTCATTAAAATCCGAAAATGTTGTTAACCAACCTCTCTTAGCAGCATCATAACGTATATCTTCTTGACTACCAAAAACAAATCCTAAACTAGGTTTAGTTGTTCCTACAAAACCAATTGAGTTTGTATAACCCGGTAATTGTTTACCTCTAGTTTCTGTATAATTAAAGTTTACACGCTTAACCATTGTAATTAAATCTGTGGCAATTTTTCCAAATCCGCCATTTTTTGCTTTAGGCGTATTACCAGCTTTATCTTGGCGAGTTGTTGTTAATTGAGATTTCCCTTTAGATTTTTTTAACCCAACCATATCATACAATTTTTGCATAGTTAAGTTTGCTGCTATTGTATGTGTACTTGCGTTTTGTATTCTATTAATATCTTCACCAGCTACCTCTTTTAAAGCATCTCCACCACGTTGCCAGTCAAAATTACTTGTGTAAACATATTGCGCATTAATAAAATCTAAAGCTGGTATTTTATTAAACGGAATATCATAATTTAACTCAAACTGTTGTGCGTGTCTGTTTGGCTCTCCTATATCAAAAAAGCCATCCCAAATATTTAATTGATCATCTATATCTACTCCTATATCATCTTTATAATAATTACGTATTATATTGTTGTTTGAAGCAGATATATTAAAACGTAATGATTTAGTTAAGTTATAATTTATATTGTATTGCCAGTTAAACATATAATTACGTTGTTGTAGCTCTGGCAAAGCTAAAGCATCTACACCTGGCTCTACAACATCTCTAAAACGTTGTTGATTAAACTGACGATTTATATTTGAGTTAACTGCTATGCTTGTTGGTAATAAATTTAAATTGATGTCTTTTAACCATTTTAAATATTTACCTGTAAATAATGAATCTTTTTTAGCAAAAGGTGCTATTTCTACTGGTTCAAAATTATGAGCATACGTTAAACCAGCAACCACATTTTGGTCTTTTAATTTAGCAATTTCAAAATCTCTATGGTTTACCTCATTGTATGAATAATTAAAGGTAAAGTTTTCTACATCGTAAAAATTAGCATCTGCCTCTTCTCCTCTATTTTTACGCACACCAATAAAGTTTATACTTGTTCTTTTTGTGTAATCTTCTGCTTGTTCTTCTATAGCATCTGCTTCTTCTTTTGTTTGTGCAGCTGCAATTCTATCCTCTAACTTCAAGTCATCATAAACTGGATCAAACTCTGGCGTAATTAACTGCTCAGATATTCCGTAATTAAATGGTAATTGTATACCTAGCTTTTTAGGTAACAACTGCCCCAGGTTAATATTTGTAACAGCATCATAAGACATTGCATCTTCTCTGGCACGTTCATTTGGCATTTGATCTATACCACCAAAACCAGATGTACTTTTGCTTCCTGTAACAGAAACATCTGCAAAATCTGCAAGATTTAAATCTACGGCACCAATTGCTGCCCAGCCACCATTGCTATCTAAACCAGCCAAACGCAACTCATTAAACCAAACCTCTCCACGTGCAGCAGCATCACTAGTGTTTTTTACACCCACCATCATACTACGTATACTACCTAAAGATGGGTTACCTCTTAAACCTATACGCATTACTCCAGGCTCACGAGCATCAAACTCATTTACAGGAACAACTTCACCGTCTATAATTTCATAATAGTTTATTTGACTTAAAGTTTGCCCAGCTATACCGTAGGACTTTATTTTGTTTAAGTCTGATAACTCTATAAGTATCTCATTATCCTCTGGCCAAATCTTTTCCCTGTCACTTTCTCCGTGAGCAGTAAACTCCAAAGGAACTTCTATTTGGTAAAAGTTTTCACTAAAATCTGTACCTAGCCTTAAAAAACCAACCAAAGGTCTTTCTCCATCAGGAAAATCGGTTTCTAAAATTTCTTCTGCATGAATAAACATTTTAAGACGCTCATATTGTCTTACATCTATATTTACATTTTTAAATACACCTCTAGAATCCTGAGACTCTAAGTTTTCTATTTTAAATGATAGTGATTGTTCATTTTGCTGTACAATAGTATTGTTATTATTAAGTTGCTCTCTACGCAAACCTGGAGGCAAGTCATAAATAATTGGTGATCTTGTATTGTTTTCTTCAATATTAACTGTTGCAACATCTACAAAAGTGCCATCATCATCAGGATTATTATCTACATCTGGCTCTAAAGATTTTGTATAAGTACGCCAGTCACCCCTAACCAAATCTAAAGTTGCAAAACGCATTACAACATCATCAGAAAAACCAGTTAAATACATACGCATAAAACTAATAGATCTAAAATCTGTAATACCTCCAATGGCATCTGTAAAATCACTTAACGGAATTTTATACTGTATCCATCTTCTATTTAAAACAGAACCATTAGGTAAAGTTGGCGTTTGGCCTTCTTTAATATCAGTTACATATTTATCATTAATAGTAGTGTTAGGCTTAATAGGAATTCTGTATTCATAATAACTGTTTACAGTATTCATTGTTAAATCTCTATCTATATCTTCTACATCTGGCAATGTAGTAGAACCCCTGTTTGTATTGGTTACCTGTACAGGAGAGTTGCCTTGCGGATTGTTGTAATTTATGTAACGCTCTAAAATACTACCTTCTTTATTTAGGTAATACTCATAATTATCTAAAGCAGGATCATCTGCAGGGTTATTTGTAAAAATTGATGTTTCATCTGAATCACTTAAACCATCATACCCTAAATCTTGTAATGTTCTGTTGTTTTCTTCTGCATCAAAAGCATAAACAAGAGACTGTGTTGCTGGTACTTTACCCCATGATGTTTCAGAAACTAAATCGTTGCTAGATATACCTGGCAAACCATTTTCATACTGCTTTTTACCATCTTTTAAAATATCTTCAGATATATTACCAATGTTAAACACCAATTCACCAGAACTTGTGGTTTCCCCATCTACATAAGGATCTAAAACCCAAAACTGCACAAACTCTACATTGGCTTGCTCAAAATTTGTACTACTCATTGGACGCATAATTCCTGCCCATTTATCTTCTGGAGCAGTAGTATTAAAGTCTGCATTGTTATTGTAAGGACCTTTAAGGTTTGGATAGTATGCCAAATCTAAAGTTCCTTGAGTTGTAGATTGTCCCTGTGCAATTTCTACCTTAGGAAAAACCTCATCTATAAAAACTCTTCTGGTTGCATTTAAAGAAATATCATTATCATTAATTCCTGATGGTCTTTGGTTAGAATAAAAAAGACGATCTATAGAATACCAAGCCATTTTAGCTCTTCCAAATCCATTTCTAAGATTTTCTGTATCATCTGGAGAACTGCCATACAATTGCCCACTTGGATCTGCAAACTCTAGAGGTGTACTTGCCAAATACCAACCTAATGAAGACCTTATATCAATTAAAGATTGTGCTCCTTCAAAATCATCTACATAGGTTGTAGTTTCTCCTTCAAAATTTGCATTTTTAGGCGAGTTTGGTTTTAATAAAGCTACCTCACCACGTATAGATAAGTTAGATGGAACATCTGTATCTATATTTGGCAGTTTATTTACCAACCTAGTTAAAAAAGGAATTTCTGTAGAGAAGTTTCCATTTAAACCAAACATTGTATTATTAACTGGCTCTACACCATAAGAAGATTTTTGAGTAAGCGGACGTTCATTTAAATTTAAAAAAGTACCCCCTAAAACAAATTTCTCATTAAACTGATGCTCTACATTTACTCCTGTAAAACGTCTAGTTTGTTGTCCAAACACTGCATTATTTTCTACCGAAATATTAATTGGTGTATTACTAGCCTCCAAACTAGGGTCTAAAATTTGTACTGTTCCTGCAGAATAGTTTACGGTATAATCTATACCTTCTTGTAATTGTCTGCCCCCTGCGGTTACACGTACAGAACCCCTTGGAACATTAAAAGCACCAATAGGAATGCCATTAATACCCTGAGATTTGTATTTACCTTTAATTATAAACTTATTTTTATCTGCATCTTCTAAGGCTGCAGATTTAGTACGTGAGTACATATTTCTGTACACATACTTTTTTTGGTTATCATTATAACCTTGGTCATTATCTACATCATAAACACCACCACCTAACTCATCAAAAATATACTCACCAAAAGGTTCTACTTTGGTAAAAATTATATTTCCGTTTTGAGAGTCTATAGTTAAACCTTCTACATAATCAAAAAAACCATCTCCACCAGATTGCACATCATTATACGCATTTAACCTATCTAAATTAAACACATCTAATAAAATACGTTCTTGTAATGGCTTTGGTGTTGTAGGCCACCCAGAACCTGCGCCCTCTGCAACAGGAGTTATATAGTTTCTTGGTGTTGGGTCTGCATATAAAATATTAAGCTTAAAATCTTCTTGACTTAGTTGATACGCACCTGTGTTGTAGATGTTTTTCATCATTAAATCCCAAATAGGATCTTGCACAGCAGTAATATTACTCTTAAGTAATTTTAACACCAAAGTATTGTTTTCTACCACAGGAGTAGCACCTGCTGAAACCGATGTTGCCTCTAAACCACCATTTGCAAACTCACCTACTTGGTATACATTACCTTGGTAAGTGTACTGAAAAGCAACAGCTAAAACCTCATCATTACTTAAACGCTGACTTAATGAGATATATCCTAATTGAGGATGAAAAGTATACTCTCCTTTTCCTACATCTAATTTTCTTGCATTCTCTAAAATTGTATAATCAAAGCCCTGGTTAACAGTATAACCTGGCACATTAAAACCAGCTTGTACGGTTGCTATATCTCTAATTTGACTTGTTAACGCACCACCGTTACCTATTAAAGCAGGGTCATAATCATTGGCATTGTTAAGTGGTAAATTACCTGCTGCACTAGCGTTAAAAAACCCTGCAGGAGCTCCACCACTTTTACCTATTCTTGTTTGGTCTGTGTTAGATTCTCCTAAATCTTGTATAGCAACAACATTTCTAACATTTAATGTTTCTTGTCTTCTGTTTGTTACCCAAACTTCTAATCTTGTAATTTGTACTTGACTACGTATATATGGGTAATTTTCTAAAGCTGCATCATAGTTATCTCTAAAATACTGCGCTAAAAAAAAGTGTTTATCCTCATCATAATCTAAAGCCGTAAAAGAAAACTCTTCTACCGTACCGCCACCTTGTGCAACAACTGTATTATTTTGTGATCTTTGTTCCGATAAAACTGCTGTAACCAACGTTTTGCCAAATTGAAGCTGTGTTTTAACACCAAATAAACTTTGCGCCCCTGTAATTAAAGAGCTATTTAGTGGCATACTAATATTACCTACTTCTATTTTTTGTATAATATCATCTTCTGTTGGCGTATAATCTAATTTAACTAGATTCTGAAAATCAAAAGTAGCTTCAGTATTGTAGTCTGCACTAACTTGTAACCTTTCTCCAATTTTACCAAGCATACTTAATTGTATCTGCTGATCAAAATCAAAACTAGTATTAGTACGTTGTCTTGGAGATAAAGATGGATTATCATTCTTTTGCCAAATAACACCTAAATCCATTGCAACAGAACCTGTTGGAATAACCTCTATGGTATTACCACCAAATATTGATTGAAAAAAATTGTTATTTACATAAAAGTTAGGCAATAAATTTTTTCTTGCTTCCTCACTACCTGCTTTTTTTCCAGAAAAAGCATCTGCTTTTTCTTTAAAATAGTTTTTCATTCCCTCTTTACGAGCCAACTCAAAATATTCATCTGGAGTTAAATAAATTGGGTAACTAATATTAAACTCTCCTACTTTTTCTGAATATACATATTTATCTAGATCAGGGTCATAAGTATATTTAGAAACAATACTGTTAGGATTAGGCAAAGTAATTTTACCAAGTGCAACACCCGTTTTTGTAGAATCTTGTTCTTGCTCTTCACCATCTTGTGCAAATGCAAAAGTTGGCGCACCTAAGAAAAGCACACATATAATTAATAACCTATATAATGGTGAAAGATTTTTTTTTGCCCCTGTTTTCAAACTTATTACAAATTTTTCAGCGCCAACTTAATAATGTTTTCAACGCTTAATGTTGGGTCTTGACTAACAACTACGTCAACAGTTTTTTCTGCTTGCTTACGTGCAAAACCAAGAACCTCTAAAGCAGATAACGCTTCTTCTTTATTTGTATTGTTTGAAGAAGTAGAAACTTCATCAATATCGTATATTTTTAATACTTTATCTTTTAAATCTAATATTACACGCTGTGCAGTTTTTGCTCCAATACCTTTTACAGATTGTATAGTTGCAACGTCTCCGCCCGCAATTGCATCTCTTACCTGGGCAGGTGATAATGATGATAACATTGTACGTGCAATACTAGGGCCTATACCAGATACAGAAATTAATAATCTAAAAATTTCTCGTTCAGATTTTTCTGCAAAACCAAAAAGTGTGTGTGAGTCTTCTTTTACTTGTAAATGCGTATACAGCTGAATATTTTCTGCATCAGACACCTTGGATAAGGTATGCAGTGATATGTTTACAAAGTAACCTACACCATTACACTCAATTACTAAAAATGTTGGATTTTTCTCTACTAATTTTCCTCTTAAATGTGTAATCATATGAATGGTATAGGTTGGTTTGTATTATTTTATTTACTGATTGTTTTTAGCTTTTCTTCTTTTTTCTCTCTCTTGTGCATCTATTACAGCTACTGCGGTCATATTTACCATTTCATCTACATCTGCTCCTAATTGAAGAATATGTACAGACTTTCGCAAGCCTAACATAATTGGACCTATTGAGTCTGCATCATTTAACTCTTTAAGCAACTTATAGGTAATGTTAGCCGACTCTAAGTTTGGAAAAATAAACGTATTAACCTTTTTACCTGCTAATTTAGAAAACGGAAACTGACTCTGTAATAGCTCTTTATTTAACGCAAAATCCATTTGTATTTCTCCGTCTACAACCAAGTTTGGATGTTTGGTATGTAATATTTCCACCGCTTTTCTAACCTTAACAGCATTTGGCTCGTTAGAAGACCCAAAGTTAGCATAAGACGTCATAGCCATTACAGGATCAAAACCAAAAGTTTTAGCTACGTTAGCTGTCATTAAAGCAATATCTGCTAACTCCTCTGCATTAGGGTTAATATTTATTGATGTATCTGCTACAAATAAAGGTCCTTTATCTGTAACCATTATGTTTACTGTTGCGGCTTTTTGCACATTAGATGCTCTACCAATAACTTCAAAAACAGGTTTTACTACTGTTGGGTATGCCCTAGAGTAACCAGAAATCATACCATCTGCATCACCTACTTCTACCATCATAGATCCAAAATAGTTACGCTCTCTCATTTTAGCTTTGGCGTAGTAAAAGGTAACTCCTTTACGTTTTCTGTTTTCCCAAAACTTAGTAGCGTATAATGTACGTTGCCCTTTAGACTCTGTTGCTTTAGTATCTATAATTTGCACGTCTGCATCAAACTCTAACTCTGCTTTAAGCTCTAATATAGTTTCTTTTTTACCTAATAAAATTGGCTCTGCAATACCTTCTTCATAAGCAATTTGTGCTGCTTTTAGTACATCTAAATGATCTGCTTCTGCAAAAACAATTCTTTTAGGATTTACTTTTGCTCTGTTGTGTAATAAACGTACAACTTTATTGTCATTACCAGAACGTCTAATTAATTCCTCTTTGTATTTATCCCAATCTTCAATAGGTTGTTTTGCTATACCACTATCCATAGCAGCCTTTGCTACAGCTAAAGGAATTTCTGCAATTAATCTTGGATCAAAAGGCTTAGGAATAATATAGTCTTCACCAAAAGTTAATCTTGTTTCTCCGTACGCAATATTTACTTGCTCTGGCACTGGCTCTTTTGCTAACTTAGCTATGGCTTTAACTGCTGCCATTTTCATAGCTTCATTAATACCTGTAGCTCTTACATCTAGTGCTCCTCTAAAAATAAAAGGAAATCCTAAAACATTATTTACCTGGTTAGGATGGTCAGACCTTCCTGTAGCCATTATAATATCTTTTCTTGTTTTTACAGCTAAATCATAATTAATCTCTGGATTAGGATTTGCCATTGCAAAAACAATTGGGTTACTTGCCATAGACAATAACATTTCTGGAGAAACAATATCTGCAATAGAAAGTCCTACAAAAACATCTGCATCTTTCATAGCCTCATCTAAAGTGTCTATTTTTCTGTCTGATGCAAACTCAGCTTTTTCTTCAGATAAGTTACCTCTATCAGATCTTATAACACCTTTACTATCTAGCATTACAATATTCTCATCTTTAGCTCCAAAAGCTTTGTACAACCTTGTACAAGAAACAGCAGCAGCACCTGCACCACTTATTACAATACGTACTTCTTCAATTTTTTTACCTGCTATTTCTAATGCATTTAATAATGCCGCTGCAGAAATAATAGCTGTACCGTGCTGGTCATCATGCATTACAGGAATATCTAACTCCTCTTTTAATCTGCGCTCAATTTCAAAAGCAGCAGGTGCACTTATATCTTCTAAGTTAATACCACCAAAAGTAGGTGCTATCATTTTTACAGTTTCTACAAACTTATCTACATCTTTAGTATCAACCTCTATATCTACACCATCAATATCAGAAAAAATCTTAAATAACAGTGCTTTCCCTTCCATAACAGGTTTAGATGCCTCAGGACCAATATCACCCAATCCTAAAACAGCTGTACCGTTAGATATTATAGCAACTAAATTACCTTTAGATGTATATTTATATGCGTTTTCTTTGTCTTTTTCTATTTCTAAACAAGGCTCTGCTACTCCAGGAGAATAAGCTAATGCCAAGTCTCTTTGTGTTGCATAAGGCTTAGTAGGAACAATTTTTATTTTACCAGGCTGTGGTTTTGCGTGGTAAATTAAAGCTTCTCTTCTATTCTTCTCGTTGCTCATTGCTTCTAATTTTAAGGTGCAAATTTAAGGGTATAGTACCAATTAAATTATAATATTAATCTAAAAAATCTATGTTACGTTGTAATCCTGAGAATTTAGTACGCTTTACTGCAGATTTCTTGAAAACTTTTCTAAAAACATCTTCTGTTATTTCTTGCCAATCTTTTTTTGTCATAGATAGCAAATCTGGATGCGGATTAAATAACGGCTCATTGTGTGGCTTAGAAAATTTATTCCAAGGACACACATCCTGACAAACATCACATCCAAAAATCCAATCATCAAACTTACCTCTAACCTCAGCAGGAATTTCATTTTTTAATTCTATTGTAAAGTATGATATACACTTGCTGCCATCTACAACATACGGATCTACAATTGCCTGCGTAGGGCAAGCATCTATACAGGCGGTACAAGTACCACAATGATCTGTTACTGCACTATCATAAGCCAGTTCTATATCTACAATTAACTCTGCAATAAAATAAAAAGAACCTACTTTTTGTGTTATTAAATTACTGTTTTTACCTATCCAACCCAAGCCACTTTTTGCAGCCCAAGCTTTATCTAAAACAGGTGCTGAATCTACAAACGCCCTACCTTCTACCTCACCAATATTGTTGGTAATAAACTCTTGTAATTCTCTTAATTTAGATTTTATAACGTGGTGGTAATCTTGCCCATAAGCGTACTTAGAAATTTTTAATGCATCGTTATTTTGCGTATCTTCTGGGTAATAATTTAACAATAAAGAAATTACAGATTTAGAACCTTCTACAAGCTTTGTTGGATCTAAACGCTTATCAAAATGGTTCTCCATATAAGCCATTTGACCATTCATATTTTTGGTAAGCCATTTTTCTAATCGTGGAGCCTCTTCCTCTAAAAACTCAGCTTTAGACACGCCACAAGACATAAACCCTAAGCGTTTTGCTTCATCCTTAATTAAAGCCGTTGTTTTTTCTTTATTTACTAGTGGTAACTTCACATCACAAATTTAATGGTTTACAAGCAATAAAAGTTATTTAGTAAGTGTATTAAATACAAACACTACTTAAAAGCTGCATAAACAATAACTTAACAAAATACTTACATAACTTTATTATAAAACATATAAATTGCTTATTTTACTATTTATGAGCAAGCTTTACAATTCTAAATACTACCACAGAGATTTATCTTGGCTACGTTTTAACCACAGAGTTTTACAAGAAATTAAAGACAAACAAAATCCTTTGTACGAACGTATAAAGTTTTTAGCAATTTTTTCTTCTAATTTAGATGAATTTTTTAAAGTTCGTGTATCAGACATTAGACAAATAAAAGACATTAAAAAGCCGTTACGCAAAAAGCTTATAACCAAACCCAACAAGGTTTTAGCCGAAATAAAAAAACAAGTAGATATACAACAACAAGAATTTGGAGCTATTTTTTTAAACGAAATTATTCCTGATTTAAAGGCAGAAGGAATACACCTTATAAATTATAAAGATTTTACCCTAAAGCAAAAGCAGTTTGCAGAAGACTATTACAATGCCAACTTAAAAAATTCGCTTAGTATACAAACAGAAAAAACAGCAACTAAAAACTCTATTTTTGCAGAAAATGAAGCATCATACCTAGTTACATTAAAAAATAATGAAGAAATAGAACTTGTAGAAATTCCTGAAAACAAACCTCGTTTTATTGTGTTTCCTTCTACAAACCAAACCTACTTTGTTACTTTTATAGATGATGTTTTAAAATACAATTTAAACAAAGAAAATAATACCAATTACTACGCCTTAAAAATATCTAGAGACGCAGAGTTGTATATTGAAGATGAGTTCTCTGGCAATTTAATGCAGAAAATAATAGATGCTTTACCCAAAAGAAAAACCGGACAAGCAACACGTGCTTTAATAGATGCAAGTGCACCAACAGCACTTTTAAATGCAATAAAAAGCACATTAAACGTGTACAATACCGACATTATTTTAGGTGGCATTTATCATAATTTTAAAGACTTTTTTAGTTTCCCTAATCCCACCAAAAAACAATTAAGCAATACTAAACTAGAGCCATTACCACACCCTTTACTAACTAAGCACAACTCAGTTTTTAATGCAATAGACACTAAAGACCAACTGATACACTACCCTTACCAATCTTTTGAACCTGTTATAAAATTGCTAGAGGAAGCTGCCTCGTCTAAAGAAGTAAAAACTATAAAAATAACACTGTACCGCTTGGCAAAAACATCTAGGCTAAATACTGCTATTGCTAACGCTGCAAAAGCTGGTAAAAATGTGGTTGTGTTTATAGAAGCAAAAGCTAGGTTTGATGAGGACAACAATTTAAAATGGGGTAAAATATTTAAAAATAACGGAGCAAAAGTTATTTATAGTTATCCTGGCATAAAAGTACACTCTAAAATAATATACATAGAAAAAGAAGTTAGTGGTAAGCTTAAAACCTATTGTTATATAGGAACTGGCAACTTTAATGAAAAAACTGCCACCTTGTATACAGATTTTGGTTTAATGACAGCAGATACAAAAATTTGCAAAGAACTAAATAGGGTTTTTCTAGTTTTAGAAGGTGTTTTAATTGTTCCAAAGGCTAAAAAATTACTGGTTTCCCCTTTTACAAGCAGACACGTTTTTTCTAGAATGGTAGAAAAAGAAATTGAATTGGCACAAGCAGGCAAACAAGGCTTAATTATTTTAAAGATGAACAGCCTTGAAGATAAAAAAATGATTCAATTGCTATATAAGGCAAGTAATGCTGGTGTACAAATACGCTTATTAATTCGTGGTATCTGTTGCTTGGTACCAGGCATAAAAGGACAAAGTACAAACATTACCGTAACAAGTATTTTAGACAGGTATTTGGAGCACGGGCGTGTGTATCTTTTTGGCAACGGAGGCAATGAAAAACTTTTCATTGGCTCTGCAGATTGGATGAAACGTAACTTATCACACAGAATTGAGGTAATTACTCCTGTAGAAGATAAAGACAACTTTAAAATAGTTAAAGATATTTTACAAATTCAGTTATCAGACAATGTAAAAGCCAGAGTTATAGATGCTAAACAACAAAATAAGTACGTCACAAATAACAAAAGCACAACACATTCACAATTAAAAACTTACAACTACTTTAAAAATATGTAGATCTATTTACAAGCACAAGAGTTTTGTTTTTTATTAGGTCTTATCACAAAATATTTAATACATTTGTTATGTAAACTTTAGGGGTGTTCTTTTTAAGAACTGAGAAATACCCTTTGAACCTGATGCTGTTAGTACAGCCGAAGGGAAAAGTTGAATTCTTTTTATGATTTCTATCTTTTAATGTTTTTTCCGTTTCTGGAGATTGCATTTTCACACACAGTTTACGATTTAATTGGATTTTTTTAACGCTATACCCTAGCACTTAAAATGTATCGTTATGGTACCCATAAACGTAAATAACAAAGAGCACGTAGTTTCCTCAGACACTACAATAGCCACATTAATACAAACTCTAGAAATTACCATTTTTGGTGTTGCAATTGCTATTAACGGCAATGTAATAACAAAAACAGACTGGAGCACTACTATTTTACAACCTCATGACAATGTATTGTTAATACGTCCTGCTCAAGGAGGCTAACCTAAAACTTTAAAAGATTTTATTATGAAAAAAAAAGACACCGCACCTAAACAAGACGGTATTACAAGACACCCTTTTCCTAATTCTAAAAAAGTGTATGTTTCTGGCAAACTATTTCCAGAATTAAAAGTTGCTATGCGAGAAATAGAGCTAAGTGACACCGTAGATTCACTTACCAAAAGTCGTACTCCAAACCAACCTGTAACTGTTTATGATACTTCTGGTCCTTATACAGACCCTAATAAAGATATTGACGTTCATAAAGGAATAGAACGCATACGTGAACAATGGATTTTAGACCGCGGCAACGTAGAACAATTAGATGGTTTTTCTTCTAAATACTGTAACGAGCGTTTAAATGATAAAAACTTAGATCATTTACGTTTTGGACACTTAAAAAAACCAATGCGCGCAAAAAAAGGAGAAAATGTATCGCAAATGCATTACGCAAAAAAAGGCATTATTACTCCAGAGATGGAATACGTTGCTATTCGTGAAAACCAACGTATAGATGAAATGACTCGTTTATCTAAGCAACACCCTGGCCAAGATTTTGGCGCTAGCATTCCTGCTAAAATAACACCAGAATTTGTAAGAGACGAGGTTGCTCGTGGCCGTGCAGTTATCCCTAGCAATATAAACCACCCAGAAGCAGAACCTATGATATTAGGCAGAAACTTTTTGGTGAAAATTAATGCAAATATTGGAAACTCTGCCACTACATCTTCTATAGAAGAAGAGGTAGAAAAAGCTGTTTGGGCTTGCCGTTGGGGAGCAGATAACATAATGGACTTGTCTACCGGACAAAACATCCATGAAACTCGTGAGTGGATAATACGTAACTCTCCGGTACCAATTGGAACCGTACCTATTTACCAAGCCTTAGAGAAAGTTAATGGCGTAGCAGAAGATTTAACTTGGGAAATTTTTAGAGATACTTTAATAGAACAAGCAGAACAAGGTGTAGATTACTTTACCATACATGCAGGTGTACGTTTACGCTATGTACCAATGACAGCAAAACGTATTACAGGTATTGTTTCGCGTGGCGGATCTATAATGGCAAAATGGTGTTTGGCACACCACAAAGAAAGTTTTCTATACACACATTTTGAAGAAATATGTGAAATAATGAAAGCCTATGATGTTGCTTTTTCTTTAGGAGATGGTTTACGCCCTGGTTGCATTGCAGATGCAAATGATGAAGCTCAATTTGCCGAATTAGAAACACTAGGTGAGCTTACAAAAATTGCTTGGAAACATGATGTACAAACTTTTATAGAAGGCCCAGGACATGTACCAATGCATATGATAAAAGCTAATATGGACAAGCAGTTAGAGGCTTGTGACGAGGCTCCTTTTTACACATTAGGCCCACTCACAACAGATATAGCTCCTGGTTATGACCACATTACATCTGGTATTGGTGCTGCAATGATTGGTTGGTTTGGTTGCGCAATGCTTTGCTACGTAACACCAAAAGAACACTTAGGCCTTCCTAATAAAGATGATGTACGTACAGGTGTTGTTACTTATAAATTAGCTGCACACGCGGCAGATTTAGCCAAAGGTCATCCCGGTGCTCAGCACAGAGACGATGCCTTAAGTAAAGCAAGGTTTGAGTTCCGTTGGGAAGATCAGTTTAACCTAGCACTAGACCCAGAATTAGCTCGTGAATACCATGATGAAACCTTACCTGCAGATGGTGCTAAAATAGCCCATTTTTGCTCTATGTGCGGACCAAAATTTTGCTCTATGAAAATATCACAAGAGGTTAGAGATTTTGCCGCTGTAAACGAAATAAAAGGAGACGAGGTTTTCACAAAAGGTATGGAGGAAAAAGCTAAAGAATTTAAAGACAAAGGATCAGAAGTGTATTTGTAATATAAAGTGGAAGTTCCTACGCCTTTTACTACGTAAGGCGTAGGCGGGCTTTCCGTTATATCTTTTGCTAAAAAAGGCAAAAGGATGCCACTACAATCCCTAACTTAAAAAAAAATAATAAAAATGATTGTACTAATAGCCCCAGAAAAAGATGTACCTAATGAAATAGAAATACTTCATCAATTATTTAACGCTGGCCTGCAGTATTATCATTTAAGAAAACCTTTTAAAGATCTAGACCAGCATACAAATTATCTAAATAAAATAGAGTCACAATACCACAACCGTATTGTTGTACATTATTATCATGAGCTAATAAATAGCTTTAACTTAAAAGGCATTCATTTTCAAGAACAAAAACGTAGAGATACTATAGACAATCCTACACGGTATTTTAAAAACTTAAATATGTTTGGCAAAACAATAAGTTCTTCATTTCATAATCAAGAAGAATTAAACAATTGTTATTTTGAGTTTGATTATCACCTGCTTAGTCCTGTTTTTAATTCCATTTCAAAAAAAGATTACAAAGGGCGTGGCTTTAATGTAAATCACATAAACAAAACAATTGTTGGTATGGGAGGGGTTACAGCAGAAAACCTTAGCAAATTTAACACATTAGGGTACAAAGGTGTTGGTGTTTTAGGTGGAGTTTGGGGCGCAGAAAAGCCTGTAGAGGCATTTAAAAAAATAGATGAAACATTTTATCTAGTACATAAAACAAAAAATAATGATTAGCAAATTACATTATATAAGTCAAGGTAAGACTCCAGAAGTACATTTAGCCAACATACAAAAAGCGTGTTCTTCTGGTGCGGATTGGGTACAGTTACGTTTAAAAAATGTAGATGAAGAAAGCTTATTGCAAGTCACTCTAAAGGCAAGAGAAATAACTTCACATTTTCAGACTAGATTAATTATTAACGATCATTATAAAATTGCTAAAAAAGTAAATGCAGACGGTGTACACTTAGGAAAAACAGATGCTTGCCCATTAGAGGCACGTGAGCATTTAGGAAAATGGATTAGTATTGGTGGCACGGCAAACACCTTAGAGGATTGCGAAAATTTATTAAAAAAAGAAGTAGACTACATTGGACTTGGACCATTTAGATTTACACAAACTAAAAAAAATTTGAGTCCAACTTTAGGACTACAAGGATACCAAGCAATTTTAGATGAGTTACAAACAACTACCCCTATAATTGCCATTGGCGGCATTACAATTGCAGATGTTCCTGAGCTTTTAAAAACAGGAATTTACGGCATTGCAGCATCAACAGAAATTACTGCCAATTTTAATAGCATTGCCACGCTAAATAAAATATTAAACACACCAGCTACACAAGAGCAAGTGTACAAATTTGATAAAAGTAAAAATGATGAACGATAATTTAAAAATAGCAGACAAAGAGTTTTCTTCTAGATTATTTACCGGAACAGGAAAATTTAGTTCTTCAACCGTAATGAAAAATGCGTTACTAGCATCAGAAAGTGAATTGGTTACCGTAGCACTAAAACGTGTAGATGTAGCTAATGAAGATGACGATATTTTATCACATTTAAATCATTCTAGAATAAATCTTTTACCAAACACCTCCGGCGTGCGTACTGCAAAAGAAGCTGTTTTTGCTGCGCAATTATCTAGAGAAGCATTAGAAACCAATTGGGTTAAATTAGAAATTCATCCAGATCCAAAATATTTATTACCAGACCCAATAGAAACTTTAAAAGCTGCAGAAGAACTTGTAAAACAAGGTTTTGTAGTTATGCCATACATACACGCAGACCCTGTTTTATGTAAACGTTTAGAAGATGTTGGCGTACAGTGCGTAATGCCATTAGGCGCACCAATTGGCAGTAACAAAGGATTAAAAACAGTAGATTTTTTAGAAATAATTATAGCACAAAGTAACGTTCCTGTAATTGTAGACGCTGGCATTGGCGCTCCTTCACATGCTGCCTATGCAATGGAACTTGGTGCAGATGCTGTTTTGGTAAACACTGCAATTGCAGTATCACAAAATCCTATTGCTATGGCAAATGCTTTTAAGTTAGCTGTAAAATCTGGTCGTTTAGCCTATAATGCAAAGCTAGCTCCTATAAAACAAACAGCAGAAGCAAGCTCACCTTTAACCTCTTTTTTAAATGAGTAATTTTACATCACTTTTTAATAGTTATAATTGGGACGCCATTGTTTCTGATATTTACAGTAAAACTAATGCAGACGTAGAAGCTGCGTTGCAAAATAACAAACGTACTTTAGAAGATTTTAAAGCCTTAATTTCTCCTGCTGCTAAACCATATTTAGAGCAAATGGCACAAATGAGTAATGCGTTAACAAAAAAACGCTTTGGCAATACAATGCAAATGTACGCACCAATGTACCTAAGTAATGAGTGCCAAAACATATGTACTTATTGTGGTTTTAGCTTAACCAACAAAATACCTAGACGCACGTTAACAGATGCTGAAATTTTAAAAGAAGCTGCCTTTTTGCGTAGTAAAGGGTATAACCATATTTTATTGGTAACTGGCGAGGCTAACAAAACCGTTGGTGTAGATTACATAAATAACGCCATTAAATTGCTAAAAAAAGAGTTTGCTAACATTACTATAGAAGTACAACCTTTAGACCAAGATGAGTATGAATTACTTGTTAAAAATGGCTTGTATGCTGTTTTAGTGTACCAAGAAACCTACCACAGAAACGAGTATAAAAAACACCACCCAAAAGGTAAAAAATCTAATTTTGATTATAGACTAGAGACACCAGACCGTTTAGGAAAAGCTGGCGTACATAAAATTGGCGTAGGCGCTTTATTTGGATTAGAAGATTGGCGAGCAGATAGTTTTTTTACTGCACTACATTTACAGTATTTACAAAAAACCTATTGGCAAACTAAATACTCTATCTCGTTTCCTAGGCTTAGACCACACACAGGTGGTTTAGAACCAAAAGTAGTTATGGAAGATGCAGATTTAGCGCAGCTTATATGCGCTTACCGTTTGTTAGACGAAGATGTAGAGCTCTCTATGTCTACCCGAGAAAGCGAAAAATTTAGAAATAATATTATTAACCTAGGAATAACATCTATAAGTGCAGAGTCTAAAACCAATCCTGGTGGTTATGTTGTAGAACCACAGTCTTTAGAACAATTTGAAATTTCTGATGAACGCAGTACAGAAACTATTGCAGAGATGCTACAAAGCAAAGGTTTTGAAGTTGTTTGGAAAGACTGGGAAAGTGCTTGGTAAAGATATTAGGTAAAAAAATAAACATATATTAAATAAACTAGTAAAACCACACCGTAAAAAGCAGTTTTTCTTACAATAAAATTAAACTCGCTTGGTATATTTTTATCAGCTTTAACTGTAATAACAGAATATACTAAAACAAGAAATATAGGTATACCTAAAATTAATTTTAAATTTTTAGCATCAACAATAAATAGACTTGTAACCATTATCATAAAAAACAACCCTACTAAATTATTAAGTACTAATTGATTTATTTTATATTTGGTTGCGTATTGTATTAATCTTGTTTGTGTATTTGTCTTTAAAGACTCTAGAATTTCATTAAAACCAGTTACTCTATTAGATATAAACACCTGCTTATTAATACCATAAAGCTTTAAACCATACTTAGAAAGTTTTTGATTTTTAATTTCTTTAAAAGCTAATCTGGTGTTTTCTCCATTAGGAATACAGTATTCCACAGAATCATCTGTAATTTTAATTGAAGTTTGTTCTAAAACCTGCCTAACAGACTTTTTTGCAGAAAAAAGGCCTCCAATATAGATTATAAGAAAAATACCAATTGAAATAAGAAGAAGGTTTTTGTCTTCGTTAAATGCATTATTTTCAATCTTATTTGCAATTAAAAACGCAGCAATTAAGGCTCCCAAAATTAACGGTTGTATTCCTAAAACTTTTTTTAAAGCAAGCTTTTTAACTGCAGATTTAGAAAAAGTATAAGTATTTACTTCCATAATTTTTTTTAAAACAACCCTCCTTGTACGCTTCCTTTTATTCTTCCCAAATGTTTGTATGCTAACTCTGTTACTTCTCTACCACGAGGAGTACGCATAATAAAGCCTTGTTGTATTAAAAAAGGCTCATACACTTCTTCTATAGTTTCTGCACTTTCAGACACTGCTGTTGCCAAAGTAGTTATACCAACTGGGCCACCTTTAAATTTATCTATAATAGTAGTTAATATTTTATTGTCCATTTCGTCTAAACCGTGTGCATCTACATTTAACGCATTTAATCCAAACCTAGAAATTTCTATATCAATTTTACCATTACCTTTTATCTGTGCAAAATCTCTAACTCTTCTCAACAAAGCATTACAAATTCTGGGTGTACCTCTGCTTCTACCCGCTATTTCTATTGCAGCTTCTAAATCTATAGGCACATTTAAAATATCTGCGCTACGTTCAGCTATAGTAGACAGCAACTCTGTAGTATAATATTGTAACCTACTTTGTATGCCAAAACGAGCACGCATAGGAGCTGTTAAAAGCCCAGAACGTGTTGTTGCACCAATTAGGGTAAAAGGATTAAGATTTATCTGTACAGAGCGCGCATTTGGCCCTGACTCTATCATTATATCAATTTTATAGTCTTCCATAGCAGAATATAAATATTCTTCTACAATAGGACTAAGTCTATGTATTTCATCAATAAAAAGAACATCTCTTTCCTCTAAATTGGTAAGCAATCCTGCCAAATCTCCCGGCTTATCTAAAACAGGACCAGATGTAACCTTTATACCAACACCTAACTCATTAGCCAAAATATGCGCCAATGTAGTTTTTCCAAGACCAGGAGGCCCATGAAAAAGGGTGTGATCTAAAGCTTCTCCCCTTTGGTTTGCTGCTTCAACAAAAACTTTTAAGTTTTCTAAAACTTGATCTTGACCAGCAAAATCATCAAAACTTAAGGGTCTTAATGCTCTTTCTATATCAAACTCTTCAGAAGAAAAATTTTCTGATGTTGGGTCTAGGTTTTCATTCATAGTCTAACAAAGATACTAGAAATTATAGGCTTTCATAATAGAAAACATCAATCTAAAATAGTCTATTCCTTTTTTATTAATTGTGATGCATTTAGGAAATCAACTATTGTAATTTTAGGTGTACCGTACAAATATGTTCTAGAACCACCTTTAGAGGAAAGTTCTAAGTTTTCTGATACAAATATTTTCGCATCTGGAGATTCATCTAAATTTAAAGACACATTTGTACCTTTTAAGGCTTCTGCTCTTAATTGTGAATTTCCAAAAAGGTCTATATTAAAATCTGTAACGGCTCCTTGCAACTTTGCATCTGCGTTACCATGCATTGTAATTTTAGCCGCTTTAGCAACCATATAAAGTCCCAAGTTGCTTTTTTGATCTAAAGTAACAGACACATCATCGCAGTCTACATTTAACTCTGCATTACTTGCACCAGACATAGAAATACCTACACTGTTAGCCAAGGTATTTAAATTTAGTTTTGCACCTCCTTGCAGGTTTATATCTAAATAGTCTGTAGTAACAATATCTTTCATATCTAAACGACCATTAAGCATTGTAATACCGTTTAAATTAACATAATTAACTGTAAGCTCTAACTTTTTTTTAGATACAATTCTATAGAAAGAACTAATTTCCAAAACGCTATCAATAACTTCAAACTTAAGTACATCTAATAGATTGTCATCACCTATAAAAGTGTAACTGTTTTCTCTTGCTTTTTTTAATTCTAGGCGTAAATTATCTGCTACTTTAATAGCATTAAAAGGGGTCAACTCATTGGTAACTTCAATAACAGTTTTACTGCCCTTAATTTTTGGTTTTTTTTGTGCAATACCTGTTGCCATAGCAAGCAAGAACACACTTAGAATAAATTGCTTAAACATATTGTGAATTTAATGGTTAGTTTGTGTTTGTAAACAATATACTAAAATACTAGTTATAAAGAATAAAATTGATAGCAAAAAAAAAGCCTTTTAAATAAATTTAAAAGGCCTTTATAATTTTATATAAAATCTAGTGAGTTAATTCTTCTTCACCAGCTTGAAGCGGTACTATCTGAGGTACAAAATCTTGCCCAGGTAATACGTAATCTCCGTTTTCATTAGTTTTACTATAATCATATGCCCATCTGTGAACTTCTGGTATTGCACCAGGCCAGTTTCCGTGAATGTGCTCTACAGGAGTTGTCCACTCTAACGTAGTTGCATTCCATGGGTTTTGCTCAGCTTTTTTACCGTAGAAAATACTGTAGATGAAATTACCAACAAATACCAATTGTGTTGCACCAGCTATTAAAGCAAAAACAGTAATTAAAATATTAACATCTGTAAGCTCATCAAACATAGGGAATGCAGTGTTTTCATAATAACGTCTTGGTACACCAGCCATACCTACAAAGTGCATTGGAAAGAAAACACCATAAGCACAAATTGCAGTTATCCAGAAATGAACATAACCTAAGTTTTTATTCATCATTCTACCAAACATTTTAGGGAACCAGTGGTACACACCAGCAAGTAAACCATATAATGCAGATATACCCATTACTAAGTGGAAGTGAGCTACTACAAAATAAGTATCATGAACATTAATATCTAATGTACTATCTCCTAAAATAATACCAGTTAAACCACCAGTAATAAACGTTGATACAAAACCAATCGAGAATAACATTGCAACATTCATTTGTAAGTTACCTTTCCAGATTGTAGTAATCCAGTTAAAAGCTTTTACTGCAGAAGGTATAGCAATTAATAATGTTGTAAATGTAAACACAGATCCCAAGAAAGGATTCATACCTGATATAAACATATGGTGACCCCATACAATTGTAGATAAGAAAGCAATAGCAATGATAGACATAATCATAGCTCTATAACCAAATATTGGTTTACGAGCATTAGTTGCCATAACATCTGATACAATACCCATTGCAGGTAATATAACAATATATACTTCTGGGTGTCCTAAGAACCAGAATAAGTGCTCATACAATACAGGAGATCCACCTTGGTAATGTAACACCTCGCCTTGTATAAATATATCAGACAAGAAGAATGATGTTCCAAAACTTCTATCCATTATTAACAACAATGCTGCTGAAAATAATACAGGGAAAGAAACAACACCTATAATAGCTGTAACAAATAGTGCCCAAGTAGTTAAAGGTAATCTTGTCATAGACATACCTTTTGTTCTTAAGTTAATTACTGTTACAATATAGTTTAATGAACCTAATAATGATGATGCAATAAATATAGCCATAGAAACCAACCACAATGTCATACCTGCACCAGAACCAGATTGTGCCATTGGTAATGCAGAAAGTGGTGGGTAGATTGTCCAACCTGCTGCTGCTGGTCCAGACTCCACAAAAAGAGAACAAACCATAATAACTGCAGAAGTAAAAAATAACCAGTATGATATCATGTTTAACAATCCTGAAGCCATATCTCTAGCTCCAATTTGTAGAGGAATAAGTAAGTTACTAAAAGTACCACTTAAACCAGCTGTAAGTACAAAGAATACCATAATAGTACCGTGCATAGTTACCAATGCTAAATATACATCGGCATCCATAACACCACCTGGTGCCCATTTACCCAATACAGCTTCAAATAAAGGAAAAGATTCACCTGGCCAAGCCAATTGCATTCTAAATAACAATGACATTGCTATACCAATGAAACCCATTATTAAACCAGTAATTAAATACTGCTTTGCAATCATCTTGTGATCCATACTAAATATGTATTTAGTAATGAAGGTTTCTTTGTGATGATGTCCGTGATCGTCGTCGTGTTCGTGTGTTCCTGACATAATCAGATATTCTATTTTTGTTAGTTAACTTAGTTTCTTAAATCAATTATTTTACAGCTACTCCTGTTGCAGCTTCGCCACCAAAAGTTTTTTGAGAAGCTATCCACTTGTCATACTCTTCCTGAGTCTCAACAATTATTTTCATTTGCATATTGTAGTGAGATTTACCACAAATTTTATTACAAAGTAAAATATAATCATACTCCCAAGGATCGCTATTTGGCTCTCCGGCCGCAGCTTTAGCAGCTCTAATTTTATTTGCTCTTTTTACCTTATCAATTACATCTGGATCTTGACGCATTTCTGCTGTAGTCTTAATTGGTGTAAATGAAAATTGTGTAATCATACCTGGAACACAGTTCATTTGTGCTCTAAAATGAGGCATATATGCTGAGTGCAATACATCTTGAGAACGCATATGAAAATTAACTTTTCTACCTACTGGCAAATGCAATTCTTTAACAATAATATCATCTGCGCCGTTAGGATCAGACTCATCTAAACCTAAAATATTTGCATTATCAATGTCAATCATTCTAACATTAGCTTCACCTAGTACATTATCATCTCCTGCATACCTAGCAGTCCAATTAAACTGTTGTGCATATAATTCTACTACTAAAGGATCATCTTCGTCATTAATATCCATAATGTTTGTCCAAGTATATAACCCCCAAAGGATTAAACCTGCCAAAACAATTACTGGAATAATTGTCCAAATAAACTCTAACTTATGATTGTCTGCATAAAACAACGCTTTCTTTCCTTTTTCCCCACGGTATTTGTATGCAAAATAGTGTAATAGGAACTGCGTAATAGTCTGTACAAAGAAAATAATAAGCATTGATACAAACATCAAACTATCATATTCTGCACCATGAGCAGAAGCAGACTCTGGCAACAATACTTTAGTATACTTGTAGAAACTAAATATTGTTATACCATATATAAATACTAAGAAAGCAAACATTAGGTAACCGTTAACTTTGTTATCGTTATCCGTTGCTGTTTCATTTTTAGCCGCTCTAAGTTGCGACAATTCAAAAATTTTGGTCATTTGCCAAATTGCTATGGCTATTAAGACTAAAACCGTTATAGTTAAAACTGTAATCATTGTATGATTTATTTTATGCTGTTGTAAACTTCCTTATTAATAATGAAAATGCTTGCTTTCGCCAATAAATGGGTTCCTTTTTGGTTGCAATGGAGCAGTTGACAAGGCTCTAAATACAACAAAGATAAATAAACCAGCAAAGAACAATACAGAACATATTTCTGATAATCCTATTGACCATTGATCTCCTACAGTTGCAGGCATAATCATATTAAATATATCTAAGTAGTGACCTGCAAGTATAACTACACCTGCCATAATAACAAACCAGTTAACTCTTTTATAATCACTATTCATTAACAATAATAATGGGAACAAGAAGTTCATAGCTATCATTCCAAAGAACGGTAAGTTATAATCTTGTATTCTTGTTACGTAATATGTAACCTCTTCTGGAATATTAGCATACCAAATAAGCATAAACTGAGCAAACCATAAGTATGTCCAAAAAATACTGATACCAAACATAAACTTAGCTAAATCATGAATATGGCTATCATTAACATCTTCTAACAATCCTTTAGACTTTAAGTAAATTGTTACCATAGCTATAACTGTTATACCAGAAACAAACATACTAGCAAATACATACCAGCCAAACAAAGTACTAAACCAGTGTGGATCTACGCTCATTATCCAATCCCAAGACATCATAGATTCTGATACAAGATAGAATACTAAGAAACCTGCAGACCATCTAAAGTTTTTAACAAAGTTGGTATTATCATCAGCTTCATCTTGCGCTAAAGATAATTTACGAGATATAGTTCTGTAAGCAATCCATCCTCCTAAGAAAATAGCAGCTCTAATTAAAAAGAAAGTTCCGTTTAAATATCCTGCTTTTCCTTGTAATAATTTATCTTCAGCTACAACATCTGCATCCATCCAAACAAATAAATGGTTCATGTGTGCAACAGAAGCTGCAAGAATAACAAATACAATTATACCTCCTGGAACTATATAAGATGTTATACCTTCCATAACTCTAAATAACAAAGGAGACCAACCCGCTTGAGCCGCTCTTTGTATTGCATAAAATGCTAAAACACCTAATGCTATCATAAAGAAAAAGAAAGCTGCTACATACAATGCAGACCAAGGCTTATTTTGCAATTGATGTAATAAATGCTCATCATGTTTACTATCATGTCCTTCTGCGTGAGCAGTTTCTCCATGAGCATTAGTGTTATGTGTTTCTGCAGCAGCTTGGTGATCGCCATGACCATCACTATGACTTGCTACAATTTCTTTAGCGTCTTCTACTGTACTAGGCATTGTAATAAAACCTATAGCGATACCTATAGCACCAACAGCCATTAATATAAAAGAAGCTATTTTTAGTCTGTTTGAAAAAGTGTACATATTCTTAATCTATGTATTATTTAGTTAAGTCTTGTTTCAATTGCATTACGTATTCTGCAACTTGCCAACGTTCATCGTGATTAAGTTGATTAGCGTAAGAACCCATCGAATTTAATCCGTAATAAATAGTATGGTAAGTGCTACCTACAGTAATATTTCTTCCTGCATCTGCATAGCTAGGAACACCTAATATTTTTTCTCTCTTCACCAAGTTCCCTTGACCATCACCTTTATTTCCGTGACAAATTGCACAGTTAATAGCGTATAGTTCTTTTCCTTTAGCAAGGTTAGCTTCAGTTTTTAAAGAATCTAATGGGCTACCTTGTAAACGTGCCAACTCTTTACCTTCTATATCATTTGCAAACTCGTAAGGCATATGACCTCTAGAAATAGTGTTCTCTACTGGCAGTGCAGCCTCCATACCACTAGGTAAAAAATCTACTTGTTGGTATGTTTCATAACCTACTGCTTCGTACATATTAGGCATATACTGGTAATTAGGGCTATTCTTATCTGCACAAGATGCCATAAGAAGAGCAACTCCTAAAACCAAACCTATATTTTTAAATATCTTCATAACTATTATTAAGACTATTTTTCTGAAATATTAATTTCTACTGCTCCTGTATCTGCTAATAAAGATTTTAACTCTTCTTCATTATCATGAATTTCTATTTCCATTAAAAATAGATCATCAGTAGTTCTTACGTCTGGATTCTCAGCTTGTTTAAAAGGCCATAATTTACTTCTCATATAAAAAGTAATAACCATTAAGTGTGCTGCAAAGAATACAGTAAGCTCAAACATAATAGGAACAAATGCTGGCATATTTTCTAGGTAACTAAAACTAGGTTTACCACCTATATCCTGAGGCCAGTCCTCTATCATGATGTAATTCATCATAAGAGTTGCTATTGTGATACCTATACACCCATAAATAAAAGCAGTTATGGCTATTCTGGTAGGAGCAAGCCCCATAGCTTTGTCTAATCCGTGAACAGGAAAAGGACAATATACCTCTTCTATATGATGCTTAGCTGCTTTTACTTTCTTAACAGCGAGCATCAATATATCATCATCATTATAAAATGCGTGAATAACTTTAGATGCCATAATTATTTATTGTTATTTAAGTTCTTGGCTTGTCCAGCCCAATCATCTCTCTGTGCTCTTCCTGGGAAAGATCCTGTTATAGAATCTAACAAATCATACTCTTTCTGAGTCATTTTACTAACCTGAGCAAAGCTATATATCCCAATCTGATTTAGTGTCTGTTCCATCTGTGGACCAATACCTTTAACCTGCTTAAGGTCATCTGGCGTATCTGTTGCCACATCAAACTTACCTATAGAACTTAATAAGTCTGAAACCTTTTCTTCATCATTATTAACAACTACCTCTTCAGCAGGAACTGCTGTTGCAGCAACCGTATTTGTATATATTGTTTTTTCTGGCATAGTATATAATGGTTTACCAGCATCTCTTAATTTCTTGTATTTACTACCAGAAGACTTAAGAATTGATTTAACTTCTGCCTGAGCTATTACAGGGAATGTTCTAGAATACAACAAGAACAATACAAAGAAGAAACCTATTGTACCAATAAAAATACCTATATCTACAAATGTAGGAGAGAACATTGTCCATGAAGATGGTAAATAATCTCTGTGTAGTGATGTTACAATAATCACAAAACGCTCAAACCACATTCCTATGTTTACTACAATAGATATAGCAAAAGAGAACATAATACTAGTACGTAATTTTTTAGACCACATAAACTGTGGAGAGAAAACGTTACAAGACATCATTGCCCAATATGCCCAAGCGTAAGGACCTGTTGCTCTGTTTAAAAATGCATACTGCTCATACTCTACTCCAGAATACCAAGCCATAAACAGCTCTGTAATGTATGCACAACCAACTATAGAACCAGTAATCATAATTACAATGTTCATTAATTCTATATGCTGAATTGTAATGTAAGCTTCTAAACTACATACTTTTCTCATAATTATAAGCAATGTGTTTACCATTGCAAACCCAGAGAAAATTGCACCCGCCACAAAGTAAGGAGGGAATATTGTTGTATGCCAACCCGGAATTACAGATGTAGCAAAATCAAAAGATACAATTGTATGTACAGAAAGTACAAGTGGAGTTGCCAAACCAGCTAAAACAAGAGAAACCTCTTCAAAACGTTGCCAATCTTTAGCTCTACCTGTCCACCCAAAACTTAATAAACTATATATTTTTTTCTGAAATGGCTTAATTGCTCTATCACGCAACATTGCAAAATCTGGTAAAAGACCCGTCCACCAGAAGACTAATGATACAGATAAGTATGTAGAAATTGCAAATACATCCCATAATAAAGGTGAGTTAAAGTTTACCCATAATGAACCAAATTGGTTTGGAATAGGTAATACCCAGTACGCCAACCAAGGACGACCCATATGTATTATTGGAAATAAACCTGCTTGTACTACAGAAAAAATTGTCATTGCTTCTGCAGAACGGTTAATTGCCATTCTCCATTTTTGTCTAAAAAGCAATAGTACTGCAGAAATTAATGTTCCTGCGTGCCCAATACCTACCCACCATACAAAGTTGGTAATATCCCAGGCCCAGCCTACTGTTTTATTTAATCCCCAAGTACCAATACCTGTAGATACTGTGTAAATTATACAACCAACTCCCCAAAGGAATGCTATTAATGCAATAGAGAAAACAATCCACCACTGCTTATTTGCTTTCCCTTCTACAGGAGCAGCAATATCCACAGTTACATCGTGGTATCCTTTATCTCCAATTACTAGGGGTTTTCGTATAGGTGCTTCGTAATGCGACGCCATAATTTATGTTCTAGTTACGTTCCGTTAATTAATTATGATTCTTGTGTATTTCTCACTTTAACATGATAGAAAACATTTGGCTTTGTACCAATGTGCTCTAATAAATGATACATACGGTTGCTTTCTTTTAACTCAGCAACTTCACTTTCTTTATCATTTACATCTCCAAATACCATTGCACCACTACTACATGCAGCAGAACAAGCTGTTTGGAATTCACTATCTTTTACTGTGCGTCCGTCTCTCTTAGCATCTAAAATAGACTTTTGAGTCATTTGAATACACATAGAGCATTTCTCCATTACTCCACGAGAACGAACATTTACATCTGGGTTAATTACCATTTTACCTAAATCGTTATTCATATGGTAATTAAACTCGTCATTGTTATTATACAAGAACCAGTTAAAACGACGTACTTTATACGGACAGTTATTTGCACAATATCTTGTACCAACACATCTGTTATACGCCATATGGTTTTGACCTTGTCTACTGTGAGACGTTGCAGCAACAGGACAAACTGTTTCACATGGAGCGTGATTACAGTGCTGACACATTACTGGCTGAAAAGCTACTTGAGGATTAGCAGAAGGATCTTCCAACTCACCAAATCCACCTAAAGAACCCTTATCTCCAGTTAAACCATCAAATTCATCTTTCTTAACATTATCTCCTTCAAACGTATCTTCAGAAGAATAATATCTATCTATACGCAACCAGTGCATATCTCTAGACTTACGCACTTCATCCTTACCAACAACAGGCACGTTATTTTCTGCGTGACAAGCTATAACACAAGCTCCACAACCAGTACATGCATTTAAATCTATTGACAAGTTAAAGTGATGACCAACAGAACGATCAAAATCATCCCAAAGACTAACTGAAACAGCGTCCACTTCGTTATGATCTAAAGATACTTTAGGAACAGGATTCCATTCTGCATGATCTTTAGTATTAAAAATTTCTAATGTAGTTTCTTTGATTATATCACCTCTACCCATTAATGTCTTATGAAGCTGTACACAAGCAAACTCATGCATACCTTCTGCTTTAGACACGGATACAGATTGATTAGAAACACCTCCTTGATATAATGCATACGCATTAACACCAGTTTGCATTTCTGCTTGTAAACCAGCTTTTCTTCCATAGCCAAAAGAAAGTCCTACAGAACCAGGAGCCTGACCAGGCTGAATAATTACTGGAACTTCTTTTAACTCAACATCTCCTACTTTAAGATTTACTTTACTACCATCTAAACCTCCGTTAGCAACATGATCATTAACAAGACCTAACTTTTCAGCATCAGCTTTAGATACAGTAACGTAATTATCCCAAGAAACTCTTGTAATTGGATCTGGAAACTCTTGCAACCATGGATTATTAGCCTGCTGACCATCACCCATACCTACTTTAGAGTACAAAGCTAACTCCATACCAGATGAAGATGCTTTAGATAATTTTGAAGCCGCCATAGATAAGTCTACAAGAGACGATACTATTGGCTCTTCTTCAGAAACAATTGAAGCTACAGTTTCCTCTACAACATCTATAATAGTTGAAGGAGCTTTATAAACACCATCATGCAATGCCTGGTTCCACTTCCCTTCTCCTAATATAGAAGAACTCCAAGTTTCCTTAATATAATCATAATACGTTTTATCAGAACCCATCCACACTAATAATGATGATTGGAACTGACGCGTATCAAAAATTTCTTTAATTGTTGGCTGCATTAATGCGTAATGTCCTTTTTTAATTTGAACATCACCCCAAGATTCTAAGTAATTAGGAGCAGCAGCAGCATAAGAAGAAACAGCTACAGTCTCATTATTACTTTGCGAAAAAGCAACAGATAAATCTACCTTAGACAACGCATCTGTAAACTCAGCTGCATTTGGCATTGTATAAGCAGGGTTTACACCATCCATAATAAGCGCACCTACTTTACCAGCTTTCATATCTGCTACTAATTTAGCAACAGCTTTAGCATTACCTTGTCTTACATATTTTGGAGCCTTAGCATCAAAAGCAACACTTGCTTGCTTCTCATTAATTGCTAAAACAACTGCTTGCGCATCTTTATCATCTAGCCCCGTAACAACAACAGCCTTACCTTTAGCCTTTTCAAACTCTTCTGCAGCAGCCAAAACAGCCTTTTCTGCAGCAGCAGGTAACTCACCTCCTACAGACACATTCATCACTTTAGCATAAAATTTAGCTAAAGCAATTTTTTGTTGCGTAGGAGTTAACAAAACTCTTTTATCTGCATTAGCACCAGTTAATGACATATTTGCCTCAAACTGGATGTGCCTTGACATTTTACCATTTTTTGGAACACGACCAGCAGAATATCCACTGTCATATCCACCACCTTGCCAATCACCAAGAAAATCTGCTCCAAAAGAAACAATTAACTCAGCTTTTTCAAAGTCATAATCAGCCAACGCTCTTTCACCATACTTTTCTTCAAAAGCATTTAAAGCAGCATCAGCAGAAATAGCATCATAAGTAACATGATTTACATTTTCACCGTAAACACCCTTAAACTCAGCAATCAACCTAGAAGTAGACGGACTAGCGTAAGTTTGCGTTAACAATGCTATTTGTTTACCAGAACCTTTTAACGCAGTAAGTTTTGATTTTACCGCAGCATCTAAAGCAGACCACTCTACAGCCTCTCCTTTAGCCAAAGGACCTTGCAATCTTTTACTATCATATAATGACAAAACAGAAGCTTGCACACGAGCATTTGCAGACCCGTTTACCTTAGCATCTGTATTATTTTCAATTTTTATTGGCCTACCCTCACGAGTTTTTACCAAAACACTTGCAAAGTCAAAACCATCTGCTATTGTTGTTGCATAATAATTAGCAACACCAGGAATAATTTGATCTGGCTGAACAACATAAGGTATTGATTTTACAACAGGCCCTTCACAAGCAGCCATTGTTGCAGCAGCAGTACTAAAACCTACATACTTTAAGAAATCCCTCCTATTAGTAGAACTACTCGCTAAACCTTCCTTATCACCTAAGAAATCTTCAACAGGAATCTCCTGAACAAATTCGTTCTGTTTTAGCGCCTCAACAATGGAATCGTTAGGATTTAACTCCGCTTCGCTTTTCCAATATTTTTTGTTTGATGACATACGATATATCTGAAATTATCTTCTTTTACAATCAATTAATAGTGACACTTACCACATTCTAAACCACCTTGCATAGCAGCTGTAAGCTTTTCTACACCATATTTCTTAGAAAGCTCTTCATGAATTTTATCATAATAAGCATTACCTTCCATTTTCACATTTGTTTCTCTGTGACAATTAATACACCAACCCATAGTTAAAGGAGCATGCTGACTAACAACTTCCATTTCCTCAATAGGACCATGACATGTTTGACATTCTACACCTGCAACACTAACATGCTGTGAGTGATTAAAATATACAAAATCTGGCAAGTTATGTATTCTAACCCACTCTACAGGCTTAGATTCACCAGTATATTTTTGATTTTCTTCATCCCAACCAACAGCAGCATAAAGTTTTTTTATCTCTTTTGTATAAAATTCATTGGTGTAGCCATTTTCAATATCAGACTGAGAAGGCCCCTCCGGATTACCTTTGTATTCATAAATTGACTTATGACAGTTCATACAAATATTTAGTGACGGAATACCAGAAGTTTTAGAAACTCTAGCTGAAGAGTGACAATACTTACAATCTACCTTATTATCACCTGCATGCACTTTATGAGAAAAATGAATTGGCTGAACAGGCTCGTAACCCTGATCTATACCAACCTGCATAAAATACCCATACACAAAATAAGCACTAGTAAGCAACAAGAATACAACAGACACCAAAACCAAAAACTGATTTTGAACAAACGCCTTCCAAATAGGAATACGCTTTTCAGCTCTTTCTCTTTCTACATCAATACCGTTTGCCTTAGCAATGTTACGCAACGTTTTGTTTACCATAAACAACATTGCAACTAATAAAGCAAAGACTAAAGCCAAAGCACCTAATATAATCTCATTAGAAACCCCACTATTAGACCCAGCTTCTCCACCACCTGTAACAGGAACAGACGCCGCACTAGCAGGCTTCTCTTCTACTGCAGAAGTATAAGCTAATATATTATCAATATCCTCATTACTCAATGTAGGGAAAGCAGTCATTGCAGTATTATTATACTCTGCAAAAATCTTATTAGCATAAGAATCTCCAGACTTAATAACACCTGAACTATTTTTAACCCACGCATAAATCCACTCACGATCCAAACCTTCTTCCTCTAAACGAGACTCCACATTCCTTAAAGCAGGACCAGTACCCTTCCTATCTAAAGAGTGACACGATGCACAATTCTGATTAAAGATCTGTTTCCCCTTTGCAGGATCAGCATTTTCTGATTGAGAAAATAGGGACACTGAAAATAGCATTGCAGCTATCAGATTGACACCCAAAAATTTAGAAAGTTGATTACGGTATAAAACCTTTTTCATATTTAAAATATTTCTATCGAAATCCTGGCACGATAATTACTATATAACAGGCACACGCCCTATATCGCTTCTTAAATTGAAGGCAAAAATACGACATAGACTTAAATTTGGAAATGTTAAGGGATTGATAATTTATAATTTATAATTGTTCTAAATAATAATTATGCCTTATGTTTGATTTATAATATTTTACATTTGTAAGCGCTTATTAATATTAACTTACACTACTCATGAAAACACTTTACACAACCTTACTATGCTTAAGTTTTAGTGCTTTTTGCTTTGCACAAGAAGGACAAATAACAATTAAGCAAGATGAAGGACTAGAAAAGCTCTTAAACCTATACGCCGAAAACAACAAAACATCTAAATACTACACCATACAAATACACTCTAGCCAAAGCCCAAGTAAGGCTAACAGTGAAAAAAATGAAGCAGAACAAAATTTTAAAAATTGGTACTCTGAAATTAGTTTTTACGAACCAAACTACAAAGTTAGAATTGGGAAATTCAACACAAAATTTGAAGCTCAACAAAAACTTATAGAGGTTCAAAAAAAATACCCAAATGCATTCCTAATAGCAGACCAAAAGGAGAAATAAAATAAAAAGAACAACAAGCACACTAAAGAGCAACTTAATCATAAGTTGCTCTTTTTTTATACCCACAAGAAAAAGTAAAGTTTTTATGTGTTAAAATAAATTTTTAATTTTATAAGAAACAAAACCCTAAATAAATGAAAAATAAAAAAATCTACTTAAGCATATTTACACTAACATTATGCTTCACAATATGCACTGCTCAAGAAGGAGAAACACTAACAAAACAAAGTGAATCAACCACTATACAAACTACAAATAGTAAGCTAATTTCCCCTCCATTCTCTATTCAAATACACCAAAGCGAAACCCTTAAAGATGCAAACAATATAAAATCTAAAGCAAGAAGAGATTTCCCTGGAATTACCTCATATTTAAAAAACGATAACAACACATACAGCATAACCTTAGGAAAGTTTAAAACCCTTAACGAAGCCCAAGAAAGACTAAAAACAATTAAAAGAAAATACCCTCAAGCCGTTCTATTATCCAATCAAAAAGAATAAACGAAAAGCATTTAAAAACAAAAAAGCGACTCATTAGTGAGTCGCTTTTTTTATATCTAAACTAAAGCTATTATTTCAACTTCTTTTTAACAGCTACCTCTTGGAAAGCCTCTACAATATCACCTTCTTTAATATCATTGTAATTCTTAACCTGAAGACCACAATCATATCCTTTAGCAACTTCTTTAGCATCATCCTTAAATCGTTTTAAAGAAGCAAGTTCACCAGTATATATTACTACACCGTCACGTATTAAACGTATACCTGCATTTCTAACTAATTTACCTGTTAAAACCATACAACCGGCAATTGTACCAACCTTAGATATTTTAAAGGTCTCACGTATTTCTGCAGTACCAAGAATTTCTTCCTTCATCTCTGGAGAAAGCATTCCCTCCATTGCATCCTTAAGATCATTAATTGCAGCATAAATAATAGAATACATTCTAATATCTATTTCTTCTTTTTCTGCAATTGCTCTTGCATTACCCATTGGCCTAACATTAAATCCGATAATAATTGCATCAGAAGCCGAAGCTAACAACACATCAGATTCGGTAATAGGACCAACCGCTTTATGTATAATATTTACTTGTATTTCCTCTGTAGATAGTTTCTGGAACGAATCTGTTAACGCCTCAACAGAGCCATCAACATCACCCTTAAGTATTATGTTAAGCTCCTTAAAGTCTCCTAATGCAATACGTCTTCCAATCTCATCTAATGTAATATGGCGTTGCGTACGAACAGATTGTTCTCTTTGCAACTGAGAACGCTTAGAAGCTATTTGCTTAGCCTCACGTTCATCTTCTAAAACATTAAATTTATCTCCAGCTTGCGGAGCACCATCTAAACCTAATATAGATATTGGTGTTGAAGGACCTACCTTTTGAACATTATTACCACGTTCATCTTGCATTGCCTTAATTTTACCACTACAAGTACCTGCTAAAACATAATCTCCTATCTTAAGCGTACCAGCTTGTACCAAAATTGTAGAAACATAACCTCTACCTTTATCTAAGAAAGCCTCAACAACAGTACCAGAAGCTAGTTTTTTAGGGTTAGCTTTTAACTCCAATAACTCTGCCTCTAACAATACTTTTTCTAAAAGCTCTTTAACACCTGTTCCTTTTTTAGCTGAGATATCTTGAGATTGTATTTTACCTCCCCAATCTTCAACCAATAAATTCATTTGTGCTAAACCTTCTTTAATTTTATCTGGGTTAGCCGTTGGCCTATCAATCTTATTTATTGCAAAAACAATTGGCACACCAGCTGCTTGAGCATGACTAATTGCCTCTTTTGTTTGTGGCATAATGTCATCATCTGCCGCAATAACAATAATAGCAATATCCGTCACCTGAGCACCACGTGCACGCATAGCCGTAAAGGCCTCGTGACCCGGAGTATCTAAGAACGCTATTTTTTGTCCGTTATCCAACTGAACACCGTAAGCACCAATATGCTGTGTAATACCACCACTTTCACCGGCAATTACATTTTCTTTACGAATATAATCCAACAAAGAAGTTTTACCATGATCTACGTGACCCATTACAGTTACAATAGGGGCTCTTTCTTTTAAATCTTCTGGAGCATCTTCTTCCTCTACTATAGATTCTTCAATCTCAGCAGCAATAAATTCTACCTCATAACCAAACTCCTCTGCAACTATAGACAATGTTTCAGCATCTAAACGCTGATTCATAGTAACCATAATTCCAAGAGACATACAGGCAGATATAATTTGTGTACTAGAAACCTCCATCATAGTAGCAACCTCTCCAACAGTAACAAACTCTGTTACTTTTAAGATTTTACTTTCTGCTTCTTGCTTCTCTAGATCTTTTTCAGTCTGCTGACGGTGCTGATCTCTTTTATCTCTTCTATATTTAGCTCCTTTACCTTTTTTAGATTTACCTTGAAGTTTCTCCAAAGTTTCTCTAACCTGCTTTTGCACTTCTTCTTCAGTAGGCTCAACTTTAACAACAGGAGCATTAAATCTACCTTTGCCTTGTCCGCCTTTACCTCTGTTTCCGCCTTGACCACCTTGTCTGTTATTACCTCCTGGCTTGTTATTACTAACAATTCTTTTACGACGTTTTTTCTTATCTGCACCAGCACCAGTATTTTTAGGAGCCTCTTTCTTTTTAGGTTTATTAAACTTAGACAAATCAATTTTTGCACCCGTAAGCTTAGGTCCAGATAATTTTTGATATTGCGTAGTTATAACCGTATTTTCTTTTGTTTCTGGCTCTTTAGTTTCTTCAGGCTTTTTCTCTGCCGCTACTTTTGGCTTAGGCTCTTCCTTTTTAACAGGAGCAGGCTTTTTAGGAGCTGGTTTCTTTTTACCCGCATCTAAATCTATTTTACCAACAGTTTTAGGACCAGGCAATTCTACCTTACCAGTTTTAACCGAAGACTCCTTAGCCACTGGTTTTTCAACCGGCTTAGGCTGTTCTTTAGCAACAGGCTTTTCTGCCTGAACAGGTTTTTCTTCCTCAGGAGCTGCTTTTTCTTCTGCAGGAGCTGGCTTATTTTTAGCCGAATCAAGATCTATTTTACCAACAGTCTTTGGTCCAGACAATTCAGCCTTAGCCCTAACAACTTCTTGCGCAGCTGCTCTTTTTTCTCTTGCCAAACGCTTTTCCTCTTGCTCTTGTTCCAATTGCAATCTAAGCGCTTCTTTTTCTTTACGTTTTTCCTCGCCAACTTCCTTAGAAGCAACTTTTTTACTCATGTCAGTTTGGAATTCATCCAAAAGAACTTGGTATACCTCATTGGAAATCTTAGTAGTAGGCCTTGCCTCCACCTCATGTCCTTTGGACGAAAGGTGGTCTATAGCCCTATCTAAAGAAATATTTAATTCCCTGAGGACCTTATTGAGCCTTATTGTTGCATTCTCTGCCATAAACAAGTATTCGTATTCTTAAATTTTTGCTAATATATAGCTTAATCTTCTAATTCTTCTTTAAGTATGCGTACAACTTCTAAAATAGTTTCAACTTCTAAATCTGTACGCTTTGCTAAATCTTCAGAATCTTGCTCCAATACGCTTCTTGCCGTATCTAAACCAATCTTCTTAAATTCCTCTATAATCCAGTTATCAATTTCATCAGAGAACTCTGTTAACTCAACATCCTCTTCTACCCCTTCACGGAATACATCAATCTCATAACCAGTTAATTGACCTGCCAATCTAATATTATGACCACCTCTACCTATTGCTCTTGAAACCTCATCTGGCTTTAAATAAACTTGAGCCGTCATTTTTTCATCATCTAATTTTACAGATGATATTTTTGCAGGACTTAATGCTCTTGTAACTAACAACTGTGGATTGCTAGTCCAGTTAACAACATCAATATTCTCATTACCTAATTCTCTAACAATACCATGTATTCTAGAACCCTTAACACCAACACAGGCACCTACAGGATCTATACGATCGTCATAAGAATCTACTGCAACTTTTGCTTTTTCTCCTGGGATACGCACCGCCTTTTTAATAGTAATTAAACCATCAAAAACCTCTGGTATCTCCTGAAAAAACAGTTGCTCTAAAAATTTAGGAGATGTTCTAGACATTATAATAGAAGGCTTATTACCTTTTAATTCTACGCTTTCTATAATACCACGTACATTATCTCCTTTTCTAAAGAAATCTGAAGGTATTTGCCTGTCTTTTGGCATTACTATTTCATTACCTTCATCATCCACTAAAATTACAGCTCTGTGCCTTATATGATGCACCTCTGCCGTGTATATTTCACCTTCTAAATCTTTAAATTGCTTATAAATTGTAGTATTATCATGCTCATGAATTTTAGCTATTAGGTTTTGACGCAATGCTAAAATTGCACGCCTTCCTAAATCTATAAGCTTAACCTCTTCAGATACATCTTCTCCAACTTCAAAATCTGGTTCAATCTTGCGCGCATCTGTTAATGAAATTTCTTCATTAGGTTCTTCTACCTCTCCATCTTCAACTACAATACGGTTTCTCCATATTTCTAAATCCCCTTTATCTGGATTTATAATGATATCAAAGTTATCATCAGAACCAAATTTCTTTTTCAAAGCATTACGAAATACTTCTTCCAAAATTGCCATTAACGTTACCCTATCTATGAATTTATCATCTTTAAATTCTGAGAAAGATTCTATTAGCGCAATATTTTCCATATTGATTTATTTATTAAAATTTTAATACAACTTTTGCTTCCTTAATATCAGAAAATAAAATTTCTTCTTTTTTCTGAACGGTAACTTTTCCTTTTCCAATGGGCTTTTGCTCTCTAGCTTTCCACTCCAGTGTAATAGTTTCTTCCGTAGCGGCAGTTAATTGCCCTTCAAAATTACGACCTTCTATTGTTTTTACCTCTAATTTTCTACCAATATTTTTTGCATACTGCCTAGGTAAAACCAATGGAGAAGATGCTCCTGCCGAAGCAACTTCCACAGAGAAGTCTTGCTCTTCCCTATCTAAGTTGTGATCTATAGCCCTGCTAACCGCAACACAATCCTTAAGTGTAACACCATTATCACCATCTAAAACTATATTAATTTTAAAGTCTGGTGTTATAGTAAAATCTATTAAGAATAGTGAAGGGTTTTCTTTTAAAGCCCCTTCCAACAAAGATGTAACTTGCTCCTTAAACATAACTCTTTTTACAGAAATTTTATTAAACCAAAAAAAGTATAGTTAATAAAAGAGGGGACTATTTAAGTCCCCTCATGAATACATTATATTCTTTCAGCGATGCAAAGATACATATTATTTTTCACAAATTAAAGTGATCCTAACTGTAGTTTAGGTAATTATGTATATTTTTAAAAACTAAACACAAACTAACATCCAAAAATGGAAATATTATCCTCATACAATCTTATTATCGCCGCATCGGTCATTATTATTATTTCTTTCCTTTTTAACGGAATTTCTAAAAAAACAAACATACCATCCGTTCTAATGCTTATTGTTTTAGGCGTGATACTAAAGTATGTTTTAGAGTTTATTGGAGAAGACAGCATAAACTTTTTTCCGTCCTTAGAACTACTTGGCATTGTAGGTTTAATAATGATTGTTTTAGAAGCCGCACTTGAACTAAAGCTGAAGCGAGAAAAATTAATCCCTATTTTAAAATCCATGGCAATTGCTTTAGTTGGTCTTCTTGCATCTGCATACGTTGCCGCACTAATTTTAAATCAATTTATAGACGGAATGACAATGCAATCTGCTTGGCTTTATGCAACACCACTATCTATTTTGTCTAGCGCAATCATTATTCCTAGCGTAAGTGGCCTTCCCGAAAACAAAAAAGAATTTCACATTTACGAAAGTACCTTTTCTGACATTATGGGAATTATGATGTTTTACTTTTTAACAGGAAACCTAAACCCTACAGAAGATGCAGGCAACGGAGCTGCAAGTTTTGCAGGCAATATTGGACTAACCATAGTAATATCTATCATTGCCAGTTACGCAATTATATTAGTTTTTCAACAAATTAAATCACAAGCAAAACAGTTTTTATTAATTGCAGTATTACTGCTCTTATATGCGTTAGGCAAAAAGCTACACCTATCTTCTTTAATAATCATTTTAATATTTGGATTAATAATTGCCAATATGAATTTATTTTTTGGCGGGTTTTTATCTAAATACCTAAACAAAGAGCGAGCCGAGCAAATTTACCACGAACTACATATTATTACACTAGAAACAGCCTTTGTAGTGCGTACATTCTTCTTTGTTATTTTTGGTATCACCATTGTTATATCTTCTTTATTTAGCATAAACGTAGCAATTACAAGCATTTTAATAATTGTATCTATATATATTATCAGGTTTATTATTCTACGCGTTTTTGTAGGCGGAGATATTTTTCCACAACTTTTTATTGCACCTAGAGGACTTATTACCGTTTTATTATTCTACGCAATACCACAAGAAGCACAAATTGAAACTTTTGATTCTGGTATTTTACTTTTTGTAATTATTGGCACAAGTTTAATTATGACAGCCGCTATGATTAAAGACAAACGTAAAATGAATACTATTTTAGATGAGATTGATGAAGACATAGATGAAATAGATAAACTACATGATGAAAATGCCTCTGACGACAGTTATGAAGCCACAACCAACAACACAGACACAGAACTACCTAAAAAAGATAACACAGGCAACACACACAACACAGAAGACAATGAACACATAAATGACTAAAACAAAAAACCCGATATCAAATTGATATCGGGTTTTTACTTAACATTAGTTGGCCCACAAGGACTCGAACCTTGAATGACGGTACCAAAAACCGGAGTGTTGCCAATTACACCATGGGCCAATGCTTGTTTTGAGGGTGCAAATTTATAATAAACTTTCGTTTACACAAAACATTTTTTAAAAAAATTTTTAAACTTTGTTAAACCTTTATAAAATTTTATCTCTCATATCTCAATTTATTACTAAATTCGCCTTAATTCATAAACAAAAAAAACCGTATGTTCTCTAACAATTTTAAAAAATGGGATACCATCCTTGGCTGGGTAGCCTTTTTAATTGCATTTATTACTTATCTAATAACTGTAGAACCTACAAGTAGCTTTTGGGATGCTGGGGAATACATTGCTACTTCTGCAAAACTACAGGTAGGACACCCTCCTGGAGCTCCATTACTACAAATAATAGGCGCATTTTTTGCAATGTTTGCAACAGACAAAACACAAATTGCTAGTATGGTTAATTTTGTTTCAGGAGCATCTAGCGCCTTTACAATTTTGTTTATGTTTTGGTCTATAACCAATTTAGCAAAGAAACTTATACTTAAAGAAGCTAATAGTGTTTTAACAAACAGTAAAGCCATTGCAATATTAGGTAGCGGCTTAGTTGGCTCTTTAGCTTTTACTTTTTCTGATAGTTTTTGGTTTAACGCTGTAGAGACAGAAGTTTACGCTATGGCCAGCTTTATAATGGCCTTACTTTTATGGCTGGGCCTTAAGTGGGTTGATGAACTAGACCAACCTAGAGGAAACAGATGGATTATTATGATCTCTTTTGTTGTAGGACTTACATTTGGTATACAGTTTATGGGTTTTTTAGCTATACCTACAGTAGGACTATTATTTTACTTTAAAAAATACAAAGAGACTACAATTAAAAACTTTTTAATTGCCAACATTGCAGTAATTGCCGTTTTAATGTTAGTCTACAAATTTTCTCTAACATACGTTTTAAAGCTTTTTGGTTGGAGTGAAGTTTTCTTTATTAATAACATAGGCCTACCATTTAACTCTGGTTCTATTATAATGGGTATAATTTTTATTTGCGCATTTGCTTTTGGCTTAAATTACACCAGGAAAAATAACTTTAAAACTGCAAACACTATTGTTTTGTGTTTAATGTTTTTATTTCTAGGATTCTCTACCTGGCTAATGCTTCCAATACGTGCAAATGCAAATGTAGTTATTAATGAAAACGATCCATCTGACGCAAGATCATTACTAGCATACTATAACAGAGAACAATACCCTGGTGTAGACAGTCCTATATATGGCGCATATTATTCTGATGCTTTTTCTTCTGGAGGAGAACCTAAAGATGGTAAACCAAAATACGAAAAAGATCTAAAACTTGGCAAGTACATAATTGTAAACAACTACAAAGATGCAGACCAAGGAGCAGATAAAAATCACACAGGTTTTTTACCTAGAATGTGGTCTAGAGAAAATGCAGAAAACTATATGAAATACTATGGCGCATTAGATTTTAAAATAAAACCTAAATATTTAGGCAATCAAGACTTAAGAGACATCTCTAGACAACTAAAAGACGGTCACGCTACAGGTGAAATAGGAACAGAGCAATATATTGGATTTTTAAGAGAAGCTAATAGCGAAGGCTACATAGAGGTTATACCACCAAGCATATGGGACAACATTAAATATATGATGGATTTTCAGTTTGGATATATGTACTGGCGTTACTTTATGTGGAATTTTGTTGGTAAACAAGATGACGTACAAGGAAGATACAACAACCATGGTAACTGGATTAGCGGTATAAGTTTTATAGATAACCACCTAGTAGGCAGCCAAGATAATTTGCCAAGTGATATTTTAAACAACAAAGGAAGAAACACATACTTCTTCCTACCTCTTATATTAGGAATTATTGGTATTCTTTTTCAAATAAAAAAAGACCCTAAACAATTTTGGGCCCTATTAGTATTCTTTTTATTCACTGGTTTAGCCATTCAATTTTACACTAATCCTGCTATATTTCAACCTAGAGAAAGAGACTACTCTTTAGTTGGGTCTTTTTACGTATTTGCAATTTGGATTGGCATAGGAGTTGCTGGTTTGTATGACGAACTAAAAAAAATAACCTCTGCAAAAATTATTGCTCCAATAATTACTATTGTCTGCCTATTAGCTGTACCAACACTTATGGCCTTTCAAAACTGGGATGATCATGATAGATCTAACAGGTTTACCGCAAACAGTACTGCAAGGTCTTACTTAGACTCTACGCAAGAAGATGCAGGAGCAATTTTATTTACTATTGGGGACAATGACACTTTTCCGCTATGGTACCTACAAGAAATTGAAGGTTACCGTACAGATGTACGTATTATTAACACTAGTTTATTTGCTACAGATTGGTACATAGACCAAATGAAAAAGAAAGCCTACACAAGTGACCCTATACCATCTCAGCTAACACATGAAAAATACAGATTTGGCTCTAGAGATGTTATCTACGGAAACCCACTAGAGCAATTTAAAGACAAAAGGTTAGATATTAAAGATTTTATGAACTGGATTGCCAGTGACAAACCACAGAATAAACTTAGATATCTTTACCAAAGGCAAGGCGCAGACCTTAGTCAGTATCCAGATAATCTTTTAGATTTAATTTATTACCCTACCAATAAAATACGCGTACCAGTAAACAAGAAAAATGTTTTAGAAAGCGGATTGGTAAAACCTGAAGACGAAGATTTAATTGTAGATTATATAGATATTGACTTACCAGGTTCATTAAGTAAAAACCGTTTACTAATGCTAGACTTACTAGCTAACAACGACTGGAAAAGACCTATATATTTCTCTGGTGGTAGTTTTGATAACGGCGAATACATTTGGATGAAAGATTACTTACAACTAGATGGCTTAGCATACAAATTGGTGCCAATTAAAACTAAAAATGCAAACCCTTATGATATGGGGCGCATAGATAGCGAGTTAATGTATAGCATTGTTAAAAAATGGGAATGGGGTAATTCTGGAAGTTCTGATATTTACCACGACCCTCAAACAAGATCGCAATCTATTAGCTTTAGAGGTAACCTTGCAAGACTTGCAGAACAACTTATTGAAGAAAACAAAATAGAAAAAGCAAAAGACATTATAGACATTGCTGTTACCAATATGCCTGTAGACTATTTTGGGTACTACGCCTTTGTAGAGCCTTTTGTAGATGGATATTTTAAAGTTGGCGAAACACAAAAAGCAAAAGATTTATTTGCTCAGCTAAAAACTAAGTATCAAGAAAACTTAGCATACTACAACACATTAGATCTAAGTCAACAATACGTTAGAGAAAATGATATCTTAGGAGACCTTGAAAGCTATTTTAGACTTATAGATATACTTAAATCTAATAATGAGACCAAGTTAGCCGAGCAAGAAGAATTGATTGCTACTGAGTTCTTAAACAAGTTTTCTCATTTTAACAGATCCAGAAGACTAATACAGGAAGAAACCCCTGAAGAACTGCCAATGTCAGATCCAGATTTACCAGACTCTAGTACAGTAGACACAAGTGCTACTGTACTACAAGATAGCATAAACTAACACAAGAATAACTTGTGTTAGTTTATATCACAATAAAATATAATTACTATTTTTTATAGGTATTCTTTAAGCAACGCAATAAGTGTATTTGCATCTTGCTCTCCGCTTTGGCGCCAAACCATTTCGCCATTTTTGTAGATCATTAATGTAGGTAAGCCTTTTACACGCAATGCCTGCGCAAGCTCTTTATTTTTATCTACATCAATTTTAATAATTTTACCTTTATCACCTAATGCCGCAGCTACATCCCTTAAAACAGGGTGCATTTGTGATGATTGCTCATTCCATTCCGCATAGAAATCTAGCAATACAGGTACTTGTAAATCTATTAGTTCTCCAAATTTAGACATAAATAAATCTTTGGGTTGTTAATCAAAAGTAAGAAAAATTGTTAAATTATACAGTTTAAGCCATTTTTTTACCACTAATACAGTCGCAAAACTAAGCCAACTCTTTCTTTTTAAGTGTAATTACCGTAATCTCTGGCCATATACCTACCCTACCCGGATAGCCCAAAAAGCCAAAACCACGATTAACATTTATATACTGCCCCATTTCTTTGTATATACCCGCCCAATAGCGGTATCTCCATTTAATGGGACTCCATTTTATCCAGCCAGGAATTTCAATTCCAAACTGCATTCCGTGCGTATGTCCACTTAACGTTAAGTGATAATGGTAATCATCATTAATAACCTCATGCTCCCAGTGAGAAGGATCATGACTCATCAATATTTTAAAATCATCTTTACCTACATTTGCAGTAGCCTTTTTTAAATCTCCTGCTTTTTTAAATCCACCAACACCCCAGTTTTCTACTCCAACCAAGGCTATTTTATCACTCCCTTTTTGCAGAAATCTACTATCATTTAAAAGTAAATCAAAACCAATCTCTTTCTGTATCTCTTTTAACTTATCTAAATTAGCTTCTTTTAGCTCATCAGAATCCCAGTTAACATAATCACCATAATCATGATTACCCAATACAGAGTACTTACCATCTTTTGCTTCAAGCTTAGAAAAAATATCTTTCCAAGGCTCCATTTCATCTGCTGTATTATTCACCATATCACCAGTAAATAATAAAACATCACTCTTTTGCTCATTAATTAAATTAATAGCATATTTTATTTTCTCTTCATCATCAAAACTACCACTATGTACGTCTGATATTTGTGTAATTTGATATCCATTAAAAGCATCTGGCAAATCATCAAAAGCCAATTCATACTTTAAAACCTTAAAATTATATTTCCCTTTAGCCATACCATAAAGCAAAGCTCCAAACGGCAAAGAAGCCAAGCCTAAACCTATTAAACTTAAAAAACGTCTTCGACTAGGCAACACAAACTCTTTAGATGTTCCAAAAAATTTAGTATAAAGCCCTGCTAAAAAACGAATAATATCTTCAGAAAAAAGAAAAATAATAAGCACTAAATTAAATGCCATTACACTTAATAAAAAGCCAAAAGCATAGCTCATAGAAATACTAATAACCCTACCTTCATTACCCACACTAAATTGGTAAATAAAATTGATAACAGCCAAAAGTGACACCCCAATATAAAGGTAATGCAGCCAATTAACTTTAGTTGCTGTTTTTAATGCCTGAAAAGCATAAAACCCCAAAACCGAATAAATTAGGACAAAAATAATCCAACGAAGCATAATCTATTTTTTTTGCAAAGGTATTTGTTTGTTAAAGAGAAATACCTATTTAAGAGTTATTTAACAAAGCAACCACTTGTTTTATAACCTCTACACTAGATGTTGCAATTTGATTTTCTACCAAAAAAGAATTAGAAATCATAGGTAAAGGCACATCTTCATCTAAGGTTTTACAAAAAATAGTACCTGACATATGCAATGCTTTAAACCCTTCATTTTTAAAATTGATAATATTATCTACTCTTAATCCGCCCCCTGGCATTATCACACAGGTTGATCCTTTTTTGTTTAATTTAGAGAGCAAAGGAATACCCAATAAAGCCGAAGCTTTTTGCCCGGATGACAACACATAATTAACACCCATACTTTGCAATGTTAAAAATGCTTCTTCTGGATTCTTAAGCCAATCAAAAGCTCTATGAAAAGTAAATTGCAAAGTCTTTGCCTCATTAATTAAAATTTGAGTTCTTTCTTCATCTAATAGAAAATTTTTAAGCAAAACACCTGTAACAATACCCGCACAACCCAACTGTACACATAAAGCAATATCTTGTTTCATTACTTCAAATTCAGAATCTGAATATGTAAAATCTCCACTTCTAGGCCTAATCAATACGTGCACAGGTATATTCACCGCATTTAGCACAGCTTTAATAAGACCATATGAAGGCGTTACACCACCAACACCAAGTTCTGCACACAACTCTATTCTGGTAGCACCTGCTTTTTCTGCATTTATAGCAGATTCCAATGAATTTGCGCACACTTCTAAAATCATATTCATTATATTTAAAGCCTAAAATTAGTTAACCTACTATTATGAAACGAAGAAAGTTTTTAAAAAATTCATCTTTAAGTACAGCCGGTATCATTTCTGCTCCATTATTAGCATCTTGTGACCAGAAAAAAACAATTACATCTAATACTGAAGCAGCAACGGTAAAGCCTATTGCTATTTGTACATGGAATTTTAAAAATGCAAATGATAAAGCCTGGGAAGTTTTAGCCAAAGGCGGAAACTCTTTAGATGCTGTTGAGCAAGGTGTAATGGTTGAAGAAGCAGACGCTAACAACAATACAGTAGGTTTAGGTGGCAGACCAGACCGAGACGGCAATGTAACATTAGACGCCTGCATTATGGATAAAGATGGCAATTGCGGCTCTGTAGTTTATTTACAAAACATTGTACACCCGGTATCTGTAGCACGTAAGGTTATGGAAGAAACACCTCATATAATTTTAGCTGGTAAAGGAGCAGAACAATTTGCTTATGAACAAGGATTTAAAAAAGAAAACTTACTTACAGAAAAATCTAAAAAGGATTGGCTGGAATGGAAGAAAACTTCTAAATACGAAACTATAATTAACATAGAAAACCACGACACTATTGGCATGTTAGCTATGGATAAAAATGGCGACATTTCTGGAGCTTGCACCACTAGCGGCATGGCATACAAAGTTGGTGGACGCATTGGAGATTCTCCAATAATAGGCGCTGGCTTATTTGTAGATAATGAGGTTGGTGGTGCAACTGCTACCGGTGTTGGAGAAGAAGTTATTAAAACCGTAGGTAGCTTTTTAATTGTAGAGTTAATGAGACAAGGTAAATCTCCTCAAGAAGCCTGTGAAGAAGGTGTAAAAAGAATAATGGCTAAAAATAAAAACCGTGAAGATTTTCAGATTGGCTTTTTAGCAATGAATAAAAAAGGAGAAACAGGTGGTTATTGCGTACACCCTGGTTTTACATACCGTAAAACAACAAAAGACAGCAATACCAATGAACAAGTAAATTCTTTTTACAAGAAAGATGAAATACAAAACAACAATTAGTAGTTTTGACACTTAATTAAGATTATAAAATGGCAGATCAAAAAAGACTTTTTTTACTAGATGCATATGCACTTATTTTTAGAGGATATTATGCATTTATAAAAAACCCAAGAATAAACTCTAAAGGACTAGACACATCAGCAATATTAGGTTTTACAAACTCTTTATTAGACGTAATAAAAAGAGAAAGACCAGACCATTTAGCTGTATGTTTTGATCGTGGCGGCAGCGTAGACCGTGTAGAAATGTTTGAAGCATACAAAGCCAACCGCGATGCCACACCAGAAGCCATAAAACTTGCCATTCCCTATATAGAAAATATCTTAAAAGCAATGCACATACCTGTTGTTGTAAAAGAAGGGTATGAGGCAGATGATATTATAGGCACACTTGCCAAAAAAGCAGAAAAAGAAAACTACAAAGTGTTTATGGTTACACCAGATAAAGACTTTGCGCAATTGGTTTCTGAAAATATTTTTATGTACAGACCAATGTTTGGTGGCGGATATGAAACTTGGGGAATACCAGAAGTATTAAAAAAGTTTGAAATTGAAAGACCAGAACAGGTTATAGACTACTTAGGGATGATGGGAGACTCTGTAGACAACATCCCAGGACTACCAGGTGTTGGAGAAAAAACAGCTAAAAAGTTTCTTGCTGCCTACGGAAGCATGGAAAACTTACTAGACAATACCCACGAACTAAAAGGAAAAATGAAAGAAAAGATAGAAGCCAATAAAGAATTAGGCTTACTATCTAAAAAGCTAGCTCGTATTATGCTAGATGTTCCTGTAGATTTTAATGAAAAAGAATATGAACTAGACCAACCAGACCTTCCAAAAGTTACTGAAATTTTTGAAGAATTAGAGTTCAGAAGACTTGCAGATAACCTTATTAAAACATTTGCTACAGAAACTACAACCAACTCCGAAACCAATACTGAAAAATCATCTAAAAAAACAGCAAAAACAAGTACTGCAGGAGCAGGCCAGTTTTCATTGTTTGGCGGTGGCGGTAGTGCTTCTGCAACACAAGTACAACAAGAGCTTTCTAGTAGAAAAACAAGTAAAGACATTCCGCACATATACCAAAGTGTTGTTCCAGGAATGGCTATGAAATTGTTTTTACAGAATATAATGAAACAAACATCCGTTTGTTTTGACACAGAAACAACAGGATTAAATCCGCTAACAGCAGAATTAGTAGGAATTGCTTTTTCATGGGAAGCAAGTAAAGGTTTTTACATCCCTTTTCCTGAAGACCAAGACCAAGCCCAGGAACTAATAGAGCAATTACGTCCGTTTTTTGAAGATGAAAAAATTGAAAAAATTGGTCAGAATTTAAAATATGATATAAAAGTTTTACGTAAATACAACCTTATTATTAAAGGAGCATATTTTGACACTATGTTAGCTCACTATCTAATAAACCCTGATATGAGACACAATATGGATGTATTAGCAGAAACATACTTAAACTACACCCCTATTTCTATTACAGAATTAATTGGTAAAAAAGGTAAAAATCAATTATCTATGCGCCAAGTTCCAATAGAAAAACAAACAGAGTATGCAGTTGAAGATGCAGACATTACTTACCAATTAGCTAGTCATTTTAAACCAGAGTTAAAAGATGCTAAAACAGAAGAGTTATTTAATGACATTGAAATTCCACTACTAAGTGTTTTAGCAGATATGGAGTTAGAAGGTATAAACCTAGATGTTAATTTTTTAAACTCACTATCTGAAGAGCTAAATACAGATATTAAAAATCTAGAAACTAGCATTTATGAAGCCGCTGGGGAAGAATTTAATATTGCATCACCAAAACAATTAGGAGAAATACTTTTTGGAAAACTAAAACTTGTAGACAAGCCTAAAAAAACAAAAACAGGTCAGTATTCCACAGCAGAAGATGTACTATCATACCTTGCACAAGACCATGAGATAATTAAAAACATTTTAGAATACAGAGGACTTGCTAAGCTTAAAAGCACATACATTGACGCATTACCAGACCAAGTAGAAGAAAGTACTGGACGCGTACACACAGATTATATGCAAACAGTTGCCGCTACAGGAAGGCTAAGTAGTAACAACCCTAATTTACAAAACATACCTATACGCACAGAACGCGGAAGACAAGTACGCAAAGCGTTTGTTCCTAGAGATGAAAACTACACACTACTTGCAGCAGATTACTCACAAATAGAACTGCGTATTATTGCAGCTTTAAGTGATGAAACAACAATGATTGAAGCATTTAAAAACGGAGAAGACATTCATGCCTCTACAGCTTCAAAAGTATTTAACGTTCCTTTAGACCAAGTTACAAGAGAGCAACGTAGCAACGCAAAGACAGTAAACTTTGGAATTATTTACGGTGTTTCTGCTTTTGGACTAAGCAACCAGACAGATTTAAGCAGAGGAGAATCTAAAGAGCTTATAGATGCTTATTATGAAACCTACCCTAAACTTAAAAAATATATGAGTGAGTTGGTAGATTTTGCAAGAGACAACGGTTACGTACAAACAGTTTTAGGAAGACGTAGGTATTTAAAAGATATTAACTCTAGAAATGCCGTAGTACGTAGCGCAGCAGAACGTAATGCCGTTAACGCCCCAATACAAGGTAGCGCTGCAGATATTATAAAAATTGCAATGATAAACATTCACAAAAAACTTACTGAAGGCAATTTTAAAACAAAAATGCTTTTACAAGTACATGATGAACTTGTTTTTGATGCTCACAAAACAGAACTAGAAGAAGTAAGAGCACTTATTAAAACAGAAATGGAAAATGCATACTCACTTGCAGTTCCTTTAGATGTAGAAATAGGAACAGGAGACAACTGGCTAGTTGCCCATTAACTAAATACACAATAAATAAAAAAGGACATTAGAAAAACCTAATGTCCTTTTTTATTTATTAGTAAAATGGTTTTAGTTTTTTGTAAAAACAATATCTAAACCATCATAATTATCTTCATCAATATCTTCACCTGCAATAATCAAGGTACTACCGTTTAAGTCAACCGTAATAACAGTTTCTCCTCCTGTAGGATCTGTAATTGTTAATTGGTCATCATTTAAATCCCAAGTACCAACTAAAGTATCTGTCTCTTCAGGACAATCAACCTCTATACCTGCGCCATTAGATTCAATTACAAAATAATTTAATTTATCCTTACCTACAAATGTATCATCTGCATTAAAAGTATATGTAATTATTTTACAACCTTGATCTATAAGATTCTTTGCTATTTCTTGAGGAAAATTCACCTCTGAAGATTCTTCCCTTGTAACATCAGAAATCACCCAAGTACCTACTAAACTATTTTCAGAAAATAGTTCTTTTTCACTATCTGTAGAGCAAGAAAAATTTAACAAACAGATAGACGCTATTAATAATATGCCTTTTTTTATCATTTTATTTAGTTGATTATTTTTACTTTAAAAAACGCAAAATACTTTATTATAGTATAATAGCACTAATTTTACCTATAATATAAACCTGTATGTTGCCTTTAACAAAATAGTATTATCTTTTTTGCGGTCTAAAATTTGCCTGTTTAAACTCCTTCCAAGTGCATCATCTGGATTGGCGTTACCCGTTAAACCTTGTGACCAAACCAAGAAAATTTCCGAACCAGGAATATATTCCCATCGCAAAACTAAATTAGATCTAAATTGCACAAAAGAAAAGTCTGGATCACCAAACTCATAATCTGCAATTCCATTAGCATCTTCATCTACAATATACATCCCATTTTCTAATGCTATCTGGTTAGCTCCATACAGTGTAATTCTATCATCAATACTACTTGCAATAGGATTATTTACATAATTAAAATTAGTGTAAGTACCTCTAGAAATAAAAGGTTGTCCATAATACTGAAGACTTAAATTAGGATTTAAATTATAGTTTAAGCGTATAGAACTACTAAATGTATTTTGATCAATTTCACCTAAAATATACCTTGTTATATTATTAGCTGTACGCTGGGTTACATATTGAGTTTTACTTTTCTCTGTAGAAAACTCATTATCCATAGACAAACTAAACGCATCTACTGGTTGATAGGTGAACCTAAACACATATCTATTGTAACTAAATGTATCCTCTGCACCTCTGTTACCAACATAACCTACAGTAGAGTAAAACTTTTTTCTGTTATCTGACCCTGCAAATAACGCCAAACCACCTTCTTTTGCATAACGCCAACGTGGTCCACCACGCAAATTAGCATTACTATAAAAAACAGGGTTATATGTTGCCTCTACTTCTGTCCACCAATTATTTTTATAACTTATATTACCATTAAACTGGTATGACATAATATTATAGTTTCCATCAAAGTCAAAAGTAGAATATTGCCCCAACTGCAAACGTATATTTCGGTAAAAATCTGTAGGCTTTAAAAATAAACGCTGAACTTCTGCAAACTGAGTAATTTTATCTGCCTGACGCAAAAAACCTATATCATTTAATTCTAACTCTGGAGAATACCAAAGTACACCACCCTCATAACGCCAATTACCGCCACCAGCCTTACCAAATTCTAACTTACCACCAGTACCAGACAAAGATGTCCTAGACGTATCTAACCTAACGTGACCAGCATCTACCCTGTTAAACAAATGCGTAATAGATTTTTGAGTATTAGTTATAGCCTCTTTAGAACCACGAACAGAACTTGCAACAAAGTTACCCTCTACATAATATTCTCTATTTTTCCAATTATGCTTAAAATCTACACCGGCAGAAACAGCAGATTTACGTAAAAAGTCTAAGTCATCTTCTAATCGCCTATTTGTTGATGTAAAAATTGCACCAACATAAGAGTTCCTATTATTAAAATCTTTTTGAGCTCTAGCAACTAAATAATTAGTAAGCGGCTCTACAAGTTCATCTCTTTTTTCTCCGTTAGCATCTATTTCTGCATACATTTTACCAGTAACACTCTCTAAAAGCCCTAAAGACCAACCACTTTTAGTTTTACCAGAGAATTTTGCTGCTCCAAGAATTGTTGTATTTTTAGGCACATCTGCATACTCACCATCCTCCAAGGAAGGTCTTCCGTGAGGGTTTCGCCCAATACGTCTACTGTAAAATAAATTATCTTGACCACTACCAAATTCATAGTCAAAAATGTTTTTATTTTCTATAAAAAATGGACGTTGCTCCCTAAAAAATATCTGAAAACCATCTAACGCTATTGCTCCTGGGTCTGCTTCTACTTGACCAAAGTCTGGATTAACTGTTAAATCTAAAGTTAAATCGTTTGTTATACCAATTTTAGCATCTAAACCACCATTAAACTTATAATCAGACCCATCTCTATAAGGATTGCCAACTTCTTTTGGATAACTATCATATTGATTGACCACAAAAGGTTGAATTTCTAATTGTTTTTGAGGCTTAATATTTAACAACCCACGTAACTCACCAAACTCACTAACATAACCAGAAGACTCTAAAGGAATACGTTGCCAAATGGAGCGCTCCTCGGCTCTAAAAATTCTACGTTTAACTTGTAATCCCCAAACCTGCTCTTTAGCATCGCCAAATTTAAGCTGACTAAAAGGTATTTTAAGTTCTGCCGTCCAACCTTCATCATCTAATTTAGAGCTACCATACCAAATAGGATTCCAGCTACTGTCCCAACTACTACCGTTTTCAGATATAAACTCATCACCCTTAACACCTGCTACTGTAAATGTAAAAGAGAAAGCTGTTCTTTTATCATTATAACTATCAATATTAATTTCTACCCAATCTCCTTGAAAACCATCTCGCCTAGACAAACGTTTTTCAATTTTATCTAAATCAGCGTCGTAACATTTAAAAGCAACATATAAAAACTTATCATCATACACTATTTTAAACTTGGTAGGTTGGGTTGGACTAGTATTTTCATCTGGCCTCCACTCTACAAAATCTCCTTGCCACTCTACATTATTCCAAGCAGCATCTGTTAAATAACCATCTATAACAGGAGATTTTTTATTTTCTACACTATTTGTAGTGTACACCCTCTTAGGAACTTGTATATTTGCACTTTCTTGAGAAAAAAGCGCTGTAGTTAAAAATACTAAAGCACTTGTTAGACTAAACTTTAACATTGGTTATTCTGGTTATTTTTTAATATAAGGCGTAAAAATAGCACTCCTATTATATAATTGTAGCTAAAAAAGACAAAATTTTGTTAAAATCGAAAAAAATAAAGCTTGGAAAATCAAGAAAACAATAGCATTTGAAAAAAACAATAAAAATAAACGGAAATAAGCATTTGTATTTCAAGTAAATAATTGTACATTTGCACCCCGTTTATCGGGATTAAGTAAATAATAAAAATATATTAGTGTGGATACATTAAGCTACAAGACAATTTCAGCCAATAAAGCAACCGTTTCTAAGGAGTGGTTATTGGTTGATGCTGAAGGAGAAACGTTGGGTCGTCTTGCTTCTAAGGTTGCAAAAATCTTAAGAGGAAAGAACAAACCTAATTTTACACCACATGTGGACTGTGGGGATAACGTAATTGTTATCAATGCAGAGAAAGTTACTCTTAGCGGTAACAAATGGCAAACTAAGACTTATATAAGACACACAGGTTACCCTGGTGGACAAAGGTCTCAGACAGCTATTGAAATGTTGGAGAAGAACCCAGCACGTGTAGTGGAAAAATCAATAAAAGGAATGCTACCTAAGAACAGATTAGGAGCAGAACTTTTTCGTAATTTAAAAGTTTACGTAGGTCCTGAGCACAACCAAGAGGCACAAAAACCAAAAGCAATAAACTTAAAGGATTTATAATGGAGGTAATTCATAAAATAGGCAGACGTAAAACTGCTGTTGCACGTGTATATGTTTCTGAAGGAAAAGGTAACATTACAATCAACAAAAAAGATTTAAATGAATATTTCCCTACTGCTACTTTACAGTACAAAGTAAAACAACCATTTGCTTTAACCAGCAATGATGAAAACTTTGACGTAAAAGTAAATGTTTACGGAGGAGGTATTACTGGACAAGCAGAAGCTATTAGACTAGCTCTTTCTAGAGCAATGTGCGAAGTAGATGCTGAAAACAGATTGATTTTAAAGCCAGAAGGTCTTTTAACTAGAGATCCAAGAATGGTAGAACGTAAGAAATTCGGTCAGAAAAAAGCCCGTAAGAAATTTCAATTCTCTAAGCGTTAAGAATATATTCCGGAACATTGTTCCGGTTTTTTTACATCAGATTTTTTCTGATTTTATACCGTTGGTAATGCCAACAAAAACAAGTTCATTGAGAAGCCTTTAGAAAAAATTCTAAAGCATAAATTAAAACAAGTTGTCGTTGTTTTCTGCTACCATACAGGAAACACTAGTTTAGCATCTAAATGTTAGAGACTGCATACGCACTACTTTAGCATTGCTAAGTAAAACGGAACGTAAACTATTACAAAAAAAATGGCAAACAAAATTGAAGTAAAAGACTTATTAGAAGCAGGTGTACACTTTGGTCACCTTACAAGAAAGTGGAACCCGAATATGGCACCATATATTTATATGGAGCGTAACGGAATACACGTTATTAACTTATACAAAACAGCTGCAAAAATTGAAGAAGCTAATGAAGCTTTAAAAAAGATAGCAGCATCTGGTAGAAAAATACTTTTTGTAGCTACAAAAAAACAAGCAAAAGACATTGTTGCAGACAAAGCAGGAAAAGCAAATATGCCTTACATCACTGAAAGATGGCCAGGTGGTATGTTAACTAACTTTGTTACTATTCGTAAAGCTGTTAAAAAAATGGCTTCTATTGATAGAATGAAAAAAGATGGTACTTTTTTAACTTTATCTAAAAAAGAACGTTTACAAGTAGATCGTTTAAGAGCTAAATTAGAGAAAAACTTAGGTTCTATCTCTGATATGACTCGTTTACCAGGAGCTTTATTTATTGTAGATACAATGAGAGAGCACATTGCAGTTAAGGAAGCTTTAAAATTAAACATTCCTATTTTTGCAATGGTAGATACAAACTCTGACCCTAGACCAATAGACTACATTATACCATCTAACGATGATGCTTCTAAATCTATTGAAGCTGTATTATCTCACGTTTCTGAAGCTATAATAGAAGGTTTAGCTGATCGTAAATCTGACAAACAAGCTGAAAAAGAAGGAAAAGATTCTACTCCTAAAGCAAAAGCAGCTCCTAAAGCAGAAGCTAAAACTGCTACAGATGATTTAACTAAAGTTGAAGGAATTGGACCTAAAATTGCTGAGATTTTCCAAAACGAAGGAATTAAAACTTACGCAGACTTAGCTGCTAAATCTGTTGAAGATTTAAGCGCTATATTAACTGCTGCTGGTTCTAGTTTTGCATCTAAAAACCCTGGTTCTTGGCCAAAGCAAGCTAAAATGGCTGCTGATGGTAAATGGGATGAGTTAAAAGTATGGCAAGACAATACTAAAGGTGGTATAGAATAATCTATTCACAACCTTTTATATAAATAAAACAAAATATTAATTTAACATCGTTCTAAAAAATTAATCTTTATTTAGAGCAATATTAAAACTTAAAATAAAATGGCAAAAATTACAGCTGCAGAAGTAAATAAACTAAGAAAAGCTACTGGCGCAGGAATGATGGACTGCAAAAAAGCTTTAGTTGAAGCTGAAGGTGATTTTGACAAAGCAATTGACGTATTACGTAAAAAAGGTCAGAAAGTAGCAGAAAAAAGAGCTGATCGTGACTCTAGCGAAGGTGCTGCAGTTGCTAAAGTAAATGCAGATGCTAACAAAGGTGTTGCAATAGTATTAGGTTGTGAAACTGATTTTGTTGGTAAAAACGAAAACTTTTTAGCACTTGCTAACCAATTAGGAGAATTAGCACTTAACTACAACTCTAAAGATGAGTTTTTAGCTGCTGATTTTGACGGTATGACAGTTGCAGACAAATTAGTTGAGCAAACTGGTGTTATTGGTGAAAAATTAGAAATTAACGCTTTTGAGACTGTAGAGGCTCCTTACGTTGGTTCTTATGTACACATTAACAAAATTGCTGCTGTAGTTGGTTTTACTGCTAAAGTAGATAACATTGAAACTTTAGCTAAAGACGTTGCAATGCAAATTGCATCTATGGGAGCTACAACATTATCTTACAAAGATTTTGACCCAGCTTACATAGCATCTGAAACTGAAGCAAGAATTGCTGTTATTGAAAAAGACAATATTGAGTTAGAGCGTTTAGGGAAAACTCTTAAAAACGTACCTCAGTACATTTCTATGGCACAATTAACTCCAGAAGTTATGGCTGCTGCAGAAGAAAGTGCAAAAGAACAACTTAAAGCAGAAGGTAAACCAGAGCAAATTTGGGACAAAATTTTACCAGGTAAAATGGAAAGATTTGTATCTGACAACACTACTCTTGATCAAGAGCAATGTTTATTAGACCAAAACTTTATTAAAGATGAAAAAATTAACGTAGCATCTTACGTTTCTTCTTACGGCGATGTAGCTGTAGCATCTTTTAAAAGAGTTGCTCTTGGATAACAAAAGACAAAACTTTTAAAGTTATAATTAAAGCCGTTTCCTTTTTTTAGGAAACGGCTTTTTTATTTTATTACAACAACTATAACGCAACAAAATAATAGAATAAAATATGAGACATACTTTACCGTTCATTTTTTTCATTATTTTTGCTAACCATAAACATCACCAAAAATGCAATACAAAAGAATACTTTTAAAATTAAGCGGAGAAGCCCTAATGGGCTCTAGACAATACGGCATAGACCCTGTAAGACTTGCAGAATATGCTACTGAGATAAAACAAGTAATAGACAAAGGTATTCAGGTAGCAATAGTAATTGGTGGAGGAAATATTTTTAGAGGTGTTGCCGGAGCAAGTAACGGTATGGACCGCGTACAAGGAGACCATATGGGAATGCTGGCTACCGTAATAAACGGGCTTGCCTTGCAAAGCGCATTAGAAGACGCAGGCGTACAAACAAGACTACAAACTGCAATTAAAATAAACGAAGTAGCAGAACCATTTATTAGAAGAAAAGCTATGAGACACCTTGAAAAAGGAAGAGTAGTTATTTTTGGTGGCGGAACAGGTAATCCATATTTTACAACAGATTCTGCAGCTGTATTACGCGCTATTGAAATTGAAGCAGACGTAATATTAAAAGGAACAAGAGTAGACGGCATTTACACATCTGACCCAGAAAAAGATGCCAATGCAACTAAGTTTGATAAAATATCTTTTCAAGATGTACTTAATAAAGGCTTAAAAGTAATGGATACCACCGCATTTACATTAAGTCAAGAAAATGAATTACCTATTGTGGTTTTTGATATGAACACAAAAGGAAATTTATTAAAACTACTATCAGGAGAAAATATAGGAACAGAAGTAAATTTATAAGTGGTACAGTTTATGCTGAACCAAGATTAAATAGTAACACAATGAACGAAGAAATTAATTTTATATTAGACAGTACTAAAGAGAGTATGAATGGCACAATAGACCATTTAGAAAAAGCATTTATTAAAATTAGAGCAGGTAAAGCTAGCCCAGTTATGCTATCTAGTGTTATGGTAGACTACTACGGATCTGCAACTCCACTTTCTCAAGTAGCTAATGTAAACACTCCTGATGCCAGAACAATATCTGTTCAACCATGGGAAAAAAATATGCTTCAAGAAATAGAAAAAGCCATCATGAACTCTAATCTTGGCTTTAACCCAATGAACAATGGTGATTTTGTTATTATAAACGTACCACCATTAACAGAAGAAAGAAGAAGAGATTTAGCAAAACAAGCTAAAGGAGAAGCAGATGATGCTAAAATTGGAATTAGAAACGCAAGACAAGAAGCAAATAAAGAAATTAGAGCTTTAGATGATGCATCTGAAGACTTAAAAAAGAATGCAGAAGCAGATGTACAAGATTTAACTAACTTGTTTACAAAAAAAATTGACGCTTTACTAGTTACCAAAGAAGCAGAAATAATGAAAGTTTAATTTTTTTTTAAAATGAAAATAAATTACAGAGAAGATTTAAGCAAAATTGAGATTATTGATAATATTAAAAGTCAAAAAATCAACGGTAAAATCTTCTCTGTACTTATTATTTTAAGCTCTGGTTTAAATATTATTAACAATCAGAGCAACTTACTCTTCTACCTCTCCATAGTCCTATTAATTGCATCAATAAGTTATGCAATTTATATGCTTACTCAAAAATCATATAGATCTACCTACAACCTAAATGAAATAAGTAGTCTTAAAGCAGTTAAAATATTAAACATAACGCATTACCGATTTCAGCTTATCAATAAAAAACATAGAGACTTAGAGGTTTCTGAACAGCATACTTCCTTAGCAGCACTTATAGATTTCTGCAAACAACACAAAATCAAAATAGGAGATTAAGTTTTATTTAGGTTTAACACGTATTTAAACCGCATTTTTTGGGAACACTAACAATCATTCTTTACCTTTGCGCACCTTAATTACATATAATGGTTGCAAAGATTACGCAAGGTTTTTGGGCAAAAACTGCTAGGATAATTCTGAGAAACAGAATTCTCATTATACTACTTATAATAGCTTTTACCGTTTTTCTAGGTTTTCAATGGAAAAACATGAAGTTTTCTAACTCAGAAGCTAACTTATTACCAGATCACCATCCGGTTAATATTAAATACCAATCATTTTTAAAGCTATTTGGAGAAGAAGGTAATGTAATTGCAATAGCCGCAAAAGACAACTCTCTTTACACTCCAGAAAAATTTAATAGATGGAACAAACTTAGCAAGCAACTAGATGCGTTTCCAGAGGTAGATTTTGTATTATCTACAGACAACCTTAAAGAACTGGTTAAAACAGAAGACGGACAAAAATTTTTACTTCAAAACTTTATAAAGTCTAAACCAAGAACCACAAAAGAAATAGATAGTTTAAAACAGCATTTATTTAATAATATGCCGTTTTACGAAAATCTATTATACAATAAAGAAACAGGTACAATTAGAACTTTAGTTTACCTAGATAAGGACATCGTAAACACATCTGTACGTAAAGATTTTATTTTAAAAGATTTTAAACATCTTACAGAAAAGTTTGAAAAGGAAACTGAGATGAATTTGCATATATCTGGAATGCCATATATACGCACAATGAACTCTAAAAATATTATAGATGAAATAAACAAGTTTATACTTGCAGCCCTTGGCGTAACTTCATTAATTTTCTTTTTCTTTTTTAGAAGCTTTAGAGCCACATTTATATCTATGTGCGTTGTAATTATTGGTGTAATGTGGGCTTTTGGCATATTAGGCTTATTACAATATGAAATTACGGTACTAACCGCCTTAATACCTCCACTTATTATTGTAATAGGTATTCCAAACTGTATTTTTTTAATAAACAAATACCAACAAGAAGTTAAAAAGCACGGTAACAAAGCACTTTCCTTACAACGTGTAATATCTAAAATTGGTAATGCAACGTTAATGACAAATATTACCACTGCATCTGGCTTTGCAACTTTTATAATTACAGACAGTCAATTACTTAAAGAGTTTGGTATTGTAGCATCTATAAACATCATTGGTATTTTTATACTATCACTTTTAATAATACCAATAGTTTACAGCTTTTTACCAATGCCTAAAGATAAGCATTTAAAACACTTAAACACAAAGTGGATTGACACTTTTGTTAGCTGGATGGAAAACATTGTTAGAAACAAAAGAATTAGCGTCTACATTGTTTCTATCTTACTATTAACAGTTAGCATTATTGGCATTTATCAAATAAATATTTCTGGAAGTCCTATTGAAGATATGCCAAAAAAAGCAGAATTTTTTAAGGACATTCGCTTTTTTGAAAAAGAATTTAAAGGCATAATGCCTGTTGAAGTTGTTATAGATACTAAAAGAAAAAATGGTGTTTTAAAACCTGCTACATTAAAAAGAATGGATAGGTTTGGAGAAGTAATTGAAGATATTCCAGAACTGTCTCACCCAATATCAGTAGTTAACCTTGTAAAATACTCTAAACAGGCCTTTTACAACGGAATTCCTAAATATTACCAATTACCAACCACACAAGAAAATAATTTTATTATGGACGTGGTTCGTAACTCTAAAAGTAACGGAAACTTACTAGAGAGTTTTGTAGATTCTACTGGACAAACTGCTCGTATTACAACTTTTATGAGAGATGTAGATACTGAGCGTATGCAAGATATAGAAGGACGTTTACAAGAAAATTTAGACAAGATATTTCCAAAAGAAAGATACAACACCTTTTTAACTGGTAAGGCTTTATTATTTTTAAAAGGAACTAAATACCTTGTAAACAATTTGGTTTTATCATTAGCACTAGCTATTGGCCTAATAGCTCTATTTATGGCTTACTTGTTTAGGTCTTTTAGAATGATTGTAATATCATTAATACCTAACTTACTACCATTAATAATTACAGCAGGCGTTATGGGCTTTGTTGGTGTACCAATAAAACCTTCTACTATTTTAGTATTTAGTATTGCCTTTGGAATTTCTGTAGACGATACCATTCATTTTTTAGCAAAGTACAGACAAGAGCTTGTAGTGAATAAATGGGCAATTAAAAAATCTGTATATGCTGCACTAAGGGAAACAGGAGTTAGTATGTTTTACACTTCAATTGTTTTATTCTTTGGCTTTTCAGTTTTTATAATTTCTAACTTTGGAGGTACTGTAGCATTAGGAGCATTAGTATCTGCAACGTTATTATTTGCAATGTTAGCTAATTTAATACTACTACCTTCATTACTACTTTCTTTAGAACGCAGTATAGCAAACAAAGAAGTGCTTAAAAAACCACAAATAGATATTTTACCTAAAGAAGAGGTTAAAATCAAGAAAAAAAATCAAATCAATAATCAAAACTAATTTGAGTATTTTAAAGACGATTTAAAAAAAGTTATCTTTATCACTTAAAATAAGAAGCATATTTTATAATGAACACAAACAGCATTAAGGATTTATTGTCCGGAAAACATCTTTTACAAGAAGTAACCGTAAGTGGTTGGGTAAAAACATTTAGAAGCAACAGATTTATTGCTTTAAATGATGGTTCTACCATACAAAACATTCAATGTGTTGTAGATTTTGAAAAATTAGACGAAAGTTTACTAAAGCAAGTATCTACAGGTGCAGCAATAAAAGTAAAAGGAACCCTAGTAGAAAGCCAAGGGAAAGGACAATCTGTAGAAATACAAGTAGCTTCTTTAGAAATACACGGAGGCGCAGACCCAGAAACTTACCCTATACAACCTAAAAAACACACATTAGAGTTTTTAAGAGAAAAAGCACACTTACGCGTAAGAACCAACACTTTTTCTGCTGTAATGCGTATGCGCTCAGCTTTATCTTTTGCTGTGCACCAGTATTTTCAACAAAATGGTTTTTATCACGTACACACACCTATTATTACGGGTTCTGATGCAGAAGGAGCTGGTGAAATATTTAAAGTATCTACCTTAGACTCTAAAAAACCGCCTTTAAAAGAAGACGGATCTGTAGACTATAGTGAAGATTTTTTTGGCAAAGAAACAAACCTAACTGTATCTGGCCAATTAGAAGCAGAAACCTACGCAATGGGCCTAGGTAAAGTATATACATTTGGACCTACGTTTAGAGCAGAAAACTCTAACACATCTAGACACTTAGCAGAGTTTTGGATGATTGAACCAGAAATGGCTTTTTATGATTTAGATGCTAATATGGATTTAGCTGAGGATTTTATAAAAAGTGTTTTATCTTACGTATTAGAAAACTGTAAAGATGATTTAGAGTTTTTAGAAAAACGTTTGTTAGACGAAGAAAAAACTAAGCCTGCTGCAGAACGTAGTGAAATGCCATTAATTGAAAAATTAAAGTTTATAACAGACAACAACTTCAAAAGAGTTAGTTACACTGAAGCTATAGAGATTTTAAGAAACTGCAAACCAAACAAAAAGAAGAAGTTTAAATACATTATTAATGAATGGGGAGCAGATTTACAAAGCGAACACGAACGTTTTCTTGTAGAAAAGCACTTTAAATGTCCAGTTATATTGTTTGATTATCCTGCAAAAATAAAAGCATTTTATATGCGTTTAAATGAAGACGGAAAAACAGTAAGAGCAATGGATATACTTTTCCCAGGAATTGGAGAAATAGTTGGCGGCTCACAAAGAGAAGAACGATTAGATGTGCTTTTAGAGAAAATGAAAGCATTAGATATAGATGAAAAAGAACTATGGTGGTACACAGACTTACGTAAATACGGAAGCGCAGTACACAGTGGTTTTGGATTAGGATTTGAGCGTTTGGTGCTTTTTGCTACAGGAATGGGTAACATTAGAGACGTAATACCTTTCCCTAGAACACCACAAAATGCAGAGTTTTAAAATACATAACAATATATAAAAAGTCATAAAAAGAATTAACATTAATGCTTAAACAACACCTACAATTTAAGTTATCACAAAAGTTGTCTCCACAACAGATACAACTTATGAAGTTAATTCAACTTCCTACACAAGCTTTTGAACAACGACTAAAGCAAGAGTTAGAAGAAAATCCTGCATTAGAAAGCGGTAAAGAAGAAGCCGAAACTATTGAGGATGAGTATGACGATTTGTACGATAATGACACTGATAAAATTGAAGCTGAAGATATCAATATTGATGAATATCTTTCTGACGACGAAATTCCAGATTACCGTACGCAAGCAAATAACTATAGTGCAGATGATGATGAAAAGAGTATTCCTTATGCAGCCGGAACCTCTTTTCATCAACATTTAATGACACAATTAAATACCGTTTATTTAGATGATAAAGACTGGGCAATTGCCGAGTTTTTAATTGGTAGTGTTGATGAAAGCGGTTATATACGCAGACCAATTACAGACATTATGGATGATTTGGCTTTTACACAAAATGTATTTGCAGAAGAAGCAGACATAATTAAAGTACTAAATTTAGTACAAGAGTTAGATCCGCCTGGCGTGGCTGCAAGATCTTTAGAAGAATGCTTAATTATACAGCTTTCTAGAAAAGAACAGACACCTGCTATAGAACTAGCAATTCAAATACTAGAAAAGTCTTTTGATCAGTTTACTAAAAAGCACTACAAAAAACTTCTGCAAAAACACAACATTACAGAAGATGAACTAAAAGAAGCTATTTCTGAAATTGAAAAATTAAATCCAAAGCCAGGTGGCTCATATGCTGGTAATACTAGAATAATAGAACATATTGTACCAGATTTTTCAATTAAAATTGCAGACGGAGAGCTAGAGCTCACTCTAAACGGAAGAAATGCTCCTGAATTGCACGTATCTAGACAGTATAATAATATGCTAGAAGGCTACAAAAATTCTAAAACAAAATCTAAATCACAGAAAGACACTGTTTTTTTTATAAAACAAAAGCTAGATGCTGCCAAGTGGTTTATAGACGCTATTAAACAAAGGCAACAAACGCTTTATGTAACAATGAGCGCTATTATGAACTACCAAAAAGAATATTTTTTAACTGGAGATGAGCGAAAGCTTAGACCAATGATTTTAAAAGATATTGCAGACACTATTGGTATGGATGTTTCTACTGTATCTAGAGTAGCAAATAGCAAATATGTAGACACACCTTATGGTACTAAATTGATTAAGGAATATTTTTCTGAATCTATGAAGAATGAGCAAGGTGAAGATGTATCTACTAAAGAAATTAAAAAAATACTAGAAAACGTTATTAGTGAAGAAGAAAAGAGAAAACCTTTAACTGATGACAAGCTAGCTGCTATTTTAAAAGAAAAAGGGTACCCAATAGCAAGGCGTACTGTTGCAAAGTACAGAGAACAATTAAATATACCTGTAGCAAGGTTAAGAAAGCAGATTTAATGAAAGGGTTTCACAAAATTATATCCTCTATATTTCACCCTTTATTTATACCCATAATTGGCTGCATTTGCTATTTTAAAATTACGCCACAATATTACACTCAAAATCACTTTTTTGGCAACACATTGCCTATTTTAATACTAACTGTGATTGTTCCTATAGTATGTTATATTATACTTAGGAGCGTAGGACTAATAACATCATATAGCCTACCCACCATAAAAGAAAGAAAATATCCACTATACATAAGTTTAGCTTTACTGTTGTTAGTGGTTTACAAAGTAATACCAAACAATTATAGTTCAGAACTGTTTTTTTACTTTTTAGGCTTAGTTGCCGCTATCTTTTGCTCTTTACTATTGCTTTTAATACGTTTTAAGAGCAGTTTACACGCAACAGGAATGGGAAGTCTACTTATGTTTTTAATTAGCCTTAGCGTCCATTTTGAGATAAATATTATTTACGCTATTGCCATCACCGTTTTTTGTACTGGCTTAGTGTCTACTTCTAAATTGTATTTAAAAACCAACACTACCTTAGAAATTATAGTAGGTTTTTTAATTGGAATTAGCTCTCAGCTACTAACAATTAAATATTGGCTATAAAATATAGAAATTAAATCCTACTCGTATTGGCTTCATAAGTAGTTGTTCATCGTCTACAAAAGCATCATCTAGCAAACTATTTAAACCATAATACACATGAATGTTCCAGGTATTATAACCTATATTAAATTGTAGACCATATCTAAAGTTTACAATATCAGTATTACTAAAAACCTCTTTAAAATCATCAGAAACAAACTTAGACTTAGAAGAAAAAACATACCCCAATTTAGCACCTCCATAAATTCTAAGAAACTTATATTTAGTAGGTGTAGATTTTCGCCATCTAAACTCTATAGGAAACTCTACCATATGCGTAACTATTTTGCTACGTTCATAATCTAAATCTTCATCTGCAAAAGTGTAACTTATGCCCTCACTGTCTTTGGTTGCAATTAAATTTGAATAGTAGTTATTTACTGCGTAACCAAAACCAACACCAAAACCAACATTCCTTTTTTTATTAATTGGTAAATCTTTTATAAAACCAAGTTGTAAACCATAGGGCAAATTACGCTGCGTAAAGCTAGAAGGCTTATTACCATAAGTATTATAAGTAAGTCCTATATAAAACTGATCTTCCAAATAAAGACTATCTACGGTTGTATTTTGAGCAGATAAAGAAAAACATATAAGTCCAAATAAAATACATAAACGAAACATATAGTACGTATAAAAGTTACTGTATAAAAAAACGCTTCAAATAGTTTTACCTATTTGAAGCGCATATAATAGTTTAACTATCTAAATTATTGTAAATTTTTAAAAGCATCACCTTCATAAGTGGTGTAGTTTACTTTTAACGCATTTACTTTTCTTAACTCTTCTTTAATATCCATAACAATACCCATATTGGCATTCTTATCAATTTTTAAAGCTGTTGTTATAGAACTTTGAACCTCTTGAGGCTTCTTAGCTATTTCTTCTAAAACGTAATCTCCTACTTCAGAAACGTTAGCAAACTTATCGTTTAACTGTATTTTTGGCTCTTTACCAAAAGCGCTCTGATATTTTTCTGTAGGCTGACCAACAAAAATATAAACTACTCTGTCTTTCTTTTCTAGCTTTTTAATTTCAGTTGCGTTTGGTAACTCATTTGCTACCAAAGGTTCGCTATCTTTCATTACTGTAACTGTCATAAAGAAAAACAAAAGCATAAATACAATATCCGGAAGAGAAGCCGTAGAAACTGGAGGCAATTCTCCGTCTTTTTTCTTTTTAAATTTTGACATATTCCTTTGTATTAAATGTTATTAGTTTGTTGTAGTTTCAGCTTCAGATAATTTTTGAGGATAAAGATCTTGAATTTTCTTAATCTTAACCTTTAATTGCTCCTTAACATCATCTGGAGTTTCTTGGTTAGAGTATGCCGCTTCCATTTCTGTAAAAGACATATTATAACCTAACTTTTTAGCTGCTCTATTACGTAAAAAATTATACGCTGCCACTAACTCATTCTGTACTGTTATATAAACAGAGTACTTAGTTTCACGATCATTTTTTAAAGATATAACCGCTTTTATTGGGTTATCAGAAGACTCAGGACTTCTTGCACCTTCACAATAGCTACAGTACTCAGGATCTCCTTTTACTGCTCCACCATTATCTAAAAATGCAATTGCAGCCTCTTTTAAATCTTTAAGATCCATTAGATCTTCTTCTACTAGCAATTGACCATCTTTACCTATTTGTACAGTAAAAATATTTTTTTGCTTAAGTATAACTTGCTCATCAGTAGGCGGCTCTTTAGGAGGCAACATACGATCTAAACCTGCATCCGTTTCTATAGTAGTAGTTACTAAGAAAAAGATAAGGAGTAAGAAAGCAATGTCTGCCATAGAACCGGCATTTACTTCTGGTGCTCCACCTCTTCTTGCCATAATTATTATTTTTTATTTACCAATTAGTTTTTTTACACTTGGTATAACCATAAGAACAACAGCTACTGCTACTAAAATTAAGAAGGTATAAATACCTGTTCCTATGTTCTTTACTGTACTAGTTGTAGTATCATTATCCGTTAAAAACTGAGGATCTAAATCTTCTCCGTTTGATAAAAAGTAAGAAATAATTACTACAAGTGCAAATCCACCTAAAGCAAATAAAGCTTTTTTAAGGTTTTCTGGTGTAGAAAACAAGTTTTTTAGTGTATAAACCAATGCTACTACAACTGCTACACCTAATAAAAGGTAAGTAATCATAAACATTACGTTCATTGCACTACTGTTTGCTGCCTCTGCTGCTACCTCAGGAATTGTAAAATCCCCTGATGGTAAAAAATACCATAGCACAGCCGATATAACGCCTATTACAATTAAGGCTATTTTTATTATTTTTTGCATAATGCTTTTGTATTAAGGTCCGACTTATTTTTTGTGATCTACCAACATATCAATCAATGAGATTGACGAATCTTCCATATCATTTACAATACTATCAATTTTAGCAATGATGTAGTTGTAAAAAATTTGAAGAATAATGGCAGTAACAAGACCAAATACAGTTGTTAATAATGCAACCTGAATATCACCTGCAATTAAAGATGCACTTAAGTTACCAACTGCTGCAATCTTTTGGAAGGCCTGAATCATACCAATTACTGTACCCATGAAACCAAGCATAGGAGCAATAGCGATAAATAAAGACAACCAAGAAACGTTTTTCTCTAACTGACCCATTTGTACACCTCCGTAGGCAACAACCGCTTTTTCAGCAGATTCAATACTCTCACCAGCTCTATCTAATCCTTGGTAGAAAATAGACGCTACAGGTCCTTTTGTATTTCTACATACTTCTTTAGCTGCTTCTACACCACCAGATGCTAATGCGTCTTCAACTCTTTGTTTTAGTTTAGTAGTGTTTGTGCTTGCCATGTTTAAATAAATAATTCTTTCAATTGCCACTGCAAGACCAAGAATTAAACATAAAAGTACAATACCCATAAAAGCAGGTCCACCAGTAATAAATTGTTCTTTTAATACTTGAACAAAACCTTTTGGCGCTTCTTTCTCCGCTGCATCTTGTAATAATGTAGCTGCATTTACTGTATTTGTACTAAAAACAAACAACCCAGCTACAGCTAGGATAGATGATAATCTTTTCATTTTCGAAACTTAATTTAGTTAGTTAATAGGGTTAAAGATAAAAAAAAAATGTTATAATAAAATTAAACGCAAACTTATCTGCAGAGAGGAAGGGATTCGAACCCTCGATACACTTGTGATGTATACACACTTTCCAGGCGTGCGCCTTCGACCACTCGGCCACCTCTCTCTTCATAAGTTTAACGGCGTCCAAATAACAAAAAAAATATTAGTTAAAGAAATATAATATGTTATTTTTATTGCAATTCTCCTCGCAACGGAGTTTCAAAAAGTGTTTTAAATAGCTTTGGAGACACTCCTGTTCCTAACAAATACATTAACTTAGTTACAGCCGCCTCTGTTGTAATATCCTTACCATTAATTATTTGCAAGCTTTGTAATTCCTCACTGGTTTCATACTGACCAAGTAAAACACTACCTCCAGAGCACTGCGTAACATTAACAATGTACAATCCGTTTTTTATTGCTTTTTTTATTTCGTTTAGCAACCATTTCTCTGTTGGAGCATTACCTGCACCATAAGTCTCCAAAACCAACCCCTTTAAATCTGGAATATTTAACACACTTTTTAGTACATTTTTATTTAAACCAGGAAATAATTTTAAAACAGCAACATTATCATCTAGGTTTTTATGCACCTTTAATGCTTTTGTATGCTTCTTTTTTCTTAAATATTCCTTATTTACTTTTAAATGCACACCAGATTCCGCTAATTCTGGATAATTTAATGATGCAAAAGCCTCAAAATGTTCTGCATTAATTTTTGTTGTTCTATTACCTCTATACAATTTGTATTCAAAATACAAACATACCTCTTGTATTATTGCTTTATCATTCTCCCTTAATGCAGCTACTTGTATAGATGTAATTAAATTCTCTTTTGCGTCTGTACGCAAATCTCCAATTGGCAATTGAGAACCAGTTAAAATTACAGGCTTACTTAAATGCTCTAACATATAACTTAAAGCAGATGCCGTATAACTCATTGTATCACTACCGTGCAAAACCACAAAACCATCAAAATCTGCATAATTGCCTTCAATAATAGTAGCAATTTTAACCCAATGTGTAGGGTTCATATTAGAGGAATCTATTGGCTCATCAAAAGAAACGCTATCCACAGAACAATCCAACTGCTTTAGTTCTGGTATACTTTTCATTAAATTATTAAAATTAAAAGCTTTTAAAGCTCCTGTTTTATAATCCTTAACCATACCAATTGTACCACCAGTATACACCAATAATATTTTTGTAGCATTTGCCATATCACTTACTTGTTTTTAAACACCAAAAACATCTAAAGAGTTTTTAGTAGTTATGTCTGCTATTTCTTTTATATCCCTATTATATATGTCTGCTAATTTTTCAGCTACGTTAATAAGGTATGCACTTTCATTTCTTTTACCTCTAAAAGGTGTTGGCGCCAAATAAGGAGCATCTGTTTCTAAAACAATATGTTTAAGATCAATTTCATTTAAAAACTTATCTATTTTTCCATTCTTAAAAGTAACTACCCCTCCAATACCTAATTTCATATTATATGATATTGCAAGTTTTGCCTGCTCCAAAGTACCTGTAAAGCAATGAAAAATCCCTCTTAAATCATCACCTTTTTCTTCTTCTAAAATTTCAAAAACTTCATCAAAAGCATCTCTGCAATGTATAACTATTGGTAATTTGTATTTTTTTGCCAATTGTATTTGATGCTTAAAAGCTTGCTGTTGTTCTTTTAAAAAGGTTTTATCCCAAAATAAATCTATTCCTATCTCTCCCACAGCATAAAATTTACGCTGCTCTAGCATTTCTTCAATATGCATCAACTCTACATGATAATTATCTTTTACATGTGTTGGATGCAAACCCATCATCAAAAAAACATTATCTGGGTAAGCCTCCTCTAAACTCAACATAGAACTTGTGTAAGTTGAGTCTATAGCAGGAATAAAAAATCGTTCTACCCCTTTATCAATTGCATTTTGTATTGCAACAGCCCTGTCTTCATCAAAAGCCTCACTATATAAATGTGTATGTGTATCTGTAAATATCATACCGCAAAAATAGAATTATCTTATATATTTTGATGTTTTTAAATTGATATAGTTTGATTTTATCTTTTCTGATAAAGATTGATATATATTTGCACTAAAATTGAATATATGTCTAGCTTAAAAAAATTCTTACTTCAAAAAGATTACACCAAAATTAAACTTACATTAACTCCTACTAATCATTTTGAAATTAAAGCTAAGATTAACAATGTAGCCGGAAAATTTATTTTAGACACAGGAGCCTCTAACACCTGTATAGGTATAGATAAAATTGAAAACTTTAAGCTTACCTCTGAAGATTCAGAAATAAAAGCTGCTGGTGCTGGCGCTACAGAAATGGAAACATTAATTTCTTCTAACAACACCATAAAAATTGGAGATTGGAAATACAAAAAATTAAAAATTGTTTTGTTTGATCTTGTACACGTTAACCAGGCTCTTATTAACCATAATGCATTACCAGTAGATGGTATTATTGGAGCAGACATATTAAAAAAGACAAAAGCCATTATAGACTACAACAAAAAATGTGTTTATTTTAAGCTGTAAATAACAGATATCTTATTTATTAGTATTGTACCGATTTTTTAATGTCATGTTTTAGCAAAAACACACTTTTGTTTGCAAAACATTCTAACCATGTCTACATCAAAAATAAATCTATATTGCATACTAGCAATTGGCATTTTATTTACAACCAGTTGTTCTAATGACGACAACAACTACCAAAAAGCAGAAACAAGTATTTTAGAAGAGAAAATTACAACTCTTTATGGCTCACTAGAAACGCTACAACTACCAGAAGAAACAAATTTAAACAACATTCCTAGTGACCCTAAAAACCCGCTTACACCAGAAAAAGTTGCTTTAGGAAAATTACTTTTTCACGAAACAGGCTTAGCCTTAAACCCAACAAAAGAAATAGGAGCCAACACCTACTCATGTGCAAGTTGCCACCACGCAGCGGCAGGTTTCCAAAGCGGCAACATACAAGGTATTGGCGAAGGTGGTTTTGGCTATGGTGCAAAAGGAGAATCTAGACACATGTCTATAGATTATTTAGAAGAAGACTTAGATGTACAACCCATAAAATCTCCAAGCATACTAAACACTGCATACCAAAAAGTAATGTTATGGAACGGACAATTTGGAGGAACCTCAGAAAATACAGGAACCGAAAGTAGCTGGACAGTTGGCACTCCCAAAGAACGCAATAACTTAGGTTTTGAAGGCGTAGAAATACAAGCCATAGCTGGCCTAGGTGTTCACAGGCTTTTAATAGACACCAACTTCCTAAACAACAACGGATACAAAAGTATGTTTGACGCTGCTTTTCCTAACACCCCAGAAGAAAATAGATACACAACCATAACAGCTGGTTTAGCAATTGCTGCTTATGAACGAACAGTGCTTGCAAACCAAGCTCCTTTTCAAGAGTTTTTAAAAGGAAATGAAGCTGCTTTATCCCCTAAAGAAATAAGTGGCGCTAACTTATTTTTTGGTAAAGCAGAATGCTATAAATGCCACACCGGACCAGGCTTAAACAAAACAGGGTTTTACGCTTTAGGAATGAACGACTTGGACCCAAACAGTTCACACATTAATATTGATGAAGCCACAAAAAAAGGTAGAGGCGGTTTTACAGGAAAAGAAGAAGATAATTACAAGTTTAAAATACCATCTTTATATAACTTAAAAGATGTATCTCATTTTGGTCATGGAGGAAGCTTTACTTCTATAAAAGAAGTTATAGAATACAAAAACAACGCCATACCTGAAAACAATAATGTTCCTAAAAATCAATTAGCATCAGATTTTATTCCGCTAAATTTAACAACAGAAGAAATTGATGATTTAACTGCTTTTATAGAAAACGGATTGTATGACAATAACCTAAAAAGGTACACTCCGGAGAGCTTACCATCAGGCAACTGTTTTCCTAACGCAGATAGCAAATCCAAATCTGATATGGGTTGCAACTAAAACACTCCTAAACAAGAAAAGGGCTGAAGTTAAACTTCAGCCCTTTTTTTATCTCTAGATTCAAGACTACATTTCTAACGCCTTCTTAACATCATTATTCATTAATAATTCTTCTGGATTTTCTAATGCTTCTTTAACTGCAACTAAGAAACCAACAGATTCTTTACCATCTATAATTCTATGATCATAAGATAAAGCCACATACATAATAGGAGCAATAACAACCTCACCATTTTTAGCTATAGGACGCTCTACTATATTGTGCATTCCTAAAATAGCACTTTGCGGAGGATTAATAATTGGTGTAGATAACATAGAACCAAAAACACCACCATTAGTAATGGTAAATGTTCCTCCTGTCATTTCATCAACTGTAATTTCTCCTTCACGAGCTCTAATAGCCAAACGTTTCACCTCTGCTTCTACTCCTCTAAAAGTTAAGTTTTCCGCATTTCTAATTACAGGAACCATTAAACCTTTTGGTCCAGATACAGCAATACTAATATCTGCAAAATCATAAGAAATCATTTCCTTACCATCTATCATTGCATTTACAGATGGGTACATCTCTAATGCACGTACAACCGCCTTAGTAAAGAAAGACATAAAACCTAAACCAACACCGTGTTTAGCTCTAAAGTCATCTTTGTACTGGCTACGCAATGCAAAAATAGGAGACATATCTACCTCGTTAAAAGTAGTAAGCATAGCCGTTTCATTTTTAGCTAAAACCAAACGCTCTGCCACTTTACGACGCAACATTGATAATTTAGAACGAGTTTCTCCTCGGTTACCTCCAGTAGTTGGTGTCCCCATAGATGGCACAGCTTTTACAGCATCATCTTTAGTTACTCTACCATCCTTACCTGTACCTTTTACAGCAGATGCCTCAATCCCTTTTTCACTTAATATTTTTTTAGCTGCAGGAGACGCTGTCCCTGTTGCATATGTTTTTGCAGTTTCTGCAGGCTTTGGAGCCTCTGCTTTTGGTGCAGTTTCTTCTTTTTTCTCTTCTTTAGCAGGCGCATCATCAGCTCCTTCTGGTTTTGCTGCAGATGTATCTATTAAACAAACAACGGCACCTACTGCTACTGCATCACCTTCTTCTGCTTTTAATGTAATTACTCCGCTTACTTCTGCTGGAAGTTCTAAGGTAGCTTTATCTGAATCTACCTCTGCAATAGCTTGATCTTTCTCTACATAATCTCCGTCTTGCACTAGCCATTCCGCTATTTCTACTTCGGTTATCGATTCTCCCGGCGAAGGGACTTTCATTTCTAAAATCATCCTACTTTATTTGATGTGTTATTGTGTTTATCTTTTTGTCATATTGTCTTTGGTTTTATCAAAGACATAATCTATTACTTGTTGGTGTCTGCGCTTAGAACGTACTGCACTACCAGCTGCTGGTGAGGCATAAAAACGTCTAGACGCTACTCTTAATTTATTGGCATCTTTATAATGCATCATGATATGACTCCAAGCTCCCATATTTCTTGGTTCTTCTTGTGCCCATACAATATCATCTGCATTAGTATACCTACCAATAATTTCTGTTATTTTTTCTGTTGGCAACGGAAATAATTGTTCTACTCTTACCAAAGCAACATCTTCTCTGTTTTGCTCCTCTTTTTCGGCAAGCAAGTCATAGTAAAACTTACCAGTACAGAATACTAGAGATTTAACTTTACTAACATCTGCTGTAGTATCATCTAAAACCTCCTGAAAAGTTCCGTTAGCAAGCTCATCAATTGTAGATACCGCCTTTGGATGTCTTAATAAACTTTTAGGAGTAAATATTACTAAAGGTTTTCTAAAATTAACTTTCATTTGTCTACGCAGAATATGAAACATTTGTGCAGGTGTAGAAACATCTGCAATGTACATATTATCTCTTGCACACAATTGCAAGTACCTTTCCATACGTGCAGAAGAATGCTCTGCACCCTGACCTTCATAACCGTGTGGTAACAACATCACCAATCCGTTTTGAAGCTTCCATTTATCTTCGGCAGCAGAAATGTACTGATCTAACATAATTTGAGCTCCATTACTAAAGTCTCCAAATTGAGCTTCCCAAATAGTAAGTGTTTTTGGGCTAGCCATAGCGTAACCATAATCAAAACCAACAACACCATATTCAGACAACAATGAATTGTAAATTTGAAATCTGGCTTGTTCCTCAGACAAGTGGTTTAATAATATTATTTCTTCTTCACTTTCTTCAACCTTCATAACTGCATGACGGTGAGAAAAAGTTCCTCTTTCTACATCTTGCCCAGACATACGAACACCAAAGCCCTCTTGTAACAACGTACCGTAAGCTAAAAGTTCACCCATTGCCCAGTCTAATTTGTTAGTTTCAAAGAACATTTTTTTACGATCCTTAACTAACTTTTCAACTTTACGCAAAAACTTTTTATCGCTAGGTAATTCTGTTATCACCTTAGCAATTTCTGTTAATTTGTCTTTATCATAAGTAGTATCTACAGCCTCCATCATCTCCCATTCTCTAACAGATGCAAAACCACTCCACTCATCTGCCATAAAAGGCGTAATAACTGTTTTATCTTCTTTTCTAGAATCTTCTAACTCTTCTTCTAAAGAAGCTTTGTATTCATTTTCTAATTCTTTTACAAATCCTTTTTCTATAACTCCTTCTGCAAGTAAACGCTCTGCATAAATATCTCTTGAGTTATTGTGTTTAGATATTGCTTTATATAGTTTAGGCTGTGTAAAACGAGGCTCATCACCTTCATTATGCCCATATTTTCTATAACCTAATAAATCTATAAATACATCTCTATTAAAACGCATTCTGTACTCCAATGCAAATAAAGAAGCGTGTACTACAGCTTCTGCATCATCTGCATTTACGTGTAATACCGGACTTAAAGTTACTTTAGCAACATCTGTACAATAGGTAGATGACCTAGCATCTAAATAGTTTGTTGTAAAACCAATTTGGTTGTTTACTACAATATGTATAGTACCATTTGTTTTATACCCATCTAAGTTTGCCATTTGTACAACCTCATACACTAAACCTTGACCTGCAATAGCAGCATCTCCGTGCACAACAATTGGTAATACTTTTGAAAAATCCTCAGGGAAGTGAGCATCTTGTTTAGCTCTAGCAATACCTTCTACTACCGCACCAACAGTCTCTAAGTGAGATGGATTTGGTGCAATATTCATTTTTATTTTATTTCCGTTACTAGCTTTACGCTCAGATGTCCATCCTAAGTGATACTTAACATCGCCATCAAAAATTTCTTGCTCGTAATCTTTACCATCAAACTCACTAAAAATATCCTTAGCTGCTTTACCAAAAATATTGGTAAGCACGTTTAGTCTACCACGGTGAGCCATACCCATTACAAACTGCTCTACTCCCATTTCTGCTGCACGCTCTACAACGGCATCTAAAGCAGGAATTAAAGACTCATTACCCTCTATAGAAAAACGTTTTTGACCAACATATTTTGTATGTAAAAAACTCTCAAAAGAAACTGCCTGATTAAGTTTTTTAAGAATATGTTTTTTTCTGTCTGCGTTAAACTTAGGATGATTGTCATTTACGTTTAACCAATTTTGAATCCACTCTACTCTTTCTGGCTTACGTATGTACATATACTCAACGCCAATAGCGTCACAATATATGCTTTTAAGATGTTTTATAATTTCCTCTAAAGAAACAGCTCCAATACCTAGGATTTCTCCTGCAGTAAAAACTGTATTTAAATCTTCATTAGACAACCCAAAATTGTCTAACTCTAAAGTTGGTGAGTATTTTCTTCTTTCGCGAACTGGGTTTGTTTTAGTGAACAAGTGTCCTCTGCTTCTGTACCCATCAATTAACTTAATTACTTTAAATTCTTTCTGTAAAGACTGTGGCATTGCAGCTTCTATTGCCGGTCCGTTTTCAGAAAACTCTTCTAGTGCTGTTTCTTGACCAAAGTCAAAACCTTGAAAAAAGGCACGCCAGCTAGGCTCTACACTGTCAGGGCTAATTAAGTATTTATCATATAAAGTCGCAAAAAATGATGTATGCGCTGCGTTTAAAAACGAATATTTATCCATTGAAATTCTTCTCTGTCTTGTGAACAAAATTTATTCAAAAATACAACTTTTAGCTTTTATAAGCATATCTTAGTGCGTAATAATGTAAAAAAATAACAAGAATGAGAAAAAACAAGCATTTCCTTTCAAAATTATTGATTATAAGTATCTTGATAACAGCTTTTGCCTCTAATACCACAATTGCACAGGTTAGCACAAGCTATAGTAACTTTTGGGAAAAAGTACAATTTGGAGGTGGTTTAGGCATTGGATTTGGAAACGACAGCTTTAACGCTAGTGTTTCCCCTAGTGCTATTTACCAGGTTAACCCAATGTTTGCTGTTGGCACAGGCTTAAATTTTAATTACTCTAAATTTGGAGACTATAAACTTACCGCGTATGGCGCTAGCGCATTAACGTTATTTAATATTGTACCTGCTATACAACTATCTGCGGAGTTTGAACAAATGCGAATAAACCGTGATTTTGGCATAAATGGCAGCACTATAGAAGATAATTACTGGAATTCTGCCTTGTTTTTAGGTATAGGATACAGTAACCAAAATGTAACTTTTGGCATACGTTATGATGTTTTGTATGATGACGAAAAAAGCATTTACGCAGATGCATTAATGCCTTTTGTTAGGGTTTACTTTTAATCTACTATTTGCATTTTTTTAAGTAGGAATGATGCATTCATATTTTTACAAATACCATCTTTAAACTTATAGTCAAAATGTAGTTCATTATTTATAATTTCTGCATCAAAATAATGATTTTTTACACCTGGCAACTCATCTGCTGCTTTACACAAACTTAAATCGTGTGTAGCAATAATTCCGGTAGATTGAGACGCCACTAATTTCTCTACAAATTTACGAGAACCAATAGCTTTATCTGTACTATTTGTTCCTTTTAAAATTTCATCCAAAACTATAAAATAACGATCGTTTTGTATTTCATCAACAATAAACTTTAATCGTTTTAACTCAGAAAAAAAATAGGACTCATCATCTGTAAGTGAGTCTGTTGTACGCATACTTGTTATTAATTTTATTGGCGAATATTCTGCCGAAGTACCACAAACTGGTAAGCCCATATTTGCCATAACAATTTGCAATGACACAGTACGCAAAAAAGTACTTTTACCTGCCATATTTGCTCCTGTTACTATAAAAAACTCCGCATTATTAATAGTGATATCATTTTTTATACTTTTTGCAGGATCTAATAATGGATGTGCCGCATTTTTAACCTGTAGCACTTTACCTTTAGCAGCAATTGTAGGGTACACATAACTTGGATTATTAAACGCAAAATTACCTAAGCTGTTATACGCATCAAAAAAAGCTATAACACTAAACCAATCTTGTACCAAATGTCCGTATAGCTTTATCCAGTTCTCTATTTTATAAGATTGATGAACATCCCACAACAAAAAACCATTTCCTAAGAAACCAAAAATCATATTATTACGCTGATCTAAGGCTCCTAAAATTCTTGAAAACTCATGTAAAACAGCAGACGTTTTTTTACCATCTGTAACAACAACTGCTCTTTTTTCTTTTAATAAGTCTGATGTAAACTCTACATCTTCTATAGCCACAATAAGTTTTTGATATTGCTGAAAAGTACTTTGTATTTTCCCCATATCTGCAGCCAGTTTGCTTACCTTTTTAAAATATGTACCTGTAACAAGTAAACCTATAAAAAACCAACCTGCTACAAAAAAACCAGAAATAAAACCCAAAAAATATAAGACAAAAAACAACACCGTAATTACCGTAAACACAGTAGGCACAAACCTCATAAAAGAAGGAATAAACGCTGTGTGTTTCTGCATCCAAGAAACAATTGTTTTGTATGACACTTCTGCTTTTACAAGCGTAGCAATAGCCGCAAATTCTTGCCTCCATTTAGGCTTAGAAGCTAACTCCTTTACAGCGTTTTGTTTTTGCGCTATATTATCTATATCATTTGCCGTAAATTGATTAGCCAACTCTTCACTACCTTGCTCCAAAGCAGTTCTATTACTGTATTGGTAAAAAGAACCTTTACCAAACAAATCTATATCTTGACTATAAAAATGAAGTGGATCTGCAAATTCCTCTCCATCTGGAAGATTATGAAATTTACGATGCAAAACATCAATCTCAATTTCATTAATTTTTATAAGTGCTATAAATTTATGATACACATATTGCAAATCTGAATGTCTAGACACTAAAAACACAAACAACACTATAGCCAATAAAATAACCGCCATTACTGCTTTGGTGTTTCCTATAAAAAAATAAACACCAAAACCAGCTAATAAAAATACCGCCAACCTTAACAAACTAGACAGCAGTAATTTAGATTTAACCTTAGCAGATTCTTCTTTATAGTTAGTAATATTTTGTTTGTAAAATGCAATAAGTTCTTTCATAAAAATAATGTAGTGATGCGTAATATATTATGCAACTAAAAAAATATTATTCCTTTAGCTTAGCTAACTCTGTTTGTTGTTTTTTGGTAAGTTTAGATACTACTAAATTGTATGAATGATCTATTAATTCTTTTAGTAAACTAGGAGAAATACGTTCTATTAGTATTGTATTCCAGTGTTTTTTATTCATATGAAAACCTGGTGCAATATCACCATCATACTTTTCTCTAAGTTTTAATGACAACTCTGGGTTACACTTTAAATTAATTTGGGGTGGCAAGCGCTCTAACGGTAACAAGGCAAACATTTTACCCAAAACCTTAAATACCAAAGTATGCTCATCAAAAGGAAACTCTTCTGTAATTCCTTTTTTTAAAATGCAATATGCCCTAACCTCTTCTACATTCATACACAGCAAGATTAAACTGTTGTAGAATCATATACAATAACCTTATCCCATAAGCGAGCAGATTCTTCTATAAAAGTTAAGTGTGCCTCTTCATCTTGGTATTTTTGTTGATTTTCTGCCGATGTAAACGAAACCAATAAGCTAAACGTAAAACTACCATCTACCACATCTCTAGTAGCTGCTGGTGGTGTACCTATAAAATTAGTACTTGCATATTTAGAAGCATTTAAAAACTTACGTAATGATGTTACAAAAGCTTTCCTATCATCTTCGCTATCTGGATTTTTTAACCAAAAATATACGTTATGCACAAATGCTGATTCAAAATTATTTACGCTCATAAAACACTATTTATTTATTTCTTTTTCTATTTGCTTTACTTCTTGTTTATTTTCAATTTTTAACGCAGAATAATCTAACGTCCACCCAATAGTTTCTACAATAGACTCTATTAAAAGTATTGCCTCTAACGCTTCTTTACGGGCCGTATCCATTAAACCACTTACAGGTATTTTCTCTAAAATATGCTCCTTTGCTTCTTTATTCACATTAGTTAAATCCTCTGGAGAAAACGAATTAAATAATCCGTTTTTAATATCATAAAACTGAAGCTCAGGAGAAACTGACAACACCTCTGGCTCTGGAAAATTCTTGAGTATAATTCTCTTTTTACTATCATCTGCATTTAAAAGAATTTTTTTTAGATCATACCCAATTTGCACTTTAGCGTTTATAATTACTAATGCCTTTTTTTTACTACTTACCAAACTCATAAAATGCTCTTTGGTATTGTGGTATTGGTATACTTCTGCAAAATCTCCTTCTACAGATATTAATTTACAAACCCTTTTTATTTTTTCTAATAAAACAGTAGACTGTGTATGTGTAACTTCTTTGGTCTTTTTAGTTCTAAAAAAGGAATACACCCAATACATAAGTATAGCCCCTAAAATTAACCCTAAAAAAACCTCTATTAAACTATCCATTATTTATTTTATACGTTACAAAACAGCACTATTTAATACTATTTTACTCTTCAATTTTATACAAAACAGGCCTACTAGGACTTGCATCATTCTCAAAAGGAGCTACTTGCAAATTTAAAAAATATGTGCCATCTTCAATAGTATTAGCAACATATATAAATTCTGTTATAGTGGCATTTTCTCTAATTTTACCTTCAAAATTCCAAAATGCCTTGTGAGAAACTAACTTACCATCATCTTTTTCCTTATCAACAGATGGCAAATCTATTAGCAAGTGCTCTACTCCTTTTTCTCTTAAAAAAATAGCTCCCTCCTCTAACAAGTAAGGTGGATTGGTATTGGAATATTGCGCTCCTATTTTATCTTCTAAATTAGGAATTGTTCGTATAGCAACAGCCTCTCTCTTTTTTTTACCTAAAGCATATTGCAATTGCTTTTTAGAAATAACAAAATCGTCTCCTATTTTTTCTGGTGCAATGGTAATTACTTCTGCCAAAAAGAAAAATTGTTTTAATTTTTGATTTACAGACACAAATTTCTCTGTAATATGCCCCACACACTCTGTATGCGTACCGTGTGCATGCGGATTAAAACTTATATTATTAAAGTTTACAGATGAACCCTCACTTACCAAACCAACAAAATCACCATCTGTATGTGGCTCTATAACTGGCGCACCAACATACCAAGCATTTACATTAGACTTATCCCCTTTTAAAGGCATAGAAATATCTAATGCATCATTTAAATTTATTGAATATTTTTTTGTTCTTACTGTAATAACTGCCTTCATGAATCTCTTTCTATATTAATTTATAAGTTAACAATAAACAAATCTGCTGCTATACCATCACTTAAAAATTTACCTTTTGCTGTTACTAAAAGTGTATTATTTTTAAGTTGCAACAGACCTTTTTCAATTTTTTTATTTGCCTCTTTTTCTAAATAAGTCACATATTTTAATCCAAAATCTTCCTGTACCTTTTGTAGTGAAACACCCCAAATAGTTCTTAAACCGGTCATAACATATTCATTATACCTATCCACTACAGACAATTCTTCTATCTCTTGTGGCAGCTTATTTTGCGCTAATGCTTTTATGTATTTAGGGTTATTATTCACATTCCAACTCCTGCTTTCCCCATTAAAAGAATGTGCAGATGGCCCAACACCAATATATTTTTTACCCAACCAATATGCGGTATTATTTTTAGAAAAAAAATCTGGTTTTCCAAAGTTAGAAAACTCATAATTTACAAAACCCTCTTTAGCCAATTCTTTTACCAGAATTTTATGATGCTCTTGAGCAACACTATCTTTTACAGGAGCTATTTCTCCTTTTTTAATAAATTTTTCTAAAGCAGTTTTTGGCTCTACTGTAAGTGCATAACTAGAAATATGTGGCAAACCAAAAGATAAAGCTTTGTGTATGTTTTGCATCCATTTATCATTGCTCATTCCTGGAATACCGTAAATTAAATCTATTGTTATGTCTGAAAAGTATTTGGTTGCCAAAGCAATACAACTTTCAGCCTCTTTAGCATTGTGCGCCCTATTCATCAGTTTTAAATCGTCTTCAAAAAAAGACTGCACTCCAATACTAAGTCTGTTTACCTTTGATGCTGCAAGTTGTTCTATTTTTAAAGTAGATAAATCATCTGGATTAGCCTCCAAAGTTATCTCTGGATTTTTAACAACATTGTAATTTTCGTAAACTGTTTTTATAAGCCTATTTATTTCATTGGCATTTAAAACAGAAGGCGTACCTCCACCAAAATAAATGGTTTCTACACTGGTTTGCTTAAACTCGTTTTTACGCAAAACAAGCTCCTTAGAAATAGCCTGTAGCATTTCTTCCTTTTTCCCCATAGAGGTAGAAAAATGAAAATCGCAATAATGACAAGCCTGTTTACAAAAAGGAATGTGTATATAAATACCTGCCATTTCTTTATTTTTTTACCCTATTTTGGTTTTGCTTTACAAAAGAATCCCAACCAGAGTAACTTTTACCTGTTTCTAATTTTCCGCTATTGTAAAAATGACACACTGCAGCAGCCAAACCATCTGTAGCATCTAAGTTTTTAGGCAATTCTTTTAACCCTAAAGTACTTTTTAACATCCCAGCTACTTGCTCTTTACTTGCATTACCATTACCCGTAATTGCCATTTTAATTTTTTTAGGCATATACTCAGTAATTACTAGTTGCCTAGATAAACCAGCAGCCATAGCAACACCTTGCGCACGGCCTAATTTTAACATAGACTGTACATTTTTACCATAAAAAGGCGCTTCTAAAGCCATTTCATCTGGGTGATACGTATCTATAAGCTCTATAGTGCGCTCAAAAATAAGTTTAAGTTTGGTGTAAGGGTCATTATACTTCTGCAATAAAAGTTCGTTCATTTGCAAAAATTCCATTTTTTTACCTACCACTTTTATAAGGCCAAAGCCCATAATAGTAGTACCAGGATCTACCCCCAATATAATTCTTTCTTTAGCCACTAATTTTTATTTGGTATTTATTACTAAAGGAATTCTAAATTTAGCACGCACAGGTATTCCTCTTTTTAAAGCTGGTTTTAATTTAGGCAAGCTTTTAATACCACGAGAAATAATACCGTTAAACCCTGGTATTTGATTTGTAATAACAGAATCTTGCTCTATATCTAAAACAGAAATTTCTCCTTTGCTATCTATTAACACATCTATACGTATTGTATCTTTTATAGCTCTATCTAAAACAAACTCAAAGTCCCCTAATATTTCTGAGTAATGCAACAACAACATTTCTTCAAAACACTCTTTTTGCACTTCTTTTGAAGCAAGTTCGTCACACCCTTCAAACAAAGGAAATTGATCTATAGCATTCCAATTAATACCCTCCATTTCTTGCTTAATAATCTTCTGAGTTTTTTCGGCTCTAGAATCAAAAAAATCGCAAGAAACGCAAAGAAATATCATAAGAAATAAAGCTGCTCTTTGCATAAAAACTAAATTCTAGGCGAAATTTACAATTTTTTAATCAAGTGAACAGCATAGCACCAAAATTAGCACACCAAACTACACTATTATTTTGCCTAAAAAAGCAACTACTCTTTATAATACTGCTTACACTACACCAACAACAGAACACCCATTAGCACTATTTTACCTAAAAAAGTAATAATTAACATATATCAGGTTAATTTTTTATATTTATAACCACTTCAGAAATAAAAACTTATTTTTTTATTATGAAATTAAATTAAACTGCTATGAAGTTAACATACAAACAAACAGAGAAAAGGCCTGAAAACTCTTTCCTAGCTCGCCAAGATAGAATGCCATGTATTGAGCAAAATTGGCATTTTCATAAGGAACTAGAGCTTATCTATTTTATAAAAAGCACAGGCACTCGTTATGTTGGTAACTCTATAGGAAATTTTGCACCAGGGGAATTGTATTTAATTGGAAGCAATGTTCCACACCTGTTTAAAAACCATAAAGAATATTACGCAGATAAACTAGAAGACGAAGCGGTAAACCTCATAGTAATTAAGTTTGAAAATGATTTTTTAGGTTCAGACTTTTTAGATTTGGCAGAGGCAAAAAAACTACAAGTTCTTTTTAAAAAAGCCAATATGGGACTTCAATTTTCTAAGGCTGCAACATACTTAGCTCATAACCACATACTAGGTTTAGTGGGTAACAAAGGCTTATCTAGAATAATTGGCTTGTTAAAAATTTTAGACATTTTATCTGTAAGTGAAAACTATAAACCTTTATGCTCAGAGGTTATAACAAACACATACAACAAAAACGAAAAAGACCGTATGGCAAGAGTAATTTTATTTTTAACTGAAAATTTTGACAAAAAAATAGAATTAGAAGAAGTAGCCTCTATAGCTTTTATGACTCCAAATGCTTTTTGTAGATACTTTAAAAAAAGAACCCATAAATCTTTTACGCAATACCTTAATGAAATTAGATTAAGACACGCCTGCAAACTTTTAATAGAAGGAGAAATGCAAATTTCTACAGTTTGTTACCAATCCGGATTTAATACGCTTACAAATTTTAACAGACAATTTAAAGCATTAATGAAAGTAACACCTTCTGAATATATGGAGAAATACAATAAAAAAATAACCTCTATTATTTAATTAGGTAGTATAATGCTACTAACAGTTAAAAATGTCATATAACTATTTGTCCGTTGCCGCTATATTTGTCTTTTATCTATAACAACCACACCAAACTATGCTTGCTTTAATTACATTAACCGTTTGTATTGCCTTATTAATTGTAGCTGTTACTGTTTTTAAAGTTCATCCTATACCTACCTTATTAGTTTTTGGACTTATACTTGGTTTAGCCACTGGCGGGACAGTTACAACCGTAACAGAAAGTTTATTAAATGGTTTTGGAAACACTTTAAAATGGATTGGCCTTATCATACTATTTGGCGCTTTGCTTGGGGAGATTTTATCCAACACTGGAGGATCTGATTTAATTGCAGATAGTATTATAGCCCTCTTTGGCACAAAATACCTACCATTAAGTATGGCTATAATAGGCTTTTTAATTGGAATACCTGTTTTTATGGATGTTGCCTACCTTACACTTTTACCCACACTACACGTACTATCTAAAAAATCTGGCCATTCAATTTTGGTATTAGGCTTATCATTAGCTATAAGTTTAACTGTAGCCCACGCATTAATACCTCCTACACCTGGACCCCTAGCAGTAGCATCTGCTTTTAATATTAGCGTAGGAAAAATTATACCACTTAATATAGTTGTTGCAATTGCTGCTATAATTGGCTGCTTGGTTTGGCTTAAAGTGAACAAAAACAAACTACAAACCACTAACACAATTGACACCAACAAACTACAAAAAACAGAAAACAGAAAATTAGGAGGATACAAAAAAATCTTACCTTTTGCCGCCTTACTTACTCCTCTTATTTTAATGTCTGTAGGTGCAATTATAAAAGAGGAAAATGCAATTATAGCTTTTATTAAAAACCCTATATGGGCATTGCTAATTGGCATTTTATTTGCATTACCACTACTTGACAAAAAAGATTTTTCAAGTAAATTAAATAGTTATTTTAATACTGCTGGCGCTAAAACAGCTATTGTTATTTTAATTACTGGGACGGGTGGTGCGTTTGGTCAGGTTATAAAAGACACTGGTATTGTTAGCTCTCTTTTCTCAAACACAGACTCTATTTCTTCAATGGGTATAATTGTGCCATTTTTACTTAGTATGCTTTTTACAACTGTAACTGGCTCCATTACAGTTTCACTAATAACTACTGCATCTATAGTTGCTCCATTAATTAGCAATGGCACACTAGATCCTACATTTACAACCGCCGCAATTTGCGCAGGATCTTTAGGAATTATACACGTAAATAGTAGTTTCTTTTGGTTGTTTAAGGAAATACATAATGTTTCTGTACCAAAACTTCTAAAATCATTTAGTTTACTAACCGCTATCGTTTCTTTATCTGGAGGAGTAATGGTTTTTTTAGCTTACACATTTTTAAGAGACTAATGCAATTGTCAATTTTGTGCTTATAGGGTAAAATAATGCTGCTCTAAGGTAAAATTCTTCAATAATCACGTTCTATATTAAGGTTTCTTTGTGATATATAAATGAAAAGTAAATTCATAACTCTTCATTACTAACATCAACTAACACAAAAAACCACTCTAGAAATGAACACATATTCATTAGCTATTATCCTAGTAATATTTGCAAGTTTTTTTCAGGGCACTTTTGGCCTAGGAATGAAATATATAGCACCATTAAAGTGGGAAGCTTGGTGGCTAATTCAATCTTTTGTTGCAATGATAGCGGTACCTGTAATATGGGCTTTTATTGTAATTCCAGATCTGTGCGGTGTTATAGCTGCAACAGACTCTAACACATTTTGGACTGCTGCTCTGTATGGCTTTTTATGGGGAATTGGAGGTATCCTTTTTGGCGTAAGTGTAGAAAAAACAGGAATATCAATTACATACGGTATTGTAATGGGACTTGCTGCTTCAATGGGTTGTATTATTCCTCTATTTCAAATAGAAGGTGCTTTTTCTCAACCATCTTTCCCTATAATTTTGGTGGGTGTGCTATTACTTTTAGTGGGTGTAGCCATTACTGCTGTTGCTGGTGTAAAAAGAGACAAGCTTAAAAGTAGTAATAGCAATGCTACAAATAAATCTATAAAATTAGGTGTGTTAATTGCAGTTGCATCTGGTGTATTATCTGCTTTTTTAAACGTTGGTTTTTCTAATGCTGCTCCTGTAGCAAAAATAGCTGTAGAGAATTATGATGTTAGCACACAAAATGCAAGTTTGGCTTCATGGGTTGTTGTTTTAATTGGCGCCTTTGCAATGAATGGCGGTTATGCCATTTTTAGATTGATAAAAAACAACACTTGGAGCTCTTTTAAAGTTAATAACAGCAAAAAAGCCTATATGTGGGCTGTAGTAACTGGCATATTCTGGTTTGCCGCACTTGGTGTATACGGACAAGGAGCAGCATTAATGGGAGATTTAGGACCAGTTATTGGATGGCCAATTTTATTAGGCTTAGCGCTTATAATAAGTAATTTTTGGGCATACAGAGCTGGCGAATGGAACAATGCTAACGGTCCGTTTAGAATATTAATGGGCGGACTAGCAATACTTATCACTGCAATATGCATTTTAGGGTACGCTAATTATTAAATACACAACAACAACCATAATTATAAAAATACAACCCTAATTGTTTTACAAGCTTTTAGGCACTAAAAAATCCACTTTGGTATGAAAATAAAAAACATAGAACCTTACGTAATTAGCCACGAGTTGGATACACCCTTTTATTTTTCACAATGGCAATACAATACCAGAAAAATATGTCTTGTTAAAATTACTTTAGAAGACGGAACTTACGGCTGGGGAGAAGGCTATGGCCCTGCTGGTGTAATTAAAGCTGGTATAGAGTTTTTTAAACCTTTTATCATAGGAAAAAAAGCAATTGAAAACGAAGTTCTGTGGCAAGAAATGTACAGAAGGTCTATGGACTATGCCAGAAGCGGAAGTTTACAGGCTGCTCTAAGTGCTATTGATGTTGCCTTGTGGGACATTAAAGGTAAATTATTAAATAAATCGGTATCTGTTTTATTAGGCGGTTTAAAAAATCCCACCATACAACCTTATGCTACAGGCTTATATTTTACACGTGTAGACGATTTAGAAAAAGTGCTGATTTCTGAAGCTAAACTATACAAATCTCAAGGTTTTAAGGCAATAAAAATGAAAGTTGGCTTAAGCATAAAGGAAGACGTAAAATATGTTGCCGCTATACGTAAAGCTATTGGAGACGACATTAAATTAATGATTGATGCAAACCACGCATACAGTTACCAAGAAGCAATAGAACTGTGCAGAAAAGTAGAAAAATATAACATTTCATGGTTTGAAGAACCTGTTTCACCTGAAGATTATGAAGGGTATAAAAAACTACGTGAAAACACATCAATTCCTATTGCGGGTGGCGAGTGCGAATACCTAAAATTTGGTTTTAAAAGATTGCTAGAAAATAACTGTGTAGATATTGCTCAACCAGATATTTGTGCTTCTGGAGGCTTAACCGAAGCAAAAAGAATTGCTGCACTAGCACAGGCTTTTAACAAAGACATTGTACCACATTCATGGGGCACTTGGATTGCTATTAGCGCGGCCGCACATTTTGTTGGCAACCTAGATAAAAATCCAGGTAGAATGTATAATGACTTGCCAACAATGGAATTAGACAGGTCTGAAAATGCCCTAAGAGATATTGTCACTAAATGCGACCTTACTATTAATAACGGACTATTATGCGTTCCTAACACTCCTGGTTTAGGTGTAGATGTAAATATGGACGAATTGGAAAAGTACCTTGATAAAGAAACACATTACAATGAAAAAAGAATTGAAATTCGGTAACAAAAAACTGTATATAAATGGCGAGTTAAGAGATGCTTCTAATGGAGCGTCTTTTGATGTAATATGTCCTGCTGATGAAAAAGCTGTTGCTAACCTAGCATGGGCCAGTAAAGAAGATACAGAATATGCTTTAAAAACTGCTGAAGAAGGTTTTAAACATTGGTCTAACTTACCCATAAAAGAACGTTTAAACTGGATAGATAAACTAAGGAGTAAAATACTAGAAAAAAGCGACTTACTGCGCAGTAGTATAATGCATGAAATGGGAAAAACTTGGGAAGGCAGCGAAGAAGACCTTACAAGCATTACAAATTCACTTGAATATTACTCTAAGGAAATTACAAAACGTCACGATATAGAAATAGAAGACAAAGAAGGCACACACCAGCATAAAATTGTTTCTCAACCTTTAGGTGTAACCGTTGCTTTTTTAGCTTATAACTTTCCTTTACTAAATTTAGGTTTTAAACTTGGCCCAGCATTAGCTGCGGGATGCAGTATTATTCTAAAACCATCAGAATTCTCTCCTTTATCAGCATATATTATAGGAGAAATTTGTCATGAAATAAACTTTCCTAAAGGTGTAGTAACTGTTATCTGTGGTGATGTATCTGATGTAGGTATTCCATTATGTGAAAGCAAAATTCCACGTTTAATAACAATGATTGGCTCCACAGAAACTGCTCAAAAATTAATAGAGCAAAGCAGTAAAACATCTATAAAAAGGTACAGTATGGAGTGTGGCGGCAATGCTCCTTTTATTGTTTTTGATGATGCAGACTTAGAATTAGCCATAAATATTGGCGCTGCATTAAAGGTTGGAAACACAGGGCAAATATGCGTAGCTCCAAACAGGTTTTACATACACACTTCTGTTCTTAAAGAGTTTACAGAAGGTATGGTTGAAAAATTTAAAAATACAACTATTGGTTTTGGAAAAGAAAACAAACCAGAAATGGGACCACTAACCAACAAACAATCTGTAGAAAAAGTACAACGCATACTAAAACAAGCAGTAGCAGAAGGCGGAAAAATAGAATTTGGAGGAAATGCGTTAGATCAACCTGGATATTATTTTGAACCTACTGTAATAAGCCTAAATAACCCTAAAGCTCCAATTTTACAAGAAGAAATTTTTGGGCCAGTAGCTACTATTGTTCCTTTTTCTACTAAAGAGGAAGTTATAGAATACGCAAACAATACAAATGCAGGTTTGGCCTCTTATGTGTTTTCTAAAAACGAAGAAACTCTTCAATATTTTTCTGATAAGCTAGAGTTTGGAGAAGTGCAATTAAACGGAGTAAAGTACGATATTTACTTGCCTCATGGTGGTGTAAAAAATAGCGGAATTGGTGTAGACTGCTCTACATATGCATTAGATGATTATTTAATTAAAAAGAGAGTTTCAAAAGCCCTAAACTAAATGGCACTACCAAATTACTTTATTAGCTGCGATTGGGGAACTTCTAACTTTAGATTACGAGTTGTAGAAACAACTACATTAACAATTTTAGCAGAACACAAAACAGATTGCGGCATAAAATTGCTTTATGAAAATTTTTTAAAGCAAAGAGAAAAAGAACAAACTCATTTTTTTGCAGACTACTTAAAAGAACAGATATCTAGCTTGCCTAAAGAGCACCAAAAACATATAATTGTTGCTGCAGGTATGGCATCTGCAAATATTGGTTTGTTTGAGCTTAATTATGCAGACTTTCCACTTAACACCTGCGGAAATAATTTAATTTGGAAACATTTAGTCTTTAATAATAACATAGAAATACTTTTAATTTCTGGCGCAAAAACTAATTCTGGAATGATGCGTGGCGAAGAAATACAAGCAGTAGGGTTAGAACAAGAACTAAAACCGTATAAAAAAGGATTTCTATTATTACCTGGTACACACAGCAAACACCTAACTTATGATAACGGAATTTATACAGATCTAAAAAATTATATGACTGGTGAATTATTTGAGGTACTTTCTAAAAAAAGCATTTTAGTTAATTCGGTTAGCACTACCTCATCAACATTATTAGAAAAACCTTTTTTAGAAGGCGTTTCACTTGGACTGCAAGGACAATTAAGTGCAAGTTTATTTTCAATTAGAGCTAAAGATTTACTTCAAACCAAAACAAAAGAAGAAAACTACTTTTTTTTAAGCGGACTTTTAATTGGTGATGAAATTAGTTACTTAGAGCAGACTACAGAAAACATATTTTTAGTTGCTCCAGATCCGGTTTTTAGTCTATACAAGTTAGCGTTAAAACAAATAATTAATCCAAAACAATTAATTCTCTTAGATGATAAAGTATTAGAGAATGCTCTGTTGTTAGGTCAAAAGAAAATTTTATTACAGTATGAAAACAACAAAGCCCTTTAACTGGGAACTACATAACAAAGCACCAATTGTAGGTATTGTAAGAGGCTTACCTTTAGAGACGGTTGTAGGTATCGCAAAAGCGTATGTTACAGCTGGTTTGTCTACTATAGAAATAACAATGAATACTGCTGGTGCAGCAGATATTATTGCAAGAATACAATCTAATTTTTCTGATTTAAATGTTGGCGCTGGTACTGTTTGCACAATAGAAGATTACAATACAGCAGTTGCAGCTGGCTCTCAGTTTATAGTAACACCAATAATAAATGAAGAAGTAATAAAAAAAGCAGTAGCAGACAAAATTCCTATTTTCCCTGGTGCTTTTACTCCAACTGAAGTTTACAAAGCTTGGTCTTTGGGTGCTTCTGCCGTTAAAATATTTCCTGCTACGCAATTAGGCCCAACTTATATAAAAGACGTATTAGCGCCGCTTAATAATATTAAACTATTACCAACTGGTGGAGTATCAAAAGACAATATAAAATCTTTTTTTGCTGCTGGTGCTACTGGGGTTGGTATGGGTAGCTCTCTATTAGACAAAAAACTTATTAAAAATAACGACTTTAACGGCTTAACAGATCATTTTAAAAGCATTAAAGAAGAAATTAAAGCCTACATATAATTATTAATTTACAAGGACAGATTATGGAAATGATAAAAAAAATTACGGCACTTTGTATACTAACATTACTATTTTGTAGCACTTCTTTTGCTCAGAAAACTATAACATTAGAAGATAGCAAGATAAAAGTAACAGTAGAAAACAAAACTGGTAATTTTACTGTAACTGAAAAAACATCTGGTCAAGTATGGAATCCAGATCCTTGGGAAAATGCTGCTGGTTTACTAACACTTGTAGATAGCAAAAAAACTAAGCAGACAGTAAACATATCTAACAGTAAAAATATAGAACTTACTAAAAAAGGTAAAAATACTGTTGTAATAACATTTAGCAACCCTACTTTTAAAGATGGCTCAATAGCTAAAGGTGTTACACTACAAACTAAATTAAGTTTAGACACCAAAACATCTAAATTAAGAGTAGAAATTATAAGCTACACATCTAGCAACCACAAACTACTAAGTCTAAGGTATCCATCTCGTTACTTCAGTTTAAAAACCGACCAAGATATAGGTGCAGCTGTAATACCACAAAAACAAGGTATTATTTGTCCTTCTTATATTTTTCCTATGAATGGTGGTCGTTTTTGCAAATGGGATGACACTACCTACAACAACAAATCTATTGGCACATTAGAGCTTTTTAATAACGGTACTGGCTTATCTATGCCTTGGTGGGGAACGTACAATAAAAAATCTGCAGTAGTTGGCATTATTGATAAAGACGTAAGACCAAAACTATTTTTTAATATTAATAATAACGGTCAGTACTTATTTAATGCAGAAGGTAAAATGTCTACCTACCAAAGAGTACAGTTTTTAGATCCTGTATGGGACATATCAACACCCAACCAAACAATTGGAGGTATATCATATTCTTTTATCCCAAAAGGAGACTATGTAGATATGGCTAAAGAATACAGAAAAGAAGCTAAAAAACGTGGTCATTTTGTTTCTTTAAAAGATAAACTAGCAAGAAACCCAGATGTAGATAAACTACCGGGTTCTATCTACTTTGGTATTTACGGTGGTTATCCTCATTATGTAAATATGCCAGGAATGGCTTTTACTTTTAATGATTTAAAAGATATGATTACTACAATACACGACACCTTAAAAGTAGACAATGCTTTTATTCACGCTTGGGGAACTTTCTCTAACTACGTACCTAACAATTGGCCAATAAGCGAAGAACTTGGTGGCGTTAAAAAACTTAGAGAAGCTGTAGACCTAACTAATAAATATGGTTATTTATACTCATCATACCACTCCTACTCTGCTTTGTTAGAGAACGATCCAGATTTTTCAACTGAGTTTATGTGGAAAAATGAAAATGGAAAACTAGAAAAAACAAATAGTAGATGGGGACGTGTAGATGCTAAGTACCAATTAGGCTTAGCTAAAAAACATCTTGAAGAAGAAATAAAAACATTAAACCTTAAGGCAGATATTACAGATATTACGTTTGCTGCCTACAGAGAACAAGGCAAAGAAGGCCGTATTGCGTTAGCCAAATATCTAGACTCCTTAAACCTTGTAAACGGCACAGAACACGGACAAGAAGCTTGGATTCCGTATTTTGATATGTTTGAAGGCTTGACATACCTTGGCAATCCTCCGCTTTCTACTATTTCTAAAAAAGCCCCACTTTTTAGTCTTGTATACCATGATGCTATTGCAGTTTTTGGAAAAATACAAGATCCTGACAATGAGGTTACTAATAATGGTGATTTTAGAATTAAGTCATTACGCAGCATACTTTTTGGTAGAGGAACAACTATTTTCTTTGCTCCGTATGAGTTTAATGGCATGGCAGATATGATTAAAATGGCTAACAAATTAGTAAGCCCAATACATAAAGAAACATTTTATGCTGAATTGGAGAGTCACGAGTATTTAAGCAAGGATTTTAAAGTACAACGCACAAAATTTTCTAATGGAACAACTGTAATTGTTAACGTAGGTAACGTAGACCAAAAAATAAAAAACGGACAAACAATTCCTGGTTACGGTTATTATGTTACCAGAGAAAACGGAAAAATAAATAAAGGAAGTTTTAAAGTTAGCTTACTACAAGAATAATCATTTTATGAAAACCAATTTAACGCTATTGTTTTTGCTTGTTTTATTAAGCAAATTTGCTAGTGCTCAAAACAACTGGGAAAACGAGCATATTTATGAGGTTAACAAAATGGAAGCACGCGTTGCCAGTTACTCTTACAAAAACTCAACAGACGCATTAGAAGGCGACAGAAACAAAGCAAGAGTAAAGTCTTTAAATGGCATTTGGAAGTTTAAATACACTGCTAAATCTACAGATAGACCAACAGATTTTTATGCTGCCAATTTTAAAGGTGAAGACTTTGCAAACATTCCTGTACCATCTAATTGGGAGTTACAAGGTCACGGGCAACCCATATACACAAATATTACGTATCCTTTTACTCCCAATATACAAGACCCAAATTTAAAGTACGGATGGCGAGGTCCACAACCTCCAATTCCACCTAAAATATATAGAGATAACCCTGTAGGTAGCTATTATAGAGATTTTAAAATTCCTGAAGAATGGAAAAATCAATCTGTAATTCTTCATTTTGGAGGTGTATCTTCTGCTTTTTATGTTTGGGTAAATGGCAAAAAAGTAGGTTACAGTCAAGACAGTCGTTTAGCTGCTGAGTTTGATATATCTGCTTATATAAATCCTAATACTACAAATAGAGTTGCAGTACAAGTGTTTAGGTGGAGTGACGGTAGTTATTTAGAAGATCAAGATATGTGGCGTTTAAGTGGTATTCACCGTGAGGTATTACTATTAGCACAACCCAAAATAGCAATTAACGACTTTTATATTAAAACTAAGTTTGATGCCAATATTGAGGATGCAAAATTGCAAATTAGACCCAAGGTTTGGATAAAAGAAAATAAAACCAATTTACAAAACTGGACTATAACAGCAATGTTATTTAATGCTGATAAAAAAGAAGTCTTAGACAAAGAAATTTCTGTACCTGTTAGTACTGTTTTTAATGAAAGGTGGCCCGCAAGAGATATCACAAAATTTGGCTTATTAGAGGCAAATATTAGAATGCCAAACAAATGGTCTGCAGAAAATCCGTATTTATACACCGTAGTTTTAAATGTAAAAGACCCTAACGGAAAGATAGTAGAATCTAGGAGTCAGAAAATAGGCTTTAGAAAAGTTGAGTTTAGTAAAAAAAATGAACTGTTAATTAACGGAAAAGTTGTAAAACTTATGGGTGTTAATAGGCACGACCACCACCCAACAAGAGGTAAAGCATTAACACGTGAAGATTTACGCAAAGATGTAGCGCTAATAAAACAATATAACTTTAATGCTGTACGTACATCTCACTATCCAAACGACCCATATTTTATAGAACTTTGTAACGAGTATGGTATTTATGTTATGAGTGAGGCTAATATAGAAACGCACCACCTAGGTAGTTACATACCACAAACACCGTCATGGACAGCACCTATTTTAAGTAGGGTTTACCGTATGGTAGAACGCGATAAAAACAACCCAAGTATTATATCTTGGTCTTTAGGAAACGAGTCTGGTACTGGCCCTGCTTTTGCAGCTGCCGCTGCTTGGATAAAAGATTATGACAGCTCTAGATTTATACATTATGAAGGCGCACAAGGAGACCCAAACAACCCTGCCTATATAGAAAACGCAGGCTTTACCTCTAACAATTGGCCTAGTATGGCCAACCCAACAGACCCAGCGTATGTAGATGTTATAAGCAGAATGTATCCAGATCACGAGCAATTAATAAATTTAGCCAATAGCCCACATATTAACAGACCAATTGTAATGTGTGAGTATATGCACGCTATGGGAAACTCTATGGGTGGCTTAGGTGAGTTTTGGGATATTATAAGAGCTAAACCAAATTTAATTGGTAGTTTTATTTGGGATATGGTAGACCAAGGGTTAGAGAAAAAAGACCCAAATGGCAATATCTTTTATGCTTATGGTGGCGACTTTGGTGATGTGCCCAACGACCACAATTTCTGCATTAACGGTGTTTTTGCTTCAGACAGAACTCCAAACCCACACGCGTGGGAGGCAAAATATGTTTTTCAGCCAGTGGCTTTTGAAGCTGTAGATTTAGCAAAGAAAAAAGTACGAATTATAAATAGGTTTTCCACAACCAACTTAGATAAGTACACCATTAAATGGAGTGTTTTTGAAAACGGTAAAGAGTTAGAATCTGGAGAGCTTGATAGTCAAGATATAACAGCTTCTTCATCTGCCATAGTTACAATCCCTTTTAAAAGCAATAATCTAAAAAGTAATTCAGATTATTGGCTACGTTTATCAGCACACGAAAAAACAGATCGTTTGTGGGCAAAAAAAGGTTATTTAATAGCAAAAGAACAGCTTAATATAAAAACCAAAAAAGCTACATCAACTTACACATCAAGCTCTAATAACCATATTACTACTTTAGAAACCGATAAGACAATTACAGTCAAAGGCACAAAATTTTCTGTGTCAATATCTAAAGAAAACGGACAATTAGCATCTTACAAAACAGAGGGTAAGGAACAGGTTATTTCTCCTTTAAAACCAAATTTTTACAGACCTCCTATAGATAACGATATTAGAGGAGCAAGTAACAAAGTGCTTAAAAAAGGAAGACAGTTTTGGAAAAATATTATAGACAGTGTTAAAACAACTAAAGTTACAATTAGTAAAAAACACGAAAAATTTATTGAAATTACATCTGAGCAATACATAAGTAAAAAACTTAGTTTTAAAACCTCATTTACAGTTTATAATGATGCTACTGTGCTAATTTCTTTTAGCACCCAAGCTAGTAAATCTTTACCAACTCCTATTAGAATTGGGCTAACAATGGGTGTTAGTAAGCAACTAAAAAACACTAGTTATTACGGTAATGGCCCGTATGAGAATTATAGTGATCGTAAACGTAATTCTGAAATTGGAGAATATCATACCAAAACAGATGCTATGTTCACCAATTATGTAATGCCGCAAGAAAACGGTAACAGAACAGAAACGCGTTGGCTAAAATTAACTAATAATAAAAAAAGTGGAATAGCCATAATAGGAATGTCAGAATTTAGTTTTTCTGTTTGGCCGTACTCATCAGAAAATATAGAACAAGCAAAACATCCTTATGAGCTTACTCCACAAAATTATTATACACTAAATATAGACTATGCACAAACTGGTTTAGGAGGCACACTATCTCACTTATTACCAAAATACACATTAAAATCTGGCGAGTATAATTTTCAATTTCTTATTCAGCCATTACAATAAACTTAAAATTATGGATTACAAATTTAGTCACATAGGCATACCCACCACAGAAAATAAAAACTGGGACGGATTTTACGAGCCTGGAAAAATACACTATACAGAATTTAACAAGGATGAGTATAGTATAGAATGGGTAAAGTTTGATGCTGATAGTCCAATGCCAGAACTAATGCGTACTGTACCACACGTAGCTTATTTTGTAGATAATATGGAAGATGCTTTACAAGGCAAAGATATTTTAGTTAATACTTTTTCTCCTGGAGAAGGTGTACGGGTAGCTTTTATAAAACACAACGGTTCTCCTGTAGAATTTATGGAAGTAAAAGAATAACATACTTGGTGTATACAAGTCAATTATTAACCTTAAATACTACAATAGGGTTAAAATAATACCATACCTAGGTAATTTGCATTAATCACGATAAGCAATTTTTCATTTAATTTGTTCCAAGTCACTCATTTTTAACAATGATACACAAAGAGATGAAAAGAAATTTAATTTTTATTCTACTACTAACAGTAGCAATTAACCTTAATGCACAAGAAAAACCAAATATCATTTTCTTGTTTTCTGATGATGCTGGTTACGCAGATTTTGGTTTTCAAGGCAGTAAAATAATGAAGACTCCTAACTTAGATAAACTAGCTAAATCTGGAGCAAAGTTTACACAAGGCTATGTAACCGACGCCACTTGCGGGCCGTCTAGAGCAGGCTTAATTACAGGAAAATACCAACAACGCTTTGGGTATGAAGAAATAAACGTGCCAGGTTATATGAGTGCAAACTCTAAATTTTTGGCAGATGATATGGGCTTACCCTTAGACCAATTAACCATTGCAGATTATTTAAAAAAACTAGGGTATAAAACTGCTATGTACGGCAAATGGCATTTGGGTGACGCAGACCGTTACCACCCTACCAAAAGAGGTTTTGATGAGTTTTACGGATTTAGAGGAGGTGCCCGTAATTACTTTGGTTACAATGATGTTTCTAAAGCAAACTTAGACAACAGAATGGAAAGAGGCTTTGGTAATTACCAAGAACCAACAGAATACGTAACAGATGCATTAGCCAAAGAAGCAGTTTCATTTATTGAAAAAAATAAAGGCAATCCTTTTTTTATTTATTTAGCCTTTAATGCGGTACACACACCAATGCAAGCAACTAAAGAAGACCTAGATAAATTTCCTAATTTAACAGGAAAACGAAAAGAATTAGCCGCTATGACTTTAGCCTTAGATAGGGCTTGTGGCACTGTTTTAAACAAGTTAAAGGAACTTGGTTTAGACAAAAATACAATTGTTGTTTTCTCTAACGACAATGGCGGACCTACAGATAAAAATGCATCATTAAACTTACCACTAAGCGGCACAAAATCTAACCATTTAGAAGGCGGCATTAGAGTTCCCTTTTTAATAAGTTGGCCAAAACAAATAAAGTCTAAAACTGTATACAATTATCCGGTAAGCACACTAGATTTACTCCCTACTTTTTATGCAGCAGGTGGTGGCAATATTGCAGATTTAAAAGATATAGATGGTGTTGATTTACTGCCGTACATTAACGGACAAAACAACAGCAGACCACACAATACTTTATTCTGGAAAAAAGAAGTACGCTTAGCTTATAGAGAAGGTGACTATAAATTAATAAGATTTGCAGATAGACCTGCAGAGTTGTATAATTTATCTACAGACATTGCAGAGCAAAATAATATAGCATATAAACATCCAGAAATGGTAAAGTCTATGTTCAAAAAAATGTTTGAATGGGAATCTAGCCTTCAACGTCCATTATGGATGCTTAAAAGATCTTTTGAAAATTATGACATAGACCGTATGGACCGTTACAGAACTCCAGAAATGGTTAAAAAAGAAATGGAACAATACGCCATCCCTTTAAAAGAAAGTAAAGGATATAAAAAAAAAGAAAACTAACTATAACTCAACTTAATATATGAAACACATTACAATTTTGGCATTTAGCGCACTTGTGCTTGCTTCGTGCGGCCAAAAAGAAAAAACTAATGATACCGTTATTACTGCTAATACAGAAAGTAAAGATTTGGCTTTAAATCTAGACCCTAATGCAGGCATTATTAACAATGCTAATAGTCCGCATGTTGCTTTTAAAAGTATAGATATGGGAGACTGTCAGTGGACAGAGGGTTTTTGGGCTGATAAGTTTAAAATTGCTGAAACAAAAATGGTTCCTTATATGCGTAGTTTATTAACCGGTGATACTGGCCACGCGCTTAACAACTTTAAAATTGCTGCCGGCTTAAAAGATGGTGAGCACAAAGGAATGCATTGGCATGATGGTGACTTTTATAAATTTATGGAAGCCACAATGTATGTTTATGCGCAAAACAAAGATGAAGCTTTACTAAAAGAAATAGATAGCTATATAGACATTATAGGAAAAGCGCAAGAAAAAGATGGCTACCTACAAACTCAAATACAGCTAAATGAAGATAGGTCTAGGTATGAAAACAGAAAGTTTCATGAAATGTACAATTCAGGACATTTATTAACAAGTGCATGTATTCATTACAGAATTACTGGTCAGACTAACTTCCTAGACATTGCCGTTAAACACGCAGATTTGTTATACTCTTTATTTATGACAGATGATGAACGCTACGGTCGTTTTGGATTTAACCAAACTCAAATTATGGGCTTGGTAGAACTGTACAGAACTACAAAAGACAAGCGTTATTTAGAATTGGCTGAAAAATTTATAAACAACAGGGGTGCCTACAAGGTTGCAGAAACACCAGAAACCAAAGGATATCCTATTGGGGATATGGTACAAGAACGTACTCCTTTACGTAAGTCTGATGAAGCAGTTGGCCACGCCGTTTTAGCATTGTACTACTACGCAGGCGCAGCAGATGTATACGCAGAAACAGGAGAGCAAGCCTTAATTGATGCTTTAGATAAATTATGGATGAATGTTGCGCTTAAAAAAATGTATGTAACTGGCGCTGTAGGCCAAACTCACTATGGAGCATCAACCAACAGAGATAAAATAGAAGAAGGTTTTATAGATGAATATATGATGCCTAATATGACTGCCTATAACGAAACTTGTGCAAATGTTTGCAACTCTATGTTTAGCTACCGTATGTTAGGCGTACACGGAGAATCTAAATATGCAGATATTATGGAAACCGTATTGTACAACAGTGCATTGTCTGGTATTAATTTAGAGGGAGACAGGTATTACTATGCCAACCCACTTAGAGTAATTCATGGCTCTAGAGACTATGATAAAATGAACACAGAGTTCCCTACAAGACAAGCTTATTTAGACTGTTTTTGTTGTCCTCCAAACCTGGTACGTACCATAGCAAAAGTATCGGGCTGGGCTTATAGTAAATCTAAAAATGGTATTGCCGTAAACCTTTATGGTGGCAACACACTAAAAACAACACTAACAGACGGTTCTAAAATAGAATTGAAGCAAGAGACCGCTTACCCTTGGAATGGAGATGTAAAAATAACAATGCAAGAATGTAAAAACACTCCTTTTGATATGCTTGTTAGAATTCCTGATTGGGCAGAAGGCACAAAAGTTTTTGTAAACGGAAAAGATGCTGATGTTACTGTAAAAGCAGGTGAGTTCACTACTATTAATCGTGAGTGGAAAAAAGATGATGTTATACGCATTGCAATGCCATTAGACATAAACTTTGTTGAAGGCCATGAACGTATTGAAGAAGTGCGTAACCAAGTAGCAATAAAAAGAGGTCCGCTTGTATACTGTGTAGAGTCGGCAGATTTACCAAAAGATACTAGTATTTTAGATGTCTTTATTAAGGGTGATGCGTCTCAATTAAAATCAGAATATAGACCAGACTTTTTGGGTGGTGTATCTGCTATAACAGGTAATGTTTTATTACGTAAAGACGCTGCTAAAACAGATAAAATGTACCATAAAGTAAACAAGCCACAATGGGAAAAGTACAATACTACATTTGTACCATACTATGCATGGTCTAACAGAAATAATGAAAAAGAAAGCGAAATGACTGTATTTTTACCAGTTGTTTGGGAGTAAGATTTAGTTTTTATTAGTAAAAAAAGGGGATAAGTTTTACAACTTATCCCCTTTTAATTTGTGTTAATTATAGTGTATTAAACTAACTTATAATCTTTAAGTGGTAATGTTCTATATCTATTACCTGTTGCTTTAAAAATTGCATTTACAATAGCTGGTGCAATAACTGGCACCCCTGGCTCACCAACACCTGTTGGTTTTTCGTTATTTTCTACAATTTCTATATGTATGTTTGGTGCTTGTGGCATACGTAACATTTGGTAATCACCAAAATTGGTTTGTTCAATAGCGCCATCTTTAGCAGTAATTTTACCATAAAAAGCCAAAGACATACCAAAAATAGCAGCACCTTCCATTTGTGCGGTAATTGTATTTTTATTTACAGCCAAACCACAATCTATAACAGAATGTATGTTGTGTACTTTTACTTTATTATTTATAACAGATACCTCAACCACAGATGCAACATAAGATAAAAAACTATAATGTACTGCAAGCCCCATTGCATGTCCTTCTGGTAATTTTTTACCCCAATCTGCATTTTTAGCAGCCTGCTTTAGCACGTGTTTTAAACGAGCAGTATCATACTTATATTCATTTTTAGTATCTTCAATGCGGTCACTACCAATAAGATTTAATCTAAACTCAAGCGGGTCTACTCCTGCTTCATTAGCTAACTCATCAGCAAAAACATTAATAGCAAAACCGTGTGGTATGTTTATAACAGAACGCATCCAACCAATTCTAACATGCGCTGGTGCTTCTCCTGTTTCTACCTGCATATTAGGAATCTCAAAAGGTACGTTTGTAGCACTAGCAGCTTCAAAAGGAGCAGGATCTACAGTTCCCGGAGCAAAAGTAGACGCTATAGAAGGCAACGCAAAACGATGCAACCAACCAGTTACTTTTCCGTCTTTATCCAAACTACCTTTCATATATTGTGCTGCTATAGTATGGTAATAACTATGTTGTATATCATCTTCACGTGACCATACAACTTGTACAGGAGCGTTAATTGCTTTAGAAACGGCTGCTGCTTCAACCACATAATCTGGCTTGGATTTTCTACCAAAACCACCTCCTAAAAACGTAACATTAACAGTTACATTTTTTTCATCTGTTTCTAAAAAAGCACTAACTTCTGTTCTTGTACGCTGTGGTTCTTGTGTTGGAGCCCAAACTTCGCACGTATTCTCTTGTACCCAAACAACAGCATTAGGCACCTCCATAGGTGTATGCACTAAATGTGGTAATTGGTATGTACTTTCTATAGTTTTTGTTGCAGATTTAAATGCAGAATCTACATTACCTACCGTTTTAGCAACCTTTCCTTTTTTCTGCACATTGGCTGTTATCTGCTTCATATACTCTTCAGTATCATAATTAGCATTTGCACCAAAATCCCACTCTACTTTTAAAGCCTCTTTACCTTTAAAAGCAGCCCAAGTATTTGTAGCAACAACAGCTACACCTCCTAATGGACCAAAAGGTTTTTCTACCCTAGGAATTTCCACAACATCTAAAACACCTGCAATTTTTAAGGCTTCAGTTTTATCAAAAGATTTTACTGTACCAAAAGTAACTGGGCAACGTTTTATAGCTGCAAATTTCATATTATCTAAACGCTTATCTAAACCAAAAACTGCACTTCCGTTAGATAAGTTTTCTACATCTTTACTTGGTAAATATTTACCAATAAATTTAAAATCTTTAGGATCTTTTAAAACAACATCTTTAGGAACCTCTATAGTTTTAGCAATCTCTACAAGTTCTCCAAATCCTATTTTTTTTCCACTATTACTTATAACAAAATGGTTTTCTGCTTTTAGTTCTGATGTAGAAACCTCCCATTTTTTAGCTGCTGCTGCAATTAAAACTGCCTTTGTAGCGGCTCCAATTTTACGCATTTCTTCATACAAAAGACGTACACTTTTAGAGCCATCTGTATTTTGATCACCGTACTTAACATCACCTACAGCCTGCTTTATACTTACTCTATCCCAATCTGCCTCCATTTCATCTGCAATAACAGACGTTAAAGAAGTACGCACACCTTGACCCATTTCTGATCTAGACGCTACTAAAATTAGATTTCCATCAGAATTAAGCTGAACAAATAAATTAGGATTAAACTCTATTACTTCTTTAGGTTCACAGCCAATAAAAAGTGTTGTTCCAGAGGCAATTATTAATCCGCCTGAAGCCAAACCTAATCCTTTTAAAAAACTTCTACGACTTACATTTTTTACATCTTTCATACTAGCCTTTGTTTTTTAATTCAACAGAATGGTTTATAGCCTTTTTTATACGCGGATATGTACCACAGCGGCAAATATTACGCACCATAGCATTATTTATATCTTCATCAGAAGGGTTGCTATTACCGTTTAACAATGCAGTTGCTGTTATTAATTGCCCAGATTGACAAAAACCACATTGCGGAACATTATGCTCTGCCCAAGATTTTTGTAATAACTGAAGATTTTCTGTCTGTCCCTCAACTGTAATTAATTCATTTTCACCCACAGCAGAAACAGGAAGCTGACAAGAGTTTACCGCATTACCATCCATTAAAACCATACAAGCACCGCAAAAACCTTTTCCGCATCCAAATTTAGTTCCTGTAAAACCTATAATATCTCTTATTGCCCATAACAAAGGCATTTCTGGATCTACATCTATCGTATGTATTTCTCCGTTAATTTTTAGTTTGGTCATAAATCCTATATTTAGTTTTGTAAAGATGTCTATGTTTTAAATTTAAGCAAAAATAAGCACAACAAACCGCTATAATTAACCTATTAACACTTTATTTTACCAACAAAAGTAAAATTAAACATACCCTAAAAACACTTTTAAGGTACCCAAAAAGCAATGGTTACTCATTAAAATAATACAAGTATAAACAAATAGGGTAAAATAGTGCAACGCAAGGATAAACTAAAAGAACATTTAATTGCTTGTTTTAGGTTATTTTGATAGCACTTAATATTAACTTTTGAAATACTAAATGAGATACGCGCAATTAATATTACTACTTTTATTTATAAGTAGTTGCCAATCACAAAAAGAGACAAAAAAAGAAATCAAAAAAAAGCCAAATATTTTATTTATTGCTGTAGATGATTTACGCCCAGAACTTGGCACTTACGGTTCTAAAATTGCCATTACTCCTAACATAGACGCTTTAGCTAGTAATGGCTTACAATTTAATAATGCCTATTGCCAAGAAGCAATATGCAGCCCTTCTAGAGCTAGTTTAATGACAGGAGCCAGACCAGAAAGCATAAGCGTAGTAGAAAACTTCACCTATTTTAGAGATGCTAACCCAGATATTGTAACACTACCTCAGCAATTATGGGCAAACGGATATGAAACCGTACACACAGGCAAAATTTACCACGGAAAATACAATGACCCTAAATTATCATGGAGTAGAAAACCTGTGCCACATAGCCAAATGAGCGCTAGTAAAAAGCCAAAATTTGGCTTTAAACTACCAGAAAACATAAAATTGCATAAAGAAAATAGCGCTGCTATGGTAGCCAAGTACGGAGAAAATGCATTACGTAATGGACTAGGTAAAGGTCCGGCTTATGAGTTTGCAGATTATCCTGATAATGAATATGAAGATGGTTATAATACAGACCTTGCAATAGCAACTTTAAAAGATATGCTAAACAAAAACCCTAATAAACCATTTTTTTTGGGATTAGGAATGAAAAAACCACATTTAGACTGGCAAGCTCCAAAAAAATATTGGGATATATATAATGAAGATGATATAAAATTGGCTCAACAAAAGCAAGGTCCAAAAGACGGGGCTGCTATGGGGTTACACGCTTCGTTTGAGTTAAGAGCTAGAGCAGACATTCCTAAAAAAGGAGATATTACAGATGAACAAGCAATTAAATTAAAACACGCATATTTAGCCTGTGTAAGTTATATAGATGCACAAATAGGACGTATGTTAAAAGCCCTAGAAGAATCTGGACAAAGAGACAACACGATAGTTATATTATGGAGTGACCACGGTTGGCACCTTGGTGATATGGGCATTTGGGGCAAAGCAACAAACTATGAAATTGCAACAAGAGTGCCTTTAATAATTAACACTCCCAATATGCCAAAAGAAATAAAAGGCAAAAAAACAGATGCCTTAGTAGAGCTTGTAGATATGTACCCTACTCTTTGTGATTTAGTAGATGTAGCAGTGCCTAACACAGTAGAAGGACAAAGTTTTAAACCATTATTAAGCAACCCAAATTTAGATTGGAAAAAAGCTGTTTTTAGTCAGTTTCCTACACCAGCGTTAAGAGAATGGGCTGCTAACCCATTATCTAAAGGAATGAAAGAAACATCTTTTGGCCCTTTAATTGAAGAAGTTGAAGAAAAGATAAAAAAACAACAAGGAGATAAATGGAATAGAGATTTGTTTGAGAACAAATTAATGGGCTACTCTATGCGTACAAAAGAATATAGATTTATTGTTTGGAAAGATTATAAAACCAAAAACGCAAAACCTATTTTTATTGAACTGTACAACCATTTAAACGACCCTAACGAAACTATAAATATAGCTAAAGAAAATCCAGAGATTGTAAAAAAGCTACTTGTACAATTTAACAAAGGTTGGAAAGGCAATTTAGCACAACTTAACTAAGTATTAAGAGTATGATTTTTAATAAAAACTCAAAGACACTTGTATTAGCAGTTTTACTAACTGCATTAAGCTGCAACAACAAACCTAAAAAAGTTGCCCAAGCAGCAACAGAAGTTAAAACAGAAACAAAACAACCTAATATTTTATTGGTTCTTTGTGATGATTTAGGATATTCTGATGTTGGTTTTAATGGCAGTACAGATATTAAAACACCAGAATTAGACAAACTAGCAAATGCAGGAACCATATTTACATCGGCTTACGTAGCACATCCTTTTTGTGGACCAAGTAGGGCTGCACTATTAACTGGTAAATATCCGCATACTATAGGCTCACAGTTTAATTTACCTGCTAACGGAGAATCTTTAGGCAAAGGAATTGATACCAACGAGCAATTTATAGCTAAAACATTACAAGAGTCTGGCTATTACACAGGAGCTATTGGAAAATGGCATTTAGGCGCCACAGAAGAGTTTCATCCCAATCAACGTGGTTTTACAGATTTTTATGGCTTTTTAGGTGGAGGGCACAATTATTTTCCAGAACAATACCAAGCACAGTACCAAAAGCAAAAAAAAGCTAAGAAAAAAATAATTAGAGATTACATACTTCCGCTAGAACATAATGGTAAAGAAGTTAAAGAAACAGAATATTTAACCGATGCTTTTTCTAGAGAAGCATCTCGTTTTGTAAAAGAAGCGTCAAATAAAAAGAAACCGTTTTTTTTATACTTGGCATACAATGCACCGCACGTACCACTTGAAGCAAAAGAAGAAGATTTGGAAAAATTTTCAGCCATCAAAGATAAAGATAGAAGAACTTATGCTGCTATGGTTTATGCTGTAGACCGAGGGATTAAACAAATAGTAAACACTTTAAAAGAAACAAATCAATTAGAAAATACACTAATTATCTTTTTAAGTGATAATGGAGGCAATACAGATCATGGCGCTACAAACAATCCTTTACACGGAAGAAAAGGAGATACTTGGGAAGGTGGTTACCGCGTTCCTATGTTTATGTATTACCCAAAAAATATTGCAAAAGGGCATAAAAACAACTTCCCTATTACAAGCTTAGACCTTTACCCTACATTAGCTCATATAGGAAAAGCAAAGCTTCCTGACAACAAAGTTTTACACGGAAAAAATGTTTGGGAATCTATACTAAACAACAAAAACATACACAAAAAAGAAACGTTGTTTGCTATGCGACACAGAGAAGGCTATACAGATGTAGCTGCAAGAAAAGACGAATGGAAAGCATTAAAAGTTAGTAAGCAACCTTGGAAACTATTTAAAATTACGGAAGATATAGGCGAAAAAAAAGATTTAAGTGCTACACACCCAGACATATTAAAAGGGCTTGTAAACGATGCAGAACAATGGAGTAAAACACACACAGAACCACTGTGGTTTGACCCAACCTATTTGCAAGAAATGTGGAAAGACAGCACAATGGCTACTTTTAATAATACCTTTGCATTACCTAAATAAATACAAACATATATTTTAATACAAACTCCTTATACTACTAAGGAGTTTTTTTACGCCTACTGTTAGGTGCTGTAAACGAAACAATTAACGCTCTAAAAATTAATTATAGCGGTTACCTACCCCAAAAAACTCCTCTTTACCCTAAAATAGCCCCTTTTTAATTAAAAAGGTTAAAATAATGTTATCGAAAGGTAAAATTGATAAATAGATACCCTGTTTTTTACACTTCTTTTGAATTATGAAACTAATTTTTATGATATGCTCATTATTATTGTTTGAAATTACGTTAAAAACAATGTACTGCTTCATATCTAAAAAACAACTAAAAACTACTAGGCTATACTTATACTAAATAAGTATTAGACAAAACACTATGTAACTAAAAAACTCCTAACGTAACAACTCAGAATTATGAAAAAACCAAAAATTAAAAAAATAGGAAAGTACTTTCTCCTATCTAACAAATTGCTATTAACGCAACTTTTATTATTTAGTTTGCTAACCATACCTTTACATGCAAGTGCTACACCTAATGCACCTATACTACCACAACAAAAAACAATTACTGGTACCGTTTCAGATGAACTAGGCCCAATGTTAGGCGTTAGTATTGTTGTAAAAGGAACTACAAACGGTACTACTACAGATTTTGATGGTAATTATAGTATTACTGTAGAAGGAGATAATCCTGTATTAATATTTACTTATATAGGATACAAAGCACAAGAAGTAACAGTAGGTAGCCAAACTACAATTAATGTAACAATGGCTGCTGATGCAGAAAACCTAGAAGAAGTTGTTGTTTTAGGATATACTACTCGTAAAAAAGGAGAAGTAACAGGCTCTGTAAGTGCCATAAAAAGTGAAGAGTTAGAAAAAACATCTAACAAGGATTTAGCTAAATCATTAGCTGGTAAAGTTTCTGGTTTAATTGTAAATGATAGAGGTGGGTATCCTGGTTCTACAGGTGATGTATCTTTATTAATTAGAGGTAAATCTACCTTAAACAATAACTCACCATTAATTTTAATAGATGGTGTTGTAACAGGAACTTTTTCTCAACTATCTCCGCAAGACATTGCATCTATAACTATACTAAAAGATGGTGCAGCAGCAATTTATGGAGCTAGAGCAGCAAATGGTGTAATATTAGTAACTACTAAAAGAGGTAAATCTGGTAAGCCAAAAATTAACATCTCTTCATCATACAACCTATCTTCTTTTTCTGTAACTCCAGAACTTATGTCTTCTGAGCAGTACGCAATTTACGAGAATGAAATTAATGATAGATTAGGGCAGGCTCCTCGTTTTACTCAAGAGCAAATAAATAATTACGCATCTGGTACAGATCCTATAAATTTTCCTAGCACAGATTGGAGCGACTTAACTTTTGCTAAAACATCTCCAGAATCTAGAAACTCAATTTCTATTTCTGGTGGTAGTGAAGATGTAAAATATTTTGTAAGTGGCGACTTTATTAAACAAGTAGGTTTATTTAAGTCTGGAGATTTAAGATTTAGACAAAACCAAGTTCGTTCTAACTTAGACATTAAACTTACAAACAACATAAAATTAGGTGTAGACCTTTCTGGTAGGTTTGGAAACACGCAAGAGCCAGGTGTAGATGCTAACTTTATATACAAGCACATTTATACTAACGAACCTACAGAAGTAGGTATTTACCCAAATGGTTTACCAGGATGGGGAGGAGAAAACGGAGCTAACCCATACGTTATGTCTAGTAACGAGTCTGGCTTTGTTAAAAGAATTGACAATACATTAAGAGGTCGTTTTTCTTTAGATTGGGATTTAAAATCTATTACTCCAGGATTAACATTTAAAACTTTTGTTGGTGTACGTAGACAAAATAACGATCAAAAATCATGGTATACGCCATGGACGGTTTATTCTTTTCAGGAATCTACAGGAGAATATGTACCAACAACAGGTAAGTCTCAAAGAGGAGGAGAAAGAATACTTACTGAAAGCTTCTGGAAGTTTGATGAAGTACAGGCAAACGCTACTTTATATTACAAGAAAAAACTAGGAGAAAATCACTCAATCAACACATTTGTTGGTTATGAGCAAGCACAGTCAGAACAACGTTCTTTTTGGGCTCAACGTCAAGGTTTTCCAACCAAAGAACATACAGAGCTTTTTGCAGGTAGTGATGAAGGTCAACAGTCTTTTGGTACATCACAAGAATGGGGAAGAGTTAACTATTTTGGTTCTTTCTCTTACGATTATAAAAAGAAATATTTTGTAGACTTTACAATTCGTCATGATGGCTCTAGTAACTTTGGCCCTGGAAAAAGGTATGGTACTTTCCCAGGCGTTGCTGCATCATGGGCAATTAATAAAGAATCTTTTTTAGACAATGCAGACTGGTTAACAGACCTAAGACTAAGAGGTTCGTGGGCAAAAATGGGTAACGACCGTATTGGTGCTTTTCAATACTTAACTCGTTTTGATTATGGCGGACCAACCAATACTGCTAATCCTAATTACTATGTTTTTGGTAATCCTGGAGTAACTTTTAATGGCTATACTCCAGACAATGTTCCAAACCCTAACATTACTTGGGAAACTGCTTATATGAAAAATATAGGTTTGGCTTTTTCTATGTTTGAAAGTAAACTTACTGGAGACTTTAACTACTTCTACCAAAACAGAGAAGATATATTAGTTACTAGAGCAGCTGCTATACCAGATGCAGCTGGTTTAACATTACCAGCAGAAAACATTGGTAAAGTAGATAACTTTGGTTGGGAACTAGAGTTAGGCTGGAACCAACAAGTAAACGATAATTTTAGCTATAACATTGGCGGTAACGTTACCAAAGCTAAAAATGAAGTGGTATTTTTAGCAGAAGCTAGTGATGTACCAGAATGGCGAAAAAGAGAAGGGTATTCTATAGACTCTTACATAACTTATCCAACAGCAGGAATTTTTAGAGATCAAGCACAAGTAGATGCTACAGATGTTAAACTAGGCGGTACTGTAGAAGGAGAGCCAATTTATTTAGATACCGATGGTAACGGTAAAATAGATGCTAATGACAGAGTTAGAGATTACAGCTCTAACATTCCACAAATTCAATATGGTGTTTACGGTGGTTTTAAATACAAAAATTTTGATATGAGCTTCCTTTTTCAAGGGCAAGCAGAGGCTAAAATGTTAGTGTTTTTTGATCAAGCAGGAGCAAAACCAGAATATGTATTTAACCAAAGATGGACACCTACAAACAGAGACTCTAGATACCCTAGAGCTTTTGGACAAAGTGACAAGTATAGTGGTAACCAAAGTGGAAATTCTGAAAACTTTCAAGGAGCAGATTTATGGTTGCATGATGCATCTTTCTTAAGGCTAAAAGAAATAGAAGTAGGTTATACTATTCCAAAAGACAAAATTGAGTTTTGTGATATAAAAATATTTGCAAGAGGACTTAACCTAATTACAATGTTTTCTGATGTGCAAAAGCTAGGTTTAGACCCAGAAGCAGCCGGTTACAATAACTTTAGAGGTAGTACTTACCCGTCTTTAAAAACATATACATTAGGTGTAAACTTTAGTTTCTAATTTAAAAAAATACAGATATGAAAAATTTAAAATTAATATATACATTTATAGCAATTGGCCTGTTTTGCTTGTCTAGTTGTAATGATGTATTAGATGTAGAGGCTAGAGATGCCTTTGCAGAAGACTTAATATATAATGACCCAGAACAGTTAGAAAGACTAGTATATACTGTTTACAACAGTACAGAAAGCTGGGGCGTAAATAAAAGGCAATGGTGGGGACGTAGATTTAATCTAGAGGTAGGTTCCTATGAGGCTATTTTTAATTTTAAACTGCTAGACCAATTTAGACTTAGAGCTGGTATGACACCTGGTACTGTTGGTATGTTAAACGGAAAATGGGATAACTATTGGGATTATGTAAGACTTGCTAATGAGTTTTTAGATAAAGTAGATGATAGCCAAGCAATGCAAAAAGACCCAGAAAAAGTAGCTGTTTTAAAAGCTGAAATGCGTTTTTTACGCGCTAATATTTATAGCAAATTAATTCGTTTTTATGGTGGTGTTCCTATTTTAGAAAATGCTTTAGGTTTAGATGACGATTTTGCTTTAGTACGTAATAGTTATGAAGAGTGTGTAGATTTTATTGTTACAGAGTTAGATGATGTTTCTGCTGTTTTACCAGAAACAAGACCAGGTAGTGAGTTTGGTAGAGCAACTAAATTAGCTGCATTAGCCGTAAAATCTAGAACATTATTATATGCCGCTAGTAAATTACATGACCCTGCTTTTGCTCCTAGTAATGACCCACTATACACCTACTCTAAACCTACAAAATGGCAAGATGCTGCAGATGCTGCTAAAGCTGTAATAGACCTAGTTGGTGCGCGCGATTTAATTGCTGTTGCTGATGCTGAAGAATACCAAAAATTATTTTTATCACCCAATGAAGACATTCTTTTTGCAAGGCCTTACAGTGCTCTTTATTATGATTTTGGGACAGATGCAAACTCTTTGCCAGACCAAACATTTTCTCCTAGCGGATACAGTGGTTGGGCTTTAGCTGCTCCTACTCACAACTTTGCTTTACAATTTAATATGGCAGATGGTAGCACTACTAATGACGCTTCTTTTGATCCTGCAAACCCTAATATCAATAGAGAAATGAGGTATTATGCAGATCTTAATTACAACGGAGCAGAATTTAGAGGTCGTAAAGTACAGTATTATTTATCTGATGATACAGGTGCTCACCCACACGGCTTAGACTCTGAGCAGGGTTTAGGTAACCAACAACATTCCTCTAAAACAGGCTATAACATTAGAAAGTTTCAAGATGAAAGTATTGGAACTTTAAATGCAGAAGGTTTGGTAGACGGTTTAACTGGTATATCTCCAGAGCGACCTTACATACTATATAGGCTAGCAGAAATTTATTTAAATTATGCAGAAGCACAATACCATTTAGGTGATGAAGGTACAGCCAGAACATTTGTAAACAAAATATCTAGTAGAGCGTTGCAACCAGACATTACTGCTACAGGAGCAGATTTACTTGAAGCTATAAAAAGAGAAAGACGTATAGAGTTATGTTTTGAAGGTCATAACTTTTTTGATGAAAGAAGATGGATGAATGAAGACCACTTAGGGTTTGATGTAAAAGGATTAAGGTGGACAAAAACTACTGATGGCTCTGAAATTAGTGAAGAAGTAACCGTGGTAGAAAGACCTTGGATGGCACAACACTACTACCTTCCTATACCTGCAACAGAAGTAGAAAAAGCACCAACTATGGTACAAAACTTTGGTTATTAATATAAAAGTTAGTTTAGTTCTCAATTGTTTGAGTTAGTTTATTTGTAAACACTAAAGAGCCTTACTTATGTAAGGCTCTTTTATTTTATAGCTCCATTAAATAGAGTTTATGTAATTTACTAAATTTACGTCTCTGTCAATTTTCATTTTTTTACGTAGCCTATGCCTTGCTACGTGTACACTACCTAAAGAAATACCAAGTAAATAAGCCATTTCTTTTCCGCTAAAATTAAGTTTAATTAATGCACACACTTTTAAATCTGCAGAACTTAAATCCGGAACTTTTTGTTTTAAACGCTCATAAAAACCTTCATTAAGAGCTAAAAATCTATTATTAAAGGCTTCCCATAATGTAACAGAACGTTTTCTTATTAACTTTAAAATTGCTGGTGCTTTGTTAGATGTATTTTCTTTTTCTATGTAATTACTTAGTTCTTTTATTACTTTTTCACGCTCTATTAGCTGCAATGTATTAATCATTAACTCACTATTTTTAATTGCAATTTGCTCATTAGAGTCTTGCTGCTTTTTTTGGTGTTTTAAAAAGCGTAACCTAGATCTAATTACCAATGCTGCTATTATTAGCAAAAACACTATTACAAAAAACAGTATTCTAAATCGTAATATTTCTTGTGTTTGGTTAGCCAGCTCTAACTTTTGATTGTTTAACAATTCATTTTTTGCATTTAGTTGCTCACTATAATGGCTATGTATGGTTAAAAAACCTTGGTTACTATCATTTCTTGGGTTAAGGTATGTGTCATTTATTTCATTAGCAATACGCAAATTCTGGTAAGAGCTTTTATAGTCTTTTAGTTTGTACAAAACATCTGCATACCTAGAGTACACATAACTTCTATAAAAAGTTAATTCGCCCTCAACATCTTTTATTGTCAAAGCTTTTTCATAATTCTGTTTTGCAAGCTCTGTTTTTTTCTGCTTTCTGTATATTCCTCCTAACCTTGAGTAAAGTACAATTAAAAAACTATTATGTATTAGTGACGACTTTTTGTTAATAGCTTTAATAGAACTAGTTAATAGTTTAGATGCTTCATTTAAATTGCTACTCTTCTCTAATACAGATGCTCTTTTTTCGTCTAAATAAGCTTTGTAAATGGGGTCCATTTTTTCTCTTTTGGCAATAGCAGCACAATTGGCAATGTATTTTTTTAGCATTATAGTATTAGATGTACGTTGGTAATACAAGGCTAAATTGTAATTTGCGCTATACATATCCTTTGCAGGTATTTTTTTTTCATCAAAAGAAATCTTAAAATAAGTATAGGCCTTTTTAAAATTTATACCAGCCAAATCATCTTGCTTAAACAAATAATTTAAATACCCAATTTCTTCATTTGCTCTAGCCATTAAAAGTGTGTCTTTTAATTCCTCTGCTCTAAACAAAGCATCTCCTCCGTACATAAAAGCATCACTATAATTCAAATTAATTCGCTCTAAATAACACAAACTAAGTAAACTCTCAATTACTGCAGATGAGTCGTTCTTTTTTAAAGCAATAGCATATTCATTTTTAGCTTCTTTTAAACTAGTGTCTAAATATTCTTCTGTAATAACAGGTTTATTTTTAAAGGCCTTAAACTGTTGGGCTTGTAAGGTGTTAAAAAATATAGCATTAAGTAAATACGCAAGAAAAACAATTAACTTTAAACGCTTTAATATATTGAAAATCATATATTTAATATCATTTTATTAAAAATTTAAATTACTTTAAAGTTAAGTAAAAAAACACGAAAAAATAGCAATGTTAAGTTTTTGTAAGGTGATATTTTACTGCTTTTATAAGAGTTTAATCTAGATTTGAGAAGACTCACAAACTTAATTTTGAATGAAAAAGTTAATTAAGATAATCTGTTTTATTTTGATAACAACTAGCTGTTATTCTCAAAAAAAACCTAATATACTTTTTATTGCTATAGACGACTTAAGACCAGAATTGGGTTGTTACGGATCTAACATTGCTATTACTCCAAATTTAGACAAGTTAGCAACTGAAGGCTTGTTGTTTAATAATGCATATTGCCAACAAGCAATTTGCGGACCATCTAGAGCTAGTGTGCTTACAGGCATACGCCCAGAGACTAGTGGTGTTTATCACAACTATATAAAGTTTAGAGATGCAAACCCAAATGTAGTAACCCTACCACAACAATTTAAAAATAACGGTTATGAAACCGTGTATTGTGGTAAAATTTTTCATCATGGTGATTTAGATGATGAACTGTCATGGAGCAGACAACCTGCAATTGATAGTATGCTTTTAAAAAACATTAAAAGACCTGGAGGTTTTGTACTAGAAGAAAATAATAAAGATAGAAAAGAACAAAGAGCTAAAATGATTGCTAAGTATGGTGAAGTTGCCAAATACGGATTAGCAATGGGTACGGCTTATGAAAACGCAGATGTAGCAGATAATGAATATTTAGATGGTTACAACACAGAACTAGCCATTGCTACAATGAAAGAAATGGCAACCAACAACAAGCCATTTTTTCTTGGTTTAGGCTTTAACAAACCACATTTAAACTGGACATCTCCAAAAAAATATTGGGATCTATACAACCCTAATACTATAAAACTGGCATTAGAAAAACAAGGCCCAAAAGGAGGTGCAGAAATGGGCTTACACGCTTCTTTTGAGTTAAGAACCAGAAGCGGCATACCAAAAAAAGGAGAGCTAAATAACAATTTAGCTGTTACCTTAAAGCACGCATATTTAGCTTGTGTAAGCTATGTAGATGCTCAAATAGGTAAAATAATAACTCAGCTTGAAAAAGAAGGACTAAGAGACAATACCATTATTATTATTTGGAGTGATCACGGATACCATTTAGGAGATATGGGTATTTGGGGTAAAGCTACCAATTATGAAGTAGCCACTAGAGTTCCTATGCTATTTTGGGCTCCAAATATGCCTAAAAAAAGCAGCGGTAAAAAAACAAATGCCTTGGTAGAACTTGTAGACATTTACCCAACCTTATGCAGCTACGCTAATATTCCTGTACCAAATTATGTAGAAGGCTACAGTTTTAAACCAATAGTAAACAAGCCAACTAAAAAATGGAAAACTGCAGCTTTTAGTCAGTTTCCTACGCCAGCACTTAGAGAATGGGGAGCTTACCCACTAAGGCCTGCAATGAAAGAAACCTTTTTTGGCCCGCTTATTAAAAATGTAGAAGCAAGAATAATTCATCAGCAAAAAGACAAATGGAATAGAAATGTATTTGAAAATACACTTATGGGATATGCTATGCGAACAAAAGACTACCGCTTTATTGTGTGGAAAGATAAACACAAACCTAAAAACGAACCCATTTTTATAGAGCTGTATAACCATAAGTTAGATCCATCTGAAACTGTAAATATTGCCAGTAAAAATCCAAAATTGGTAAAAAAACTAATGCTACAGTTTACTAAAGGGTGGCAAGGAAATAAACCAAAATTAAAGTAAAACCAAACAAACTTTTTACAAAATATAGAATTATGGAAAGAAGAGATTTTTTTAAAAAAGGAACTAAGGCCGCAGTGGCTGCTAGTGTTGTACCAATGATAACCACTGCCCACGGAGGTCCAAAAGATATTGTTTACAACAGAGATACAGACAAATGGTATAATTTAGGTAGCGGAAAAACAGGTATACCAAACCGTAAAAAAACAGCAGATTATGATGTTGTTGTTATTGGTGGTGGCGCAGCTGGTATAAGTGCCGCAGTTGCTGCCGCACGCAATGGGTCTAAAACTGTACTTGTGCAAGACAGACCTGTTTTAGGAGGTAATGCATCTAGTGAAATGCGTGTACATTTAAATGGTGTAAACAGATTAAAAAACGGAAAAGCAGAAAGAGAAACTGGTATTATTGAAGAAATGCTACTTTTAAATAGGTTTTGCAACGAGCAAGAAGCCTATACTGTTTTTGACCATGTTTTGTACGAGTATGTTATGCGTGAGCCAAACCTAACTCTAATGCTAAACACACAAGCAATAGAAGCTGTAATGTCTGGCTCAAAAATTAAATCTGCTTTATGTTGGCAATCTACAACAGAAATGCTGTACACACTAAACGCACCTATTTTTATAGACTGTTCTGGAGATGGTTTGTTAGCTGCAACGGCAGGAGCAGAATACAGAACAGGTAGAGAAGCTGCATCTGAATTTAACGAAACATTTGCACCAGAAAAAGCAGATGGCTGGCAAATGGGAGCTACCCTACTTATGTCTTCTAAAGATATGGGAAGACCTATGAAATACACTCCTCCTTTTTACGCAATAAAATACGATTATAAAAAAGCACATCCTAAACGTAATATTGCTGGTTTTCAAAACGGAATTTGGTGGATAGAGCTAGGTAGTGATGATGATATTATTGCAGATTATGAAGAAAACAGACACCGTTTAATGGGGTATTTACATGGCGTTTGGGATTACATAAAAAACTCAGGTGAATTTCCGGAAGCAGAAAACTTTGCCTTAGATTGGGTTGGCTCACTGCCATGCCGTAGAGAATCTCGCCGTTTTATAGGAGACTACATTGTGTCTGAAAAAGATTTAACAGAGTATAAACATTACCCAGATGCCGTTGCTTTTGGTGGTTGGCCAATAGATGAGCATATTCCGGGAGGCATAGACAATATTACTGAGCCACCAACTCATTTTCATTATCATTTTCATGATCTTTATGAATTTCCGTTTAGAAGCTTGTACTCTAAAAACATCACCAACTTAATGTTTGCTGGGCGTAATGTTAGTCAAACTCACATTGCACTATCATCTAGCCGTATTATGGCAACTTGTGCATTAATGGGGCAAGCAGTGGGTACAGCAGCAGCTATTTGTAATCAAAAAAACACAACACCTAGGCAAGTTGGTAAAAAATACATAAATGAGTTACAAGAGCAATTGTTAAGAGACGATGTTTACATTCCTAAAAGACCTGCAAAAGATCCGAATGACTTGGCTAAAAAAGCAAGTTTAATTTTTGCTTCTACTACTTCATCTGGCGATGCAAAACTACTTACCAACGGAATTTCTAGAGACATAGACGGCAAAATTAATCATTGGATGTCTAAAGGATTACCCGCAGAATTACAATTAGAGTGGAATACACCTATAGCACTAACTGCCGTAGAAATAAAATGCGACACCAATGTAAACCGTAATATTATGATGCGTAAAGACAGTAGAAATGATGAGTTATTTACAAATGGTGTACCTGAAGAAATGACCAAAGCAATTAAAATACAAGGTAGGGTAAATGGCAAATGGACAAACCTAGGAGCTATTGATAATAACCAAACTAGGCTTATTAAATTTAAGTTTAACAACACCAAAGTAACCGCCATTAAAATTAACATAACAGAAACCTATGGCGCTAAAGATGCTAAGTTGTTTGAAGTTCGTTGTTACGCATAAATGATGCTAAATAAATTAAACTTATATAGTTGCATTGTGTTTTTCTTTTTGATTCCGCTTCAAAAAGAAAAACACAGCTACCAAAATTATTACGCTAATAATAACAGCACTATAAAGCATGTGATTACAGTACAGCACCCAGGAGAAAAAGCACCCACCAAAGTAGTACTTACACAAGTTAAAAATGCTGCAGGTATTACCACAGAGTATTTTATGGACGTACAGTCTGTAATTTGTTTAGAAAATGTGTGTAAAGTAATTCCGGTTCGTATGTACTGGAATGCCATAGGAGAATACCAACGGTACACTTTACAAAAAGGAGCAACTTTAGAAAAGTATGAAGCTGATGTATTTGCACCCAAAGATTATGATAAGTTACACACCATACTCAAAAACAAAAAATCACCTTTTAAAGAAGTGTACATAGAAGATGTTTTAACAGTAAAAAATGAGTTAAGTGACAATATAGATGCCATATCTGGAGCAACAGCATTAGACCTAGCTGAAGAAGACACAGTACCTGGCGCAGCACTTACTTGTTTTACGCTTTGGCATTGGGCTAACGGAGAAATAATATCAATTGCCCAACAAATAACTGCAAGCACAGCAACAGATGCGCAATTACTTGCTTTTATAAACAAAAAAAATACAACTTACTACACACTTGCTTTAGCAGAGTTGAGCAAAAGAAAATTGTATAAAAACAACTTTATAAACGCAATTTTTAAAAATTTAAAAGAGACACAAAAAGAGGTAAAACCTACTATTAATTACCTAGAAGGTTCTCCTAAAAACACCTATTTAAAAACCATTAAAAAGCTATTTATAAATGGGAATTTAGCACAAAAGATAGCCGCACTAAAATCTATAAAAAATACTACACACAATATAAAACCCAAGTATTTAGACAGTATTAGTGCTTATGCTGGTAAATTAAAAACGTATCAAGAGATAGCTGCATTGTTGCAAATGCTAGAAAGCAAAAATTATTTTTCAGAAAAAACCGCAGATCACCTAATACCATTACTAAATGCTAACTTTATTACCGCTAGGCGTGTGTATTGGTTTTTACAAGATAAAAATCTAACTAAGGGTCAGAAAAGTGTAATTAACAACTTTAAACAACTGCATAAGAATAAATTATAACTTAATTTAAAACACAATTGTATTTAGTAAAGAGTCTTGCCCACGTAAGGCTCTTTTATTTTTTTATAAATTTAAACAGCTACTAAAACGTTATATGTTAATTAATTACAAGTTTTTTCTTGATTTGCAAGAATAACCTTATTTTTGTACCTTAAATAACTTACCTTTAATTTATTAATAATTATAAAAACCAATAAAAATTTACAAATGATATAAAACTAAACGTCTTTTTTAAGCCACCATTTCTTCCCCAGAAAAGGCAAGTAATTTTTGAACGCTATTACGGGCTATAAAAAGAAAACAAACCTAAGAACTTTAACCTATGAAAATGAAGAACTTACTACAAATTTCTGTATTTGTACTTTTGCTAAACAGTTGTAGTCCGTCTAACGAGTCTTTAGCAGATAAATACAAGAAAAAAGGAGATATAGAAAAAGCCATAAAACACTACAAGTTGGCTATTGAAGACGGCAGCACAAAATCTATGAACAAGTTAGCATTATTATATGTTAACAACCATAACCTTAGTGAAGCCAAAAAATATTATCAAATGAGTTTTGAAAGAGGCAATGAGTCTGCAGCTCAAATACTAGCTTCTTTGTGTGCAAGTAATCAAGATTATGAAGGCACAATTAAATACGCAAAAAGCCTTGCAGACAAAGGCAACTTAAACGTTGTTTACAACTTGGGCAATGCTTATTTAAAACTTAAACAGTATGACGAGGCTATAAAATACCTAGAGCTAGACTCTACTTCTGTTTTTACAAAAAACTTATTAGGCGAGGCTTATTACAAAAAGGGCAACTTGTTAAAGGCAGAAAAAGTATGGAAATCTGCTGTAGACAATCATAAAAAAGGAAATGCAAGCTCAAAACAAAAGTTATTAAAACTCTACCTAAAACAAGGCAAAACAGCCCAGTACAACAAATATAAAAGGCTAGAATAAAATAATACGGTATTATATTTAAACACCATACAATAAACACATTAAAATATCGTTTAAGTGTGTGGAAAGTCCCGTGAAATGCATTTTTTGTGTTTTTTACAACCTACTAATAAGTAAAAAAGCTACGGCCCCATGATAGCACCAAAAGAGCACATTAAAGAAAGAGAGCGATTAGACTCGCTACAATCTTATTCTATATTAGATTCCTTACCAGAGTCTGACTATGATAATATTACCGCTATAGCTGCAGAAATCTGCAATATGCCTATGGCAATGATAACACTTATAGACAAAGACAGACAGTGGTTTAAATCTAGCTACGGTATAGATGTAAATGAAATGGACAGGCAAATATCTTTCTGTGGGCACGCAATACATGAAAACGGACAAGTTTTTATGGTACCAAATACTAGTGAAGATGAGCGCTTTCATGACAATCCTTTGGTAACAGGAGACACACATGTAATGTTTTATGCAGGTGTACCATTTACTACAGAAGAAGGTTTGCCGCTAGGCACATTATGTGTAGTAGACCAAAAACCAAATACACTTACAGAGCATCAGCAAAAATCTTTACAAGCCTTATCTAAACAAGTAATGAATTTACTTAGCCTTAGAAAAAGCAAAAAAAGATTGGAAGAAGAACTACAAAAGCAAGAAGAAAAAAACCTAGACCTAGAACGTTTTGCTTTTATTGCTGCGCACGATTTAAAGTCTCCTTTAAACAACGTATCTAGCTTAACAAGTATGTTTTTAGATATGTACCAGTCTAAAATAGATGATGAGGGCAAACAAATTTTAAAGATGATTATAGACTCATCAGACAAATTAAAAGGCTTAATAGAAGGTTTATTAGATTACAGCAGAAGCGAAAGTATTTTAGGTAAAAACAAGGTAGATGTAAAGGTAGAATCTGTAAAAAATACCATTTTTGGTTTGTTTTCTTTTGAACAAAATATAGATTTTACCCTAAAAAATACAATTACAGACTTGTATATTAATGAAACTGCATTAGACCAAATATTAATAAACTTGGTAACCAATGCAATTAAATATAGTGACAAAAAACAAATAAAGATAGAATTGGGTGTGTCTGACTCAGAAACTCATTACCAGTTTTACGTAAAAGATAATGGCCCAGGAATACCCCAAGAAAAACAAGAACAGATTTTTAAAATATTTGAAGTAAACGCCAACCAAGACAAATACGGTATACGTGGTAATGGTATTGGTTTAGCTACCGTAAAAAAAATAGTAGAAAAATCTGGCGGAAACATACAAGTAAGCTCTACTTTAGGCCAAGGAGCCACCTTTAGCTTTAGTATAAAAAAATAAAAACGTTAATTATAAGTAATTGTAGCCATACAATAAACAACAGCCCTAAGTAATTAGCTTAGGGCTTTTTTTATGTAAACAATGTCCCGTCCTAACATAGCGATACACTAA